>JAAWEA010000022.1 GCA_022794055.1 Clostridia bacterium
CCTCTCATTTATAATATTTTAAGCCGTCAAACTTAAAAATATTATATCATGTTGGGGTGGCATTTTTGTTACTCTGTGCAAAACTAAAAGTTTTCCGACACCCCCAGCATAGCTGGGGGATTACTCTAAAGTTATTTAAAAAGACCCTTATTTTCAAGGGTCTTTTTTTCTCTAAAATAAGATAGATTACTAAAATGTCCCACTGGTACACGTCCCTATTGGAACATGTAATAATTTTTCTGCTCTATAGCTTCCAGGACTTTCCAAAAATTCTTCATAGACTTTTAATGCAACAGGATTTTGATGTGATTTTCTAATAGTAGATTTTTCGTCAATTGTATAAAGTGCATCTGCTCTTAATTTTTTTACATTTACTTCTGATTGTATTGTAGAATTTTTTATTGGCTGACCTCCTCCTACAACACATCCACCTGGACAAGCCATAATCTCAACAAATTGATAATCTGCTTTTCCTAATTTTATTTCTTCCATTATTTTTCTTGCATTTCCAAGTCCACTTGCAACTACTACTTTTATTTCTTTTCCATCAATATTAACAGTTGCTTTTTTTATACCTTCTTCTCCTCTAATTTGCTTAAAATCAATTTCTTGTAAATCTTTACCAGTTAAAGTATCTTGAGCTGTTCTAAGTGCTGCTTCCATCACTCCTCCAGTTGCTCCAAAAATTGCACTTGCTCCTGTTGATTCTCCTAATGGATTATCAAATTCATTATCTTCTAATTTATCTAAACGAATATTAGCTAATTTAATCATTTTTGCAAGTTCACGAGTAGTTATTGCATTGTCAACATCAAACAATTTATTATCTGCCATTTTAGGACGTTCTCTCTCATATTTTTTTGCAATACATGGCATTACTGAAACAACATATATTTTTTCTGGATTTATGCCCTCTTTTTTTGCATAATACGATTTTATTAAACTTCCTAACATTTGGTGTGGTGATTTACAAGTTGATAAATGATTTACAAGTTCAGGATAATGTATTTCTAAAAATCTTACCCAACCTGGACAACAAGATGTAATCATTGGCATACTATCATTTTCTTTTAATCTTTCTATAAATTCATTTGCCTCTTCTATAATTGTAAAATCTGCACCTGTATTAGTGTCAAATACTTTATCAAATCCTAATCTTTTTAATGCTGTAACCATTTTGCCTGTTACATTAGTACCAATTGGCATATCAAATTCTTCTCCTAATGCCACTCTAACAGCAGGTGCTGTTTGTACTACAACGAATGTTTCTGGGTCTTTTAATTTTTCCCATATCTCATCTGTTGTTTGTTTTTCATGTAAAGCTGCTGTGGGACAAGCTTGAATACATTGACCACAATATGTACAATTACTATCCTTTAAACTTTGATTATAAGATGTTGATACAGATGAGTCAAATCCTCTTTCTAAGCAATCTATTGCTCCTACTTTTTGTACATTTTTACATACTGCAACACATCTACGACATAAAATACATTTACTAAAATCTCTTACAATCGAAGGTGATAAATCATCAATTTCATTACTTGTTTTTTCTCCTTCGTACTCTATTTCTTGTATTCCAAATTTAACAGCTAATTCTTGTAATTCACATTTTCCCATTCTAGAACATGTTAAGCAATTTTTATTATGGTTTGATATTATTAAGTCTAACATTACTTTACGTGCTTCTAAAATTTCTGGTGTGTTTGTTTTAACTACCATGCCATCTTCTACTTTTTGAATACATGAAGTTGCAAATCCTCTTCTACCTTCAACTTCTACAATGCACATTCTACAATCACCAATTTCATTTATGTCTTTTAAAAAGCATAAAGTTGGTATTTCTATTCCAACCTGTTTTGCAGCTTGCAATATAGTTGTTCCTTTAGGTATTGATACTTTTTGATTATCTATAGTTATATTTACTAATTCTTCTTTCATTTTTCCTCCTCTTTGTCCCAATAGGGACATTTTTGTTTGAGACAATGCCATATTGGAAATGTGTACCTGTGGGACATTTTCCCATAAATTGGTACTTGAACAAAATGGCCTATAAATTATGTAAAAGGTCAAAAATTTTAATAATAACTCTTTTATTTATTTTCCATTATTGCCTTTTTGTTATATAATTCTAATTGCTTTTCTGATAGGTATTTTTTATCAATAATACAAGTAAAAACATAATCTGTAAAATAATTATCATTCATTATCCAATAGCCATTTATTCTTGCTTCACTTCCATAACTATCTTCTACTTTCCATCTTTTAGGTTTTTCATCCTCTATATATACACCTGTAATTGTCATATAATGATGCAAAATTATATCTTCGATAGTTAAACCTTCTTCTTTAGTTAATTTTTTATATTTAACTAATTTTTCATAATCATACAATCTTGTATCTAAAATGCCATTTTTGAAATTTGAAAATTTTTTAATAGTTAAACCTATTATTACTGGAATATTATCTTTTAATTGTTTTATAGCAAGTTCTTTTAATTCGTTTGATGATATATGTAAAAATTCAACAGTGCTATTTTCTACTAAATTTGAATTATTATTTTTTATTTTTTCACCATAACTTCTACCAAACATTGGTACATTTGATATAAAAACAAAATCTTCTATATTCATGCTTAAATGTTTTTCAGTAAATTTTAAAGGTGTCATATCTTTTAGTTCAATAGTATTTCCATTATTATCTATATAAGTATAATCAAATTTTCTACTTGGTTCTCCATATACTTTTGATAAAAATTCATAATCTTCTTGTAACATATTCTTTTTTATATTTCTTAATTTGTTTATATCCATATTTTGTTTTTTTAATTTTATCAATTTAAAAATATTACTTTTTACAGTTTCAGAAAACAAATTTGTTACTTGAACACTGTTTTCTCCTTCTATTGTCGTTTTCATAACTTCTAGTGGCACTAATCCGATATTTTTTAACTATATTAACAAACATTTTCCAATGTCCAACTTCTTCAATTATATTTTTCAATCTCTCTTTTTTAAATATTTTTGTAATATCTGTTGTCTTGGAAGTGATAACCTTTTCGTAAGCAAAATTTGCCTTTTCTAATCTATGGAAAAAGATAATATAATTATCAGATAATTCAAAATTCATAATATCCATATTAAGATTTTCTGCCATATTACGTTTTATCATGTTAAATCCAGAAAATGCCCAACATCTTAAACTTTCTTTTTGGTTATATCTTTTAGTTTCTGAAAGTTCAATATTAAAATTTCCTTGATTTTCTTCAATAATCTTTTTATTTAAACAAGCTTTTATTAAACCATTTTCTTTAATTTTATTTTCTATTTCTTTATTTTGTATATTTGAATTATATTTTTTTGAAAATTCTTTTATGTCTTCTAATTTTATACTAACCATATACTTAAACCTCTTATTTAATTGCTTTAAATGGACATTTTGTCAAACAAGTACCACATTTAATACATTTTTCTTGATTTATAACTCTTACATCTCTTCCTTCTCCCTCAATTGCATTAACTGGACAATTCTTCTGACACAAGCTACATCCCTTACATAAATTAACATCTATCTCAATTTGAGTTAAATCTTTACATTCTTTTGCTCTACATTTTTTATAAGAAACATGTTCTTTATATTCATCTTTAAAATATTTCAAAGTACTAAGTACTGGATTTGGTGCACTTTGCCCAAGTCCACATACACTTGATTTTTGAACATTTAAAGCCAATTTTTCTAAAAGGTTGATATCTTTATCTGTTCCATTTCCTTCACATATTTTTGTTAAAATTTCGTGCATTCTTTTTGTTCCAATTCTACAAGGTGTACATTTCCCACAACTTTCTGATACAGTAAAATCTAAATAAAATTTAGCTAAACTTACCATACATTTTGTATCATCCATAACAATTAGTCCACCTGAGCCCATCATTGAACCAATCTCTTTTAATGATTCATAGTCTATTGGTGTATCTAAGTGCTCTTTTGGAATACATCCTCCTGAAGGTCCACCAGTCTGAGCAGCCTTAAACTCTCTATTATTTGGTATTCCTCCACCAATATCATAAACGATTTCTCTTAAAGTTGTTCCCATTGGTACTTCTACTAATCCTGTATTATTTACATTTCCACCTAATGCAAATACTTTTGTTCCTTTTGACTTTTCAGTTCCTATTTGATTAAACCATTCTGCTCCATTTAAAATAATTTTTGTTATATTTGCATAAGTTTCAACATTATTTATTAGTGTTGGTTTACCCCATAAACCGCTTTGTGCTGGGAATGGTGGTTTTACTCTTGGATGTCCTCTTCTTCCTTCAATTGATTCTAATAGTGCTGTTTCTTCACCACAAACAAAAGCTCCAGCTCCTAATCTAATTTCAATGTCAAAATCAAAGTCAAATCCTAAAATATTTTTTCCTAATAATCCATATTCTTTAGCTTGATTGATAGCTATTTGAAATCTTTTTACTGCAATTGGATATTCTGCTCTTACATATATGTATCCTTTGTTTGCTCCTATACTATATCCTGCAATCATCATTGCTTCAATAACACAGTGAGGGTCTCCTTCTAAAATACTTCTATCCATAAAAGCTCCTGGATCTCCTTCATCTGCATTACATACTACATATTTTTGATCTACTTCAACATTTTTTGTTAATTCCCATTTTAATCCTGTTAAAAAGCCTGCCCCACCACGTCCACGTAATCCTGATTTTTTAATTGTTTCTATAACTTGTTCTTGATTCATTTCTTTTAACACTTTTTCTAATGCTAAATATCCATCAAATGCTATGTACTCATCAATATCTTCTGGATTTATTACACCACAATTTTTTAGTGCAATTCTTTCTTGTTTTTTGTAAAAATTTAATTCATCTAAACTTTTTACTTTTGTTCCATCAATATCTTTACATAATAGTCTTTGAACTTCTTTTCCTTCTATTATATGTGTTTGTATAATTTCTTCACAATCTTCTGGTGTACAATTAGCATAAAATGTGTCCTCTGGACGAACAATGACAATTGGTCCTTTTGCACATAGTCCAAAACATCCTGTTTTTATTACTCTTACATTTTCTATCTGCTTTTCTTTTATTATTTTTTTGAAATTTTCTAATATTTCTATTGATTTTGAAGAAGTACATCCTGTACCATGACAAACTAAAATGTGTTTTTCTCTTGTTTTTAAATCTGTATTTACTCTTATGTCTAGCTCTTTTCTTTTTTCCTCTCTTATTTTATGAATTTCTTGTAAATTCTTCATAAGCTTCTCCCTTCTATTTATTTTCTAATAATTTGTCTAATACTTCATCTAATTTTTTTACAGTTGCTTTTCCGTATACTTCTCCATTTACTGTAAATACTGGTGCTAATCCACATGCTCCAACACATCTTGTTGTGTCTATTGAAAACATTCCGTCTTGTGTTGTTTGACCTGATGTGATTTTTAGCCTTTCTTCTAGTCTATCTAGTATTTTTTGTGAGCCTTTTACATAACATGCTGTTCCTAAACAAATTGAAATGGTATATTTTCCTTTTGGTTCTAGTGTAAATCTTGAATAAAATGTGATGACTCCATAAATTTCTGCCATTGGTATTTTTAAAAATTCTGAAATTTTGATTTGTGATTCTTTTGGTATGTATCCAAATTGCTCTTGAACTTCATTTAGTATTTGAATTAAGTTGTCTTTTACTGGTAAATATTCTTGAAATATTTTTTCCATAAATTGGTTTATTTTTTCTATATTGCAAGTTTTTTTTGTATCCATTTGTTACCTCCTTGTTACATTATATTTTTGTAACTGTTTGAATTATATCAAATGTTATTTTTTTGTACAATGTTTTTTTGTTTTTATTTGATATTTTTTGTCGTTTGTTTTTTGTAGTTTAGTTATTGAGTATATTTACATTAAAATTTCACTTTTATTCTTTATACTAACAAAATCTGAAAAATTAGTAGACTATATATTTTTTTTATGCTATTATATATAATATAAATCAAAAGAAAAATTTTAGGAGGTCAGTAATGAGTAATATAATTAAAAAAATATTGATATCTTTTTCATTATTTGTATTTATTTTAGCAAATGTAAATTATATTAAAGCTGTTGATTTAAATTCTTCAAGAAGTTCCTCTAATAATAGTAACAATAGTAGTAATAATACAAATATAAATGAAGATGAAAATAATGATGAAACTGAGAATGAAAATCAAAAAAATGTTACAAGGTCAACTTCAACAGATTCTTCTGCAAAAATCACTTCTAGTTCAAATTCAGATTTAGAATTGTCTAATATTTTAAACATATTATTAATTGTTGTAGGTATTGTTTTAATATTATTAGCTATTGCAATTTTAATTAAATTAAAGAATTAACTTATGGCTAAAATTTCTATTTTAGAAAATTTTAGCTTTTTTTTTGTCAAAAAAAAATTAAAAAAATTTAATCTTGATAAGTAATGTTTAATGATAAAAACATCAAAAGCTTACTTAAAACAGAACTGTCTTATTTGGGACATTTTGCAAGTATATTTTTCCAAAATTTTTAAATAATAATAATAGATTTACAAAAAATCTATTATTTTTTAAGGAGGAAAAATAAATGAACAAAAAATTTTTTGTTTTTTTCGGTATTATTTTATGTATTATTTTTTCTTTTACATTTTGTTTTGCTGAAAACAATGGTGGAATCCAAAAAGCTACAAATGATGTTAAAAACTTCGTAGGTGGTGTTGAAGATACTGTTGAGAATGCTTCTAAAGATGTTTCTAATGCTTCTAAGGATGCTACAGGCTCTATAGAAAATGGATTAGAGAATGATATGAATAATAGAAATGATACTGCTGGATATACAGCAAGTGGAAGTGATACTGATGGTGGACAATATACAGCATCAAGAGTTGGAACAGATGATTCAACCTTAATGGGAATGACTTCTACTGCCTGGACTTGGCTTATAATAGGAATTGCTGCCATCGCTATAATTGCAGTAGTTTGGTATTATTCTATGCAATTCACAAATTCTTCTAATCACCATAATGATGATGATAACAGATTAGATTAATATTGCAGTTATGGATTTTTCGTGCTATACTATCAATACTTATAAAAATGAAAGGTAATATTTATATGGAAACAAAATTAATTGCGAAAAATCCTACTGCTTTTCATAATTATACTATTGAAGATAAATTTGAAGTAGGTATTGTACTTTCAGGTACAGAAATAAAATCCATTCGAAATGGTAAAGCAAATATGAAAGATAGTTATGCCATTATTAAAAATGGTGAAGTATACATAGTAGGTATGCATATTAGTCCTTATGAGCATGGAAATATTTTTAATAAAAATCCATTAAGAGATAGAAAATTACTTTTGAATAAGCGTGAGATAAATAAATTAATTGGACTTACTAAACAAAAAGGTTATAGTCTAGTACCTATCAATATGTATTTTAAAGGTTGTTTTGTTAAATTGGAATTAGGTATTGGAAAAGGGAAGAAATTATACGATAAACGTGAAGATATTGCTAAAAAAGATGCTGAAAGAAGAATTAGAAAACAAATGTCTATAAAAAACAGCTAAAATAGAAATTGAAAGGGAAAAAGGGTCCAGGACAAAAAATCCCTCTTAATAATTAAGAGGGATTTTTTGTCCTGGACCCTTTTTCCCTTTCAATTTCTATTTTCATTTTTATGCTTTATTTACTGATCCAAAAACATTTTCAATTTTATGTTTTACAGTTTCCTTAATTAACTCTCTCGCCTCTCCTAAATACTTTCTTGGATCAAAAGAATTTGGATTTTCAGCAAATACCTTTCTAAT
The DNA here is from genome assembly GCA_022794055.1 of Clostridia bacterium. Classification (GTDB taxonomy): domain Bacteria; phylum Bacillota; class Clostridia; order TANB77; family CAG-508; genus CAG-269. The sequence continues at coordinate 7,832 of JAAWEA010000022.1, forward strand.
TCCTGCTGTCATAGCTAATCTTAAATCTGTATCCACATTAATTTTTGATACACCTGAGGTACTTGCTTCATGTAATATTTCATCTGGTACACCTTTTGCTCCTGGAATATCTCCTCCAAATTCATTACACATATTTACTAATTCTGGTATAACTGTTGATGCCCCATGTAATACAATTGGAGTATTTGGTATTCTTTCTTTTATTTCTTTTAATATATCAAATCTTAATTTTGCTTCACCTTTAAATTTATATGCTCCATGACTTGTTCCAATAGCAATTGCCAAAGAATCACATCCTGTTCTTTTTACAAATTCTTCAGCTTGTTCTGGGTCTGTATACATTGCATCTGATGCATCTACATTTACATCATCTTCAATTCCTGCTAATTTTCCAAGCTCTGCTTCTACTGTTACTCCATGTTCATGTGCATATTCTACTACTTTTTTAGTTAAAGCTATATTTTCTTCAAAATCATATTTAGAACCGTCTATCATAACTGAAGTAAATCCATTATCAATACACATCTTTGCTGTTTCAAAATCTGGACCATGGTCTAAATGAATAGCTATTGGAACATTAGGATGCTCCTCTACTGCTGCTTGCACCATTTTCATTAAATAATTTATTCTTGCATATTTTATAGCACTTGATGATACTTGTAAAATTACAGGTGAATTTGCCTCCGCAGCTGCATCTACAATCCCTTGTATTATTTCCATATTATTTACATTAAATGCTCCTATTGCAAATCCTTCTTTCATTGATTTTTCAAACATATTTTTTGTTGTTACTAAAGCCATTTTATTAAATCCTCCTTAATTCTTTTATTATATTGTTATTTTATTTCTAAAATATGAATCTGTCAATATTATTATAGCTATTACTTTAAATTTTATTTTGCATACTACGGTATTTTTTACCTTTAATATCAAATATTTTAAATTTATAATATCTCATTTAATGTTTCTTGATATAATTGCCATTTTGGGCAAAAAATATACATTAAATTTTTGAAATTTTCGTTATGATTTCTTTCAATAAGATGTAATAATTCATGTATTACAACATATTGTATTTCAGAATCTTTCTTTTTAGCTAATTCTAAATTAAAATTAATCTCTTTTCTATCTGTATTACAGCTTCCCCATTTGTTTTTCATTTTTCTAATTGAATAACAATTTAATTTTACTCCAATTTTATTTTCCCATAATGGAATAAATTTATTTAGTTTATTTTTGAGATTTTCCTTATAGAAATAATTCATTAATTTTTCTTTGTTTTCTACACTTGAAGTCTTTCTAACATACATTATCATTCTATTATTATTTTCAATCTTTATATGTGGTGTATTAGAATCACATACTTTTAATATATATCTTTTTCCATTTAAATAATAATCTTCCCCTGAAACATAATTTCTTTTAGTTATTCTATTCTGTTCTCTATATCTTTTTAATTGGTTATTTATCCATTCTTCTTTTGATATAATCATTCTTTTTAGTGTATCAATATCCATATTTTTTGGCACAGAAACTTTAATTGTTAGGTCAGGGTAAACTTTTAAATTTATGTTTTTAACTTGTTTTCTCTTTACTTCTATCTCAAAGTTATTTATTAACATACTTCCTAACATCCTCTCGTATTTTTCCAAAGCATAAACACTTCTTGTTGTTGCTTCTCATTTTCTATCCATAAAGATAATTCTCTTTTAAACTCTTTCTGTTTCATTTTTGTTTCCATAAAATCTCTTGGAATGTTTAAATTCAAATAATCATATAACTTTATTGTTCTTTCTTCATTTTTATCAAGAATGTCATATAATCCTCTTAATCTCACATTATGTATTGATTTTGGATAAGCTCCACTTGTTTCTGGATTTTTTACTTTTTTTACAAGTTCAACTAATTTTTCTAAATATTTTTGATAATCAAGATTTTGTTCTTTCTTTGTTTCTATTAATTTTTCAAGCAATTCAGACATCTTACTATAATATCTTGGATTTTGATTTTTATTATTTATAATAGTTGAAGCTATATTATTTTCTATAGCAAGAGATATTGCTTTTTTATTATTTTTAAAACTTTTGGGCATACTTTTTGTTGCTTTATCTAAACCACTTGCAACTATAATATCTAACAATGTTGCTTCATCTAATGTATGTTGTGGTTCAATAGATTCTGCACTTATATAGTTATCTATCATATATCGCATAGCACTATCATAATTTTTTAATTCTATATAATCTCCTGCTGATTTCATTATTTCATCTCTAGCATTGTTATAATATTTAACAGCTTCCCTTATTTCTTTTATTTCTTCCTTAGTATAACCAGCTTTTGTCATTTCATCAGCAATGTTTGTATATGATATTACTAAATTAGAAACTGCATCATAAAATTCCATTCTTCTAGTCTCAGTACTTTTCAAACTTTCTTCTCTTGATGCAGTTATTGTATCAAGATCTTCTGCTACAAAGTAATGTAAAAATTCTAATGTTCCTTTTGGATTCTCCACTGGTTCACAAATTGATTTTACTTTTTTTAGTGCTTTATTTAATCTTTGACTTCCAAATTCTAATCTGTTCTTTAATAGACCTGTTATATCTTCTTTATCAAAATTGTCAAATGCTCCTCTAGTATAGTTTTCAACTGCTCCTTCAATGTTTTCAAATAAGTCTTTATAATCAATGATATATCCTAAATCTTTATCTTTGTCTAATCTATTTATTCTACATATTGCTTGAAATAATCCATGATCTTTCATTTTTTTATCTATATATAAATATGTTGCAGAAGGAGCATCAAATCCTGCTAATAGTCTATTTACAACAATTAAAACTTTCATTTCTGCTGGAGTATGAATAAATTTGTATATAGCATTATCTTCAAAACATTGTGTATAATCATCATGTTCATTATCACTTCTTAATTTAGGATATTTTGTTTTATCCCACATTTTATTATATACTTCGTATATTTTTTGTTTATCCGATAATGTAAATTCTCCATCTTCTTCACCTTTTACATCTCCAATGTGTGGTGTATATGAGGATATAATTGCACATTTAGTAAATCCTTTTGATTGAAAGATTTCCCAATATCTACAGGCTTCAAATATTGTACTTGCTACTAGTATTGCTGTACCATTTCCTTGTTCAAGTCTTGGTATTTTTTCAAAATCAAATATTATATCTTTTACTACTTCTTCTAATCTTGAACCAGAACTTGTTACATTTTGTAATGTTCCCCATCTTTCTTTTAATTTCTGTTTTGCAAATTTATTTAATCCTGCTGTTTTAGCTTCAAACCATTCATCTATTTTTGCAGGTTTATTAATTCTTTGTTCAACATTTCTAGATTCATAGCATAAATCAACTACTATACCATCTTTTACAGCTTGATCAAACTTATATATATGAATATATTTTCCAAACTTTTCTAATGTAGTAGCTTTTGATTTTTTCATTAACGGTGTTCCTGTAAAACCTATAAATGTTGCATTAGGTAATATTCTTTTCATTTCGTCATGCAATAATCCCGCTTGACTTCTATGACATTCATCTACAAATACAAAAATATCTCCTTTTGCAGAATATACTTCTTTTTTGTATTTTGTTAACTCTTTTACATAATCTGCATAATTTTTATCTGAATTTTCATCTACTGAACTCCCTACTTTATGTATTAATGAACAGATTAATCTTCCCTTAGAATATTCATTTAGTGACTGTAGTAAATCATTGCAACTTCTAGCTCTATATATTTTTTCTCCTGTATTACTAAATACGTCTTTTATTTGTTTATCTAATTCTTTTCTATCAGTAAATACTAATACTCTAGCATTATTAATATTTGATAATATCCATTTAGCAGTTAAAACCATTGTTAAAGATTTTCCAGCTCCTTGCGTATGCCATATTATTCCACCTTCGTGTTTTTTTGCATATTCTCTTGCATTTGTTACACCAAAATATTGATTATATCTTGGAACTTTTTTTATCCCATTATCAAAAATAATAAAATTATCAATTAAATCAATTATTCTTTCTTTTTCAAATAATGAAGGTAATTGTTGGTCGATTAATAAATCTTTTTTATTAATCAGATTAACAACTTTTTCATGTATTTCATCTATTGCTTTTTCATCTTCAATCCATGGAAGATAGTATTTAGCCTGTGTTTTGATAGTTGCATACTTTAATCCTTCTGTATCATTTCCTGCTATTATAAATTGAATGGTTGTAAAAAATCTTTCAATAAACATTGCCTTTTGATTATCTAAGTTTTGCCTTATTCCTTCATTTATTGATACTGTACTTCTCTTTAATTCAATTACTCCAATAGCAATTCCATTAATATAAACTACTATATCTGGTCTTTTTTCATTTTCTCCTTCAATAGTTACTTCCTCTGCAACATAAAAATCATTCTTTGTATAATCTTCATAATTAATAAAATATACTTTTTGTTCTTTTTGGCCAACATACAAAGTAATTCCTATCCCATATTTAAGCATATTATATACTTCTTTATTTACTTCATATAATGTTCTTGTTTCATTATGTGCAACTTTTTTTAATTCTAATATTGCCTTTTCTGCTATTTCTTTTGGATATTTTTTTACAAGAAATTTTAAAAGTAGTTCTTCTTCTATATTTGAATTATTTTCTCTATCTTTAAAATTTCCAAGATAAGTATATTTTAGTTTTTCTTCAAATATTTTATGTACTATTCTATCTTGTGTTACTATCTCTAATTCATTTACATTACTCACAATTTAATCTCACTTTCCCTATTAGTAAATCTTCCATCATTCGTTCTTTTATTTTTTGATACTTTTGTAATTTTTTTTCTAATAATTCTAACTCATTATCAAAATTTGTTAATACTTTTTCTATTTTATTTTGTTGTTCAATTTCTCTAGGAATATAAATCTCCATTCTTTTTAATTTATCATAAGATAAAAATGGCTGACTACTTCCAAAAGCAATACTTGGAATATTCAATTTTAGTAAAGCATAATATACATATTTCAAATTTAGGATTTTAGGATTTTTAGCTGTTGTTATAGTTCCATTATAAGTTACAAAGTTTTTTCCTTTTGCCCACATTACTGTTCCTGGAGTTCCTATATGTCCTATAATAATCTCATCTTCAGCATTATATTTAGTATACCCTCCAACTATACCATTTGCTCCATAAATTGGATACTTACCTCCATTATCTGGGATTACATTTCCCTCTCCATATCTAAAATTAAGCAAATCACCTAAACTATTTTTTTGATATTCTTCTTTATATATTAAATATTTTTGCATTAATCCATTTTTTATCTTTTTCTTCTTTTCTATAGTGTTTTTTAGAGAATTTATTAAATTATCTATATTTATTAAAACATTAGCAATTGCCTTTTGTTCTTTAATATTATTTGGATATATAAAAGGAATTGAATAAAAATCATTATGGTTTAAATCTGGAATAGTACTTGTTCCTGCCTTTGCTAAAATTAGATTTTGAATTGATTTCATATTCAAATAATATACTAAATAATCCTTATTTATTTTATTCTTATCAAAATTAATCCTAAAAAAATTATTGTGAAACACACCTTCAACATTTGTTACAACACGTCCTGTATTTCCTGTTCTTGTCATTAATACATCCTCTTTTTTACATACAACAGAAGCATTATGATATTTGTCTTTTATATACTCATTTTCACCCACACCATTTAAATGTTGTATTGTGATATATATTTTATTATCAACTCTTTTATACTTTTCTCTTCGAGAGATATTTATTTGAAAACCTTGATTAACTTTGCATATATCTTTCATAGTTTTATAGTTCCATCCTTTTAGCATTTATATCCCATCCTTTCTAAATCTTTCAAAACTAAAGATTCTAAATCAGATGTTTCTTTTACTAATTGACTTAATGTATTTTCATAGTTTTCAACTTCTGTAATTATTTTATTAGAAAGACTATATATTATGTCAATATACATATCTTCAAATTTATTTTCTAAATTTTTAAACCATTTTTTATTTATTATTAATTCTTTTGACATTACTTCATCAAATGAATCATATTTTTTAACTATTAGCTCATTTAGTTCTTCTTGAACAATTTTTAAATTTTTCTTTATATTTTTTTGTTCATATAAATTGTCTAATAATTTTTTTAATATTACAATGTTTTCTTCTGATTCTTCTTTTATTTTTTCTTTTATTAATTTTTCATTTACTTTCTCTTCATCATTAAATATTGCTTCATCTCCAGTATTTTCTTCAATTTCCAACTCAAATTCTTGTACTAAATCATTTAATTCATTATTTAATTCATCTAATTTATCTGAATATTCTTCAAAATACTCTTTTATAACAATATCTTTTGGTAATAAATCGGATTCAAATTCATTCTTTTTAATTTTTCCATTTTTATCTTGTCCATAAACTAATTTTGGAATCCATCCATTTTCAACAATTAAATATAAGTCATCTTTTAATGTATTATTATAATATTCCATCAAAAATTCATACGCTTCATATTTGTCTATTAACTTATCATCTTTAAATATTTTTAACATACTATTAGATAATTCTTCTATTAATTTTTTGACCCTTGTTCTATTATTTACTTTGTATAATTTGTCTTTATTCTTGGTTTCCCACTTAATTACTTTTTCTGTTAATTCTCCAAAATATTCCTTAAATTCTTTTGAATTGCTTATAGTCTCATTTATTTTTTCTTTATCTATAGCTAAATCTAGATATCCTATTTTTTCATTTTCCTTAAATAATTCATCTTTTAAGTTTGGTGCTACGTTCCAATATTTACTTAATTTTTCAATATCTATTTCTGGTATTCCACCAAGCAAATGCGCTTTTATATCTTGTATTGTTTCTTTTTCACATGAATCTATATATCTTGGAATATTTAAATTGTATTCTTCTTTTTCTATTTCTTCTATTGTAACAATTTTAGAATATTTTTCTTGTTCTATTCTTCCTAAATATGTGTCAGTAATTTTCTTTATATCTTGTTCTCTTAATTTGTTTTTATTACCATCTTTAACAAAATATTTACTTGCATCTATCATAAAAACGTTTTTTCTATTTGGTGCATCTTTTTTATCTAAAATGATTATACACGCTGGTATACCAGTTCCATAGAATAAATTTGGTGGAAGACCAATTATTCCTTCTATTAATCTACTTTCTAGTAATCTTTTTCTAATTACTTCTTCTTGTCCTCCTCTAAAAAGTACACCATGTGGAAGTATTATTGCTCCACGACCATTTGTAGGATCCATTGACTTTAACATGTGTAAAAGAAATGCATAATCTGCACAGTTTTCTGGTGGCATACCAAATCTTGTAAACCTTTCATACCCTTTTTCTAAATCTAAATCACTACTCCATTTCTTTACTGAAAATGGTGGATTAGCTACACAAAAATCAAAAGTTCTAATGTTTCCATTATCAATAAATCTTGGATTTGTTAATGTATTTCCATCTTTAATTTGTGCTGTTGCATTTCCATGAAGAAACATATTCATAACACAAAGAGCTGCTGTATTAGTATCTTTTTCTTGTCCATATAAGTATACTTTTGTTCCTTGTTTTACTTCATTACCAGATTTTATTAGTAGTGATCCTGAACCACATGTCATATCATATACTTCAATAGGGCTTTTTTTTGATTTATTGATTTTCAGTATCTTAGACATAATTCTAGATACTTCAGATGGTGTATAAAATTGCCCCTTACTCTTTCCTGCTTCAGAGGCAAATTGTTTCATTAAATATTCATACGCGTCTCCCAGAACGTCATTATCATCTGCTTTATTGTTACTAAAATCTAATTCTGGGTCTTGAAATATTTCAACTAAACCTGTTAAGGAATCTATCATGTCTTTACCTTTTCCAAGTTTATTTTCATCATTAAAATCTACAATGTCTATTACATTTTGTAAATCATTTTCTTCTGCAATCTTTGCTAAGATTTTATTAAATTCTTCTCCTATGTTTTTCTTCCCTTTTAATGAAATCATAGTATTAAAATTTGCATTTTTAGGAACTTCTATTAATGAATCTTTTCTATTGTAATATTTGTCTGTTATAACTTTCATAAATAATACTATTAGAACATAATCTTTATATTGTGTTGCATCCATTCCTCCTTTACTTCTTAATGTATTACAACTATCCCATAACTTACTATATAAAATACTTTTTTTTACTGCCATTTTTATTCCTCCTACTTTTTTGTGATGTTTTTTCAATATCTTTTCCTATATTAAATATAGAGAACATTAAAAGCCAATATTTAGTATTCTCTATTAAAGTTCAAATTTTTTGAAGCACTATATTTTTTTTATTAATATTTCTTTAAATCACTTGCCTTTTTCATATACATTATTTTATAACCTTTTATGATTAATTTCAATAAGCACAGCAAAAAAACTTTTTTTATTGCTATTACTCTAAATTTTAGTATTAACATTTTTTTGATTTTTCTAATATTATAGATAAAAGTGAAAGGAGTTTATTTTTATGGATTATGAATTGATGATGAATGGGAATGTAAAAATTGGTCAAAAAGCTCCAGATTTTGAAGCGGTTACAACTTGTGGTCCTAAAACTTTAAATGACTATAAAGGCAAATGGTTAGTTTTATTTTCACACCCAGGAGATTTTACCCCAGTTTGTACTACTGAGATGATTGCATTTACAAGAGCTCATACATACTTTAAACAAATGAACACTGAACTTCTAGGACTAAGCATTGACAGTAACGCATCACATTTAGCTTGGATTTATGACATTTATTGTAAAACAGGAATACAAGTATCTTTTCCTATTATTGCTGATAGAAGCGGGCAAATTGCTAGAAAATATGGTATGATTTCAAATGATGTAAGTACAACAGAAACTGTACGTAATGTATTTATTATTGATGATAAAGGAATAGTAAGAACTATTTTTGTTTATCCTTTAAATATTGGAAGATTTATACCAGAAATCATAAGAACTGTTCAAGCCCTTCAAATGGCTGATTGCAGTAATGGTTCTACAGCTGCTAATTGGATGCCTGGTCAACCTGTAATTGTTCCCCCACCTCAAACTTATTGTCAATTAGAGGAACGAAATCAATCAATAGAAGAAAAAAGAAATGGTATTAGTTGGTATTTAAGTTTTAAAGAACCACCTGAAAAATGTATGGAAGATAAAAAATGTAAAACTTTAAAAGAATAAGACAAATTGTCTTATTCTTTTATAACTTTTTATAATTTTTCAGTTTTAATATTCTTCTATTTTTATCTGAATTTTCTCTTCTAAAGCATATCTTTTTTCTACTTCTAATTTCGTAATTTGAATATCATCTTTAAAAGCAAATCTATTCATTGAATCTAATACTATTTTTATAATATTATCTATATCAGGCTTCTTAGTAGGACTAATTTTATCTTCAAGCATATCTTCAAGCATACTTTTTTTTGTAGCTTTAGGTATTGAAAAATATGCTATCATACTAATTTTTATTCTTCCTTCTAACATTTTAAATCTAGGATATTTTAATAAAAAGTATTGTTCAATTAAAGTTTCATAGTCTTTTGTTCTTGTAGGGGTATAAACATTACCTGTATAAGAATTTAATCTTGGTCTTCCTTTCCCTATTATCTTTCCTGGTACTTCAAATTCATATATCATTTTATTTCTCCTTTTTTCATGCTATAATAAAAGTTAATCAATAGTCTTTTTTCTTAATTTTGCTACAAAAAATCCTTCTGTATTTTTTGATGGTAATATTTTTATTGCTTTATTTATATTTTTATCTAAATTTTCATTTGAAGCTTTTATTGCTTCTTTTAATTGTAAATCAATTTCTAACATTTCTACATTTAAATTTTCTAAAGCCCAATTTAAAATATATTCATTTTCTTGCTTATTTAAAGTACAAGTTGAATATACTAGAATTCCTTGTGGTTTTAGCGCCATATAAGCACTTCTAATTAACTTTTTTTGTAACTTTGCAAGTTCATTTACTTTTTTTATTGACCAAACTTTATAACTTTGGACATCATAAGCTGTAAATCTTCCTTCACCACTACATGGAGTATCTAATAAAACCTTGTCAAATTTTTCTTGATATTTTTCTCCTAATTTTTCTCCTCTATTATTGATAACTTCTACAATATTTGCACCTTGTAATTCAACATTATATTTTAATTTTTCATATCTCATTTTATCTAATTCATTTGCTAATATATAGCCTTTTCCATTCATAAGATTTGCAATTTGAGTTGTTTTACTTCCTGGTGCAGCAGTTACATCAAGTATTTTCTCACCTTCTTTTGGGTTTAAAATTAGTGGTGGTACCATGCTTGGCAAACTTTGAATATAAATGTATCCCTTTTTATATATGTCCAATTTTTGAATATATTTTTCATTTACATTTTTTATTATTAGTCCATCTTTGTACCATAATACTCTTTCAAATTTTATATTAATTTCTTTAAAATATTTCATTAAATCTTGAATGTTGTACTTAAGTGTATTTACCCTTAATGTTGTATATCTTTTTTCAATCATTCCTTTTAAAATATTGTCAACTGTTCCTGGTGTGAACATTTCATATAGATTATTTACAAATTCTTTTGGTAGTCTTTTTTTCATTTCTAATATTGTTGCCATTTTTATTTTCCTTTCTGTTAAATTTTATCATTGTTTTTTAGTGCTTGCAATATGAAAACTTCTAAAGTATAAATTTTATTGTTTGAGGTTATACTAATTTTAATAATTTTATATGGAGGATTTAAAAATGGATAAAAGTCAAAAAATATGTTGTACAGTAGAATCTTGTAAATACAATAATAATGATGGTCTTTGTAGTCTTAATGAAATTACTGTAACTCCAATTAAGGATTGTAATACAAAACATGCTGATGAATCAATGTGTTCAAGTTATAAATATGAGAAAAATATAGGATGATTTAAGTTTTATAAATTTAAAATAGGTTTATAAAGAAAAAGTGGGAACAATGATAGTTCCCACCATATCTAGAATCTTATATAGTATATATTCTAGACAAAGAAAAAGCTAGAGAGGTCCTTCAATCAGATTAGCTACATAGCCATTTTTACCAAACTGCAACCTACGATAATCTTCATCGTTCATGAATTGATCTTCATGAAAATCTATAAAACCATTATGCTCATAACATACTGGCTCTTTCAACATTTCTAGTAATTCTAGAATGCCTACCTTATCTACTCTAATTACTGCTAACATTTCTTCATTGGTCATATTTCTCCTCCTCTCTTTTTCTTTAATCTGCTCTAGCTTCTTTTTATTATACTACATATCATATCTTAATTCAATTATTTTACTCTTCAAACTGGGAATTATACAATTTAGCATAAAATCCATTTTTCTCTAATAATTCTTCATGATTTCCTTGTTCTACAATATCTCCATGATTCATAACTAAAATCAAATCAGCATTTTTAATAGTTGATAATCTATGAGCAATAATAAAACTCGTTCTTCCTTTCATTAAATTATCCATAGCTAATTGAATCTGTTGTTCTGTTCTTGTATCTATTGAACTTGTAGCCTCATCTAAAATCAATATTTTAGGATTAGCTAAAATAACTCTTGCAATAGTTAATAATTGTTTTTGACCTGCTGAAATATTACTTGATTCTTCATTTATCATTGCATTATATCCATTTGATAAGGTTTTTATATAATGATGTACATGAGCTGCTTTTGCTGCTTCAATAACTTCTGAATCTGTTGCATCTGGATTGCTATATTTAATATTATCTTTAATAGTTCCACCATATAACCAAGTATCTTGTAAAACCATACCAAATATTTTTCTTAGTTCACCACGTTTAAAATCTTTTATATTATTACCATCAATCAATATAGCACCATTGTTTAAATCATAAAATCTCATTAAAAGTTTTACTATTGTTGTTTTTCCAGCTCCTGTTGGACCAACAATTGCAACTTTTTGACCATCTTTTATTTGTGCATTAAAATCATTTATAATTGTTTTTTCTGGTTCATATCCAAAATTAACATTTTCAAATTTTATATTTCCCTCAATTTTTTCGATTGATACTGGATTCATAACATCTGCTTGTTCTTCCTCTTCTTCTAAAAATTCAAATATTCTTTCTGCTGCTGCTACCATTGATTGTATTGTGCTTGATATTTGAGCTATTTGACTTATTGGTTGAGTAAATTGCTTATTGTATTGAATAAAACTTTGTATATTACCAACTGTAATTTTCCCTTTTATTGTAAAATATCCTCCCATTATAGCAACTAATACATATCCAACATTTCCTATAAAATTCATTAATGGAAACATCAAGCCTGATAAAAATTGAGATTTCCAACCTGATTTATATAATTCATTATTCTGTTTTTTGAATTCTTCAATTACTTGTTTTTCTCTTCCAAATACTTTAACAATATTATGACCACCATAAATTTCTTCAACTTGGCCATTTACATGTCCTAAATATTCTTGTTGCTTTACAAAATATTTTTGAGATTTTCCAACTACATTTTTAAGAATTATAGCTGATACTGGTAAAATCAATAAACTTACTAATGTCATTTCCCAACTAATTGAAAACATCATTACTAAAATTCCTATTATTGTACAAATTGAAGTTATAATTTGTGTTATACTTTGGTTTAAGCCTGTACTTAATGTATCTACATCATTTGTTATAATTGATAATACTTCTCCATTTGTCTTTTTATCAAAATATTTCATTGGTAGTTTATTTATTTTATGTGTTAAATCATTTCTTATTTTATATGTTATTTTTTGTGCAACCCCTGCCATTACATAACTTTGTATTAAATTAAATAATGCACTTGTTGTATATAATGCAACTACCCATAAAATAATTTGACCAATTTTGTTAAAATCAATTCCACCTGTTCCATTTATTTTATTCATTAAACCTGTATAAATTTCAGTTGTTGCATTTCCTAATATTTTAGGGCCTACAATACTAAAAATAGTACTTCCTACTGCAAATATAATTACAATTATAACTGCAATTTTATATTTAGCAAGTCTACTAATTAACTTTTTTAATGTTCCTTTAAAGTCTTTTGCTTTTTCTACTGCTCCAAGTCCACCTGGTCCTCTTCCCATTGGTCCTTTCATTACTGGAGGTTTTTGTGTTTGATTATTACTCATGTTCTTCTCCCTCCTTTATGTTTAATTCTTCTTCTGAAAGTTGTGATAAAGCAATTTCTCTATATGTTTCATTATTTTTTAGTAATTCTTCATGTGTTCCTTTTCCTACAACTTTTCCATCTTCTAATACTATAATTTGGTCTGCATTTAATATTGTGTTAATTCTTTGTGCAACTATTATAACTGTCTTATCTTTTGTAACTTTACTTAATTCTGCTCTTAAAATACTATCTGTTTTAAAATCTAATGCTGAAAAACTATCATCAAATACATAAATTTCTGGATTTATTGCAATAGCTCTTGCTATTGATAACCTTTGTTTTTGTCCTCCAGATACATTACTTCCTCCTTGTGCAATTGGTTCTTGATATTTTAAAGGTTTTGATTCTATAAATTCTGTTGCTTGTGCAATTTTCGCAGCTTCTATCATTTGTTCATCTTTCATATCTGAGTTTCCATATTTTATATTTGATTCAATTGTTCCAGAAAATAATATTCCTTTTTGGGGTACAAATCCAATAATTTTCCTTAAATTGGCATAAGAAATGTCTTTAATATCTACTCCATCAATTAATAAGTTTCCAGATGTTATATCATAAAATCTTGGTATTAAATTAACAATTGTAGATTTACCACTTCCTGTACTACCAATAATAGCAGTCGTTTCTCCAGGTTTTGCTGTAAAGGTAATATCACTTAAAACTTCTTCATCACTATCTGGATATTTAAACCCTACATTTTTGAATTCTACTAAACCTTTTTTATTTTCGTTTAATGTTTTTGGCTTTTTACTTTCTTTAATAATTTCTTCTGTTTCCAATACTTCATTTATACGATTAGCTGATACTGAGGCTCTTGGTAATATGATTGATACCATTGATATCATTAGGAAACTCATTACAATTTGCATTGTATATTGAATAAATGCCATCATATTTCCTACTTGCATTGTTCCTATATCTACGCCTTTTGCTCCAACCCATACTATTAGAAGTGAAATACAGTTCATAACTAACATTAAAAGAGGCATCATAAAGCTCATTGCTCTATTTACAAATAAATTTGTTTTTGTTAAATCTATATTTGCTTTATCAAAACGTTCTTCTTCTCTTTTTTCTGTATTAAATGCTCTAATTACAGGTAATCCTGTTAATATTTCTCTTGCTACTAAGTTTAATTTATCAATAAGTTTTTGCAATTTTTTAAATTTTGGCATTGATAAAATAAATAATGTTGCTACAATAAATAGAATTGCTAAAATTGCTACACCTATAATCCAAGCCATAGAATTATCACTTTGTGCTAATACTCTTATAAATCCTCCTATACCTATAATTGGTGCATATACAACTACTCTAAACAATATTGCAATTAGATTTTGAATTTGTTGTATATCATTTGTTGAGCGTGTTATTAAAGATGCTGTACTATATTCTGAGAATTCTTTATTTGAAAAGCTTAATACTTTTTTAAATATCTTTTCTCTTAAAGTTTTTCCTAGTCTTGCAGATACTCTTGAGGATAAACACATTATTGATATTGCTGAAATCATAATTATTGAAGATATTCCTAACATTTTTAGTCCAGATATAATAATATATTTGTTTTGAAGATTATCTGTGTTTATTCCAATTGCTTGATATTCTTTTTTTACAACTTGAATTGCTGCTTGTTGTAAAATGCTGTCTTGCATTTTATCTAATTGTTCATTTATATTAGTTATTATTTGTTCTTTTTGTTCCTCTGGCATTTGCTTTATAATTTCAATTAGTTCTATATTAGGTGTGTTTGGTGCTATTTGTGCTTTGATTTGCTCTGCCATTTCTTCATCTTGTAAATAACTTGTTATTACTAATGGTCTTGCCATTATATCATTTAACTTCTTTTTTTCTTCTTTAGAAATTTTTTTAATTTTGTAAATTCTATTATCTTTTTCCTCATAACTACCTAAAATTATTTCATCTTCATTTGTAAAAAGTAACAGACTGTCCATTGTAGTTTTTCTTATTTCTTCTGGTGCAACATCTTCAATCCCACCATTTTGAATTCCTACATTTATAATTTTAGATGTATAGTCTGGTAATGTTAAATCACAGGTAGCTTGAACAATTAATAATAGCACAATGAAAATTACTGCTATCCAAGATTGTTTTAAATTTTTTAGTGCTTTGAACATTTTATTCCTCCTTCTATTTATTTTTAATTACTTAAATTTTTTATGTTCATCTATTTCTTTTTATGTAAAAATTTTAATGACACTGTGCTTTGCTATTATATATGCACTGTGTCATTTGTCAATGATTTTTATGTAAAATTTTTGTGAATTTTATTATAATATTTTAGTCAATTCTTCTAATCTTTTAATTTCATAATAATTCTTATTTTCTATTTTATTGTTTTTATTTTTTGGATTATAATAAATTGCTTTTAGTCCAGCATTTAATGCGCCTTGTACATCTCTATCTATATTATCTCCTATCATAACACATTCTTCTGGTTTATTTTCTCCAATTGCTTGCATAAATGCTTCTTTAAATGGTTTTCTTTTTGTCTGTTCTGGTGAAAACAAATTTGAAAAATACTTTAAGATGCCTAATTTTTCTAATCTGCTTTTTTGCTGATCTGCATACCAATCAGTTAAGATTACTAATTCATATTTTGATTTTAAATATTCTAGTGTATTTATTATATTATTACTAATTTTATCTGGCACACAGAATTCATATCTTTTAGTAAGAGTATACATAAATTTTTCTGGATATTCCTTTTTTGTATATTTATTTATATAATCATTTACTAGTTTTCTGTCAAAAGTATAATACTCATTTTCATAATCATGCATTGCTTGTAAAATATTCTCATAGTCTTTGTCTGTATATTTTATATTTAAATCATCCAAAGTATATTTAATTTCATTAAAATATTCCTTTTCCCATGGAATTAAAGTATCATCAATATCAAATATTACTCTTTTTATCATTATTATCATTATTACCTCTTTCTCTTTTTAATATAGTACTTAAGTGATAATAAATTATATATTTCTTATGCCTTGTACAACACATTACATCTTTCTAAATACACCACAAACTTTTCCTAAAATTTCACAGTTTGGTACTATTATTGGATCCATTGTACTATTTTCAGGTTGTAATCTTATATGGTCTTTTTCTTTATAAAATGTTTTCACAGTTGCTTCATCTTCAATTAATGCTACTACTATTTCTCCATTTGTAGCATCTTTTTGTTTTCTTACCAAAATATAGTCTCCATCTAAGATTCCAGCTTCTATCATACTTTCTCCTCTAACTGTAAGCATAAAGCAATCTGAATTTCCAACAAAGTCTATTGGAATTGGGAATGTATCTGTTATATTCTCTACTGCCAATATTGGTTCTCCTGCTGTTATTCTACCTACTACTGGCACTTCTACTAATTCTTTTTGAGTATAAAAATCTTTTGTTGATGTTTTTTTGCTTTCTCCTGTTGCTCCTTTTAATAGTCTTAATGTTCTTCCTTTTTTATCTTGTTTTTTTATATATCCCTTATCTTCTAATCTTGCTAAATATCCATGCACTGTTGCTGTTGAACTTAATCCTACTGCTTTTCCTATTTCTCTTACAGATGGTGGATATCCAACTGTCATAATTTGTTTTTCAATATATCTTAATATTGATTTTTCCCTTACATTTAATTCTGGTCTCTTTTTTGGCATTTATATCACTCCATTTCTTAATTTAATATATAATATCATACAAACAAAAAAATGTCAAACACATTTTTGTCTTTTAATAATAAAATCCAAGACATCCCCTCCCCTTTTACAGGAGGGATTTTTTGTCCTGGACCTTTTTTCCCTTTTATTATTTATATCTTTTTCCTTTGTTTCTTTTATTATTTCCATCATAGTCTTCTTCATCTTCTAGACTATTTTGGAAACTTTCTTTGTATATATCATTTATATGGTTATATTTCATAAAACCTTCATCTTCTTTTTCTTTTATAGAATTTTTTTTCTTAATTATAATAATTATTATAATTATGATTATTAACATAGCTCCTACTATTGTACATCCTATAATAATCATTTTTTTTCTTTGCTCATTATTCTCTTCTACTATCTCTGTATTTTCTTTTGGTACTATTTTATTTACTATTATTTGATATGTAACTGTTTCTTCTTCATTTTCACCTTTTATAATAATAGTAATTATATTTTCACCTTCTTGTAAATTTTCATTTCCTATAATTTCAATTTCTGCTCCAACACTTGTTGCTAATAATGTTGAAAAGTCTAATTTGTCTATATCTTCTTTTAATTCTATATTATATTCATATATATCTGTTTGAAATTCTGGTTCTAAATTTATTCCTTCTATGATTAGTTCTGATAATCCGAAAACGGTGTCTTGTACTGAATCTTCTTCTGGTTCTTCTTCCTCTTTATCTTCTGAAGTATCTCCTTTTTCTTTTCTTGTTATATTTATTGTATATGTTTTTTTAGTTGTTCCATCTTCTGCTGTTACTGTAATATCTACTTTGTTTAAACCCATATTTAGTTTTTTTGAACCTGTTCCTGTAATTGTTTGTTTGTCATGACCTTTGCTTGCATAAACTTCTATTGTTTCTGTTTCATAAGGTACTGTTGTGCTATATGTAAGTTTATTTGCATTAAATCCTTTAAAGTCATTTGGTCTAATTCCTAAATTTTTAAGTGTTGCTATATTGGATTTTTTATTTGTTTCTCCTGAATTATTAGGTGTGTTAGGTGTTGTATTACCTGAATTTGAACCTGTATTTCCAGATGAACTATTTCCTCCACTAGCTTTCACAGTTATTGTTAAAGACTTATTAACTGCTTGTGAATTACTTGATGTAATATCTGTCATATCTCCAGTTAAAGAAAATGTGTAAGATGTTCCAGGTGCTCCTGCAACAAAAGTTATACTTTTTGAAGCTGAAGAATTGGCATTAGTTTGTGTAAATCCATAAATTACTTCACTTTTTCCTGCACCAGAAAAGTTCAAATTCCAAGCTCCTGCAGTTACACTTGCTGTAACTGTTACAGTTTGTCCTTGTGTTGGAGTTGTTGTATTTGCTACTATTGATGCTGATGCTGCTTTAACACTTGTACTTTTTAATATCATCCAGATAAATATTATTAAAACTGTATATAATATCTTTTTTCTTTTATTTTTCATTTGATTTCCTTCCTATCTTAAATTGATATATCACATATATTTAGTAATTTTTTCTGAATAGCTAACAAATCTGCTGTATCTATTTTTGAATCATTATTAATATCTGCTGCTTTTGTTCTTATTCCACTTTCAATATTCGCAATCTTTAATAATTGTTTTTGAATAGCTAATAAATCAGCTGTATCTACTTTTCCATCTCCATTTATATCACCTTTTTTTACAACAGTATACTTATCTTGTACTATAAATCCTGTTGCCATAGGTTGAATTCCTCCTAATGGTAAATCTCTTCCATCAGGTAATGTGATTTTTACTGCTCCTCCAAATGAGTTTAAAATATCAAATGCAATAGCTCCAGGTACAACTGTTATAATATTATTAACATTATCTATTTTCACTGATGTACTACTATTGGGAGGAGGGTTATTAGTTCCTCCTGAGCCATTTGTTCCACCATTTGAATCTGTATTAATTGGTACTAAGTATAATTTATATGGGGTCTCATTAGTATAAGTTTCTCTTGCTGCATATCCAACTGAACCATTAGATTTTCGAACTTTATCCCAATATGTTCCATTGACCTTAGATGTTGCTTTTTCTAATCTTGTAACAATTTCATTTTTATATAATAAATCAACTGTTGTACTTCCATTTGGAGTATTTCTAATTCTTAAATTAGTTTCAACATTTACTTTAACCAAATCTGTTTCAACTGTACTACTTCCATTTGAATTTGGTCTAGCACAAGGTTCTTGTGGCATATTTTCATATACTGGTATAATAAATGTATGTGAATAAGCCATTGTATTTATGTCTATATAAATATCTCTTATGGTCGTTCCTTCATTTTGTGCTGCTAAAATATTTTGCATATATTGATTACAATAAAGTCCCCCTTTTGCTGCTACATCAAATTTTTGTAAATATAATGTATTTTGATCATAATTAACATATTGACTTGCTAAAAAATTTATTCCCCCAGTGATTGAAGCATCTAAACTTGTCCATCCTTTTTTCTTTGCATAAGCAAGTTCATTTAATATAATTTCTGCTGGTGTATTTCCTGATGCTGCTATATTAAAAGCATTATAATATCCTATATATTGCCCATTATAACCATTTCCAAATACTGCTACTGTTCCAGATTTACTTTGCTCATGAAGTAATCTAGCAATTATATAATATGGGTTCATATTACTATTTACTGAAGAATTTACAATAACTTGTTCATGTCCTGCAAGATATGTTCCTTGTGTCATAGTCCTTATAATATTCATATCATATCCTGTATTTGTTAGCTCTTCAAACTGAAAAACATCAGAAGCATTTATTGAATTTCTTGGATCCATCATATATTTAATTCCTTGTTCTGAAACACATCTCCAACTTCCATTATCATAAGGTGTTTCTTTACAAATAGGGCAAACCCATGCTCCTTTATAATTTGCTGAGTTTGGTACTAAATTTGTTGGTCTTGCTCCATGTCCTGTATACTCATTTGCTATTACTGTATTCCAATCAAGACCTGTGTATAATATTTTAAATTTCCAGTTTGGATATTTACTTTGTAATAATTTTATTCTTTCTTTAATTCCTGGATATTTACTTTCATTTATATTATTAATGTCTGCACTTATTGTCTGTGTTACTGCATAAGTTTTATGTACTGGCAATATTGTTGGTATTAAATTTATAAGTATTGATATTATTAAAATGGTAGATATAATTTTTATTGTATTTTTCATGATTTTCCTCCCATCTCTTTAACATTTTATCTTGTTAAATTTTCCCATTATTTCGACATAATTATATCATTGCCATTTTTTTTAGTCAACGAATTTACTTAAATGTAATATAATTGTAAAAAAGTGGTCAATAGGGACGCCTTTTTTTGACCGTTATATTACTAAACCTATTTATATTTAATATTTTAACCAAAATATATCTGGGGTTTACCTATTTGTCTTGGTCTTAAAATATTAATATATAAATAGGTTTTAGCATAATCATAATTTATTCTGTCAAAAAAAGACATCCCTATTGACTACTAATTTATTCTAATAAAAAATTCATTGCTTTTTCTAATACTTTTTCCCTATCAAATGAAGTATCATAATATTTTATATTATTTTCTTCACACTGCTTCTTAATTATTTTACTATATTCTATATGATTTAAAATTAATTCTTTAACTTTATTATCTGCCATTTTTGCAGTATATGAATATTCTGTTTCATTCTTTCTTATATGATATAAAGCTTCATCACAAGTAATTTCTGTATATCCTAACCCTATAATGTATACATCCATATTGCAAAATAATTTTACAATATCTTTTGGAAATACATGCCATCCCTCTAACACAAACTTTTCTTTTGGATATTCATTTATAATCTTATTCATATAAGAAAATATAAATTGCGGTAATAATTTAAATTTGTTTTCAGTATTAGAATGTGTTATTCCTAAACTTGGGAATCCCTCTTTTAGTGCACTTACGAATGAATCTACTGAAATTATTGAATAATTATATTTTTTATGTAACATACTTGCTAATGTTGTCTTTCCTGCTCTTGCTGCTCCCAAAATTATTATATGCTTTATCATTATTCTCCTTTTACCTCTTCTTTTTAAAATGTCCCACAGGTACACGTCCCCAATGGGACAAAACAACAAAAATAATCGAAAAGACCAAAACTACCAACATATTAACAAATACAGGTTTCAAACTTTCCATATTAACAATCTCTAATTCTTTAACAAGCTCATTTGTTTGAATATACCAATAAGATGGCAAAATATGTGCTATTTTTAAAACTGAATCTGGTAACCACTCTACTGGCACAAATGCACCACATAAAAAACTTGAACCTAGACCAATCACATTTACAATTCCATTTATAGCATTCTTATTACTTACTATATTGGCTATTAAGAAGGCTATACATAAAGAACAAATTGAAAATATAAAGGAATTTACAATTAAAATTAATCCATGTGTTGTAAACATTACATTTCCTATTAGTACAAAGCTTAATATCACATAAAACACCCATAATGTAATTGATAGTATTCCATTTGACAACAATAATTGTCTATTATATTTTTTATAATTCATACTACTTATAATTGTTCTTTTTCTTATCTTTTCTTCTCTAAAACTAGATAATATTAAACAAATAACATATACTAAACCTGCTAATATACTATAATTTAAAAAGTTATAATAAAGTGTAGCCCTTGATAAATTTTCTGTATCCAATTTTGAGGTTATATCTATTTCAGTTTCTTTACTTAATATTTCATTTATTTTTGATATTTGTTCATTTTCTGGATAATCAGCATAAGCATTTGCAACCTTAATATATCTTGATAACATTATTTCTGCAAGTGATGATTGATAATCTCCTGTACTTTTTATTTCTATTTCAGGATTTAGTCCATTTAAAAAATTTTGTCTATAATTTTCTGGTATATAAATAATAGAATTTACTTTTCTATAAAAAAGAGCATCTTTTATTTCTTCTTCGTTTTCTTCAATATCTACAATATTACAAGTCTGTGATATATAATTCACTAGATTTTCTGTTATACCAATATTTTCATCATTATTTATAATCAATACATCTGGCTTACTTGCAACAAAATTCATTGATTTATCATTTGTTTGTATATTTACTCCTGCAAATATTATTAAAATTACTGTATAAAGAATTATTGTAAATTTATATTTATTTACAACTTTCAAAAATGCTTTAAATACTGTCATATTTTTGCCTCCTTAAACTAATAAAAGATAATAAAATCATTATTGCTGAAAATATAAGTAGGCTTGAAATATTAAAGAAATATCTATTTAATGTGTCATAATAATATAATGAATAAAATCCATCTGTTATCATACTAGCAGGATTTATTTTGTTTATGATAGGTACATTTGTATCAATTACATATTTCATTGTTATTCCCATCATTCCAGATAGAAAACATCCTAACATTGTTACTGATATTAAAATACCAGTTTTAGCATTTTCATTTGTTTTTATGCAACTTCCTATCATTAAGCCCATACTTAAACCTGCTATACTTCCTGTCATTCCAAGTAAAATAATTAGTGGCAAGTTATTTCCATAATCTACTTTTAGTACAAATACTGTATATAAGAATAATATAGCAAGTCCAACTAGTTGAACTACATAACTTGCTAAAACACTACTAAATATAATTTTCAATTTATTCACTGGACCAACTGATATTCTTTTCCCCTTGTTACTCATATTTGCTAAATTTTGATTTATTGCTACCATTCCTAATATTCCACCATATAAACATGACATTGCAATTAAAGTATAAAATTCTATCATTGTATAGCTTAAATTATCATCAGATATATTTTTTAAATTTACATCTTTTTCCAAGTTTTCTAATATATCTTTATATATTTTTTCATAATCTACATTTGTATTTCCTAATAGCTTTTGATCTATTATTTTTTTTACTGATAAATCTTTTACTATATTTGTATTTTGAGTTATCTCTTCTGTTACATATTTTAATATTGTTTCGTTTATACCACTTTGTTTAACTACAATTTTAGGATTATTTTCTTGAATTCTTAAATATCCTGAAATTTTATCATTATTTAATAAATCTTTTGCTTCTTCTTCATTAACATATTTTATATTAAATAGCCTATCTTCATTTTCTTCTTTTGATAATTCTTCAAAAGCTCTTTTTAAAACTTGATTTTCTTCAAAGTCTTTATTATTTATAATTGCTATATCAATAATTTTTAGCTTTTCACTATTTTCTATATTTGAAAATGCCATATTAAAAAAAGTTCCGAAGTATTATTGGAAATGCGAAAGTCCAAAATATTAAAGCTTTATTTCTAAAAAGGGTTTTTAGAGAATATTTAAAATTATGTACAAACATTAATCTCTTAACTCCTTTCCTGTAAGTTCCAAAAATACATCATTAAGTGTTGGTCTTTCTGAATATATTTTATTAAATTTGATATTGTGATTTTTTAGATATTCCATTAATTGAGGTAAATTATTTTTTCCTTCTTTGTATGTAACTATCAAAATATTAGTATCATATATGACCTCATCTACATTTTCCTTTTGTTTGATTTCATTTATATATTTTTCTTCTAAATTATTTATTTCTATTGTTACTTTTTCTTCAATTTTTGCAAGTTCTTTTAGGCTGTCTGATGTTCCTTCGGATATGACTTTTCCCTTGTCTAATATAATAATTCTATCACAAAGTATTTCTACTTCTTCCATATAGTGTGTAGTATAAACAATTGTAGCTCCATTATCTCTTAATTTTTTTATTCCATCTAATATATTGTTTCTACTTTGTGGATCAACTGCTACTGTTGGCTCGTCTAAAAATATTAGTTTTGGTTTATGTGCAATTCCACATGCTATATTTAGCCTTCTTAAAAGTCCTCCTGATAATTGTTTTGGATAGAATTTTTTAAATTCTTCTATTCCTACTAATTTAATTGCCTCTTCGACATATTCTTTTCTTGTTTTTTTATCTTTTATATATAAACCACAAAAATAATCTATATTTTCATATACTGTTAATTCTTCAAATACTGCAACATCTTGAAATATTACTCCTATTTTTGATTTTATTTTATAGCTATCTGGTTTCATTTCTTCTCCAAATATTTTTATACTTCCATTACTATAATTTAATAATGCTAATATACAGTTTATTGTTGTAGATTTTCCGCTTCCATTTGGTCCTAAAAGTCCTAGTATTTCTCCTTCTTTTACTTCAAATGAAAGGTTATCTATTGCTACTAATTCTTTATACTTTTTTGTTAACCCCTTAATTTCAATTATATTTTCCATAAATTCTTTTCTCCTTATTTACTTATTTTATACTTTATTTTACTAATTTTAAGAAAGAAAATTAAGAATATCTTTATAAACTTTATCATTATCTTTTTCTGATAATATTTCATGTCTCATTTTTGGATATGTAATAAGTTCAATATTTTGAAATCCTGCATTTTGTAATATTTCATAAGAATTTTTAGAACCTTTATCAAATCCTGTACAAGGGTCTTCAAGACCTCTTAAAAGTAAAAATTTTATGTCTTTCTTAATATTATTATATAATTTTGTATTGTGCATCATTATAACAAGATGATATAAGTCATTAAACGCTGAACAAGTAAATCCAATGCCACAATATGGATCTTCTATATATTTTTTTACAGTTTCTTCATTACAAGAAATCCAGTCAAAATTTGTTTTTGGATTTTTAATACTCTTATTAAAACCACTTATACTAAGTGAAGTGAGCAAATTTGATTTATATTTTGGTCCATGAATTGTTTTAATGATATTTGATACTACTATACCTATATGTGCTGCAAGTTTATAATTAGGATATCCTGATAGTACTACTTTTTGATATTCTTTTGAATTATTTTGAAGAAGTACACGAGTTATAATGGTTCCAAATGAATGTGCAAAAATGTATATAGGAAGATTTTTAAATTTTTCTTTTATATATTTAGTAATAATTTTTTGATCTGAAATTAATTGATTATATCCATCTTTTTCTTTAAAAAATCCTAATTCCCTACAGTTTATACCATGTCCTCTTAAATCTGAGCTAACAACAGAAAATCCATTTTCATTTAATTCTTTGATAAAATTTTCATAACGTTCTTGATGTTCTTCCATGCCATGAATAATTTGAATAACTGCCTTTTCATTTTTTGTCTTAAATATATGAATATCCAATTTATATCCATCTTCAGCATTAATATTTACCTTTTCCATAATAATTTATCCTTCCTTTTATTAATTTCAACTTTTGTATTAAGTTCATATCTTTCACCTTATCATATACTAATGTTATTAACAAATAATATTTTTATTAATTATACTTGTCTTGCTGGTCTGGATAATATATCTGTTAAAAATCTAGGACCTCTACTTAATACTAGACCACTATAACAAGCATCTATTACATAAAATATATTAAAGTACTAAAAAACCTTCATTACCTTGGCTCCCCCTATAAGTTTCCAGATGACCATTCTTTATATTTATTCTTTTTAAGTATATCAAAAATGATATCTCTTTACAATAGGCACTATTTTTAATTTCAGATTATCTATTTAAATAATACTAAAACAATGATTTAACTCATTGCTTTTTCAATATATTCTTCTTGTTCTTCTGAAATCCCATATATTTTATATACTAATTTATTCAATTTTCTATATCCATTTTCATTAAATTGTTCCTGTAATTTATCTGTTAAATCTATAATTTTATTAAAATCTTCATTATTAGCTAATGCTATTGGTATTCTCTTTAAATCTGAAATCTTTATTTGTGGAGTTTTCCCATTTCCACCCCTAATAACATTAGTTGATGAAGCAAAATATGATATTAACTTACTATTTAATATTCCATTTGTATATTTAAGTTTATCTATTGATTCTTTGTTACTATTTTTTAAACTTAAAATATATAAGCTATTATTTGCAGCATAATTTTCTTCTGTATATGTAGATATTATTTCACTTGCACTTTGTCTTATAAATATCTTGGGAGATTTATAGCATTCTTTATCTCCTAAGGTTACTCTCTTTTTGTTTTTTATTCCTAGAGCTTCTAATTTAACTTTAAATTCATCAGAAATTTTAAGTTGCAAATCATAATCATATTCAATATATCTAAATGGTCTAGGTTTTGCAAATTTATATGCTATCCCTTTAGAACCCTCTAAATAAGGAAATATTTCATTATCTGTTTTTTTATCCTTTTCAACAATAAAATCATCTGTTCTACCTGTTAATGCACAACAAGTTCTTAATGCTTTTCCTGGAAAGTAATCATCAAGTTTTTTGTTTTTTTCCATTATATTTATAATTTCCTTTTTTAATCCATCTAACGGTAATAAAAAATTATACTTTTTATCTCTTTTATTCCAAATACTTTGACTAAACAATTTTGTTTCTTTTGTAGAATAATTAAAATATTTCACATTATCTTCAATGTCTGATTTTTTATTAAGTATTGTTAATATAATTTGATTACTTGCAACATTTTCAAATCCATTTATATTTGTTGTTAATTCTTTAATAGTATAATTATCTAATAAATACTTTCTCATATCCATATAGGCATCTTCAAAAAATGAAATATCTAATATAAAAGATAATTTTCCATTTTTTTTCAACAAATCCAAAGAGTTTTCTATAAAAAACATTGATAAATTAAATTTATTGTTTTTCTTTTTGTCAACAACAAACTTAAATGTATTAAAATATGCTCTTTTCTCCTCTGTCATATTTCTACTTCTTCTCCCATATAAAGTAACAAATGGAGGATTCCCTATAATTACATCATACTTATTATTAATATTTTTATAACAAAAATCATAATTATTTATTTTTAATTTTGGAAGTTTGAACCCATTGTCTTGAATATATACATCTTTAATGTCCTCTATCATGCTACAAAGAATATTTGCTTCTGTAATTTTACACGCCATATTATCAATGTCATTTGCTTCAATATTCTTAAAAATTTTTTTTAGTAATAATGCCTTATTTAATTCTTTACTATTGTTTTTAATCTTTCTAATAATTTCTATTAAAAACAAGCCAGAACCACAAGAAGGCTCAAGTATATGTGTGTCTTCATCTATTTTTACATTATTAACCATATAATCTATAATATCATTAGATCGAGTATAAAAACTTCCACAATTCTTTTTATTCTCTGATGACATTGTATTTTCGTATAAATAACCAACAATGTCATTTTCATTTGTACTAGAAAAATAATTTATTAAAGCTATTGCTTCTTCACTATCATAATCATATTCGATTTCTTTAAAAATATATGGATAAACATTCTTTAATATATCATCTCCATTAAATTCTTCTGTTCTAATTTTAGATATTAAAAAGCAATTTATTAAAATACTGAATATTTCCTCTAATGAATATTGTTTTTTTATTTTGTTTATAAAATTTAAAATAATTTAATTTTTTAATTAAACCTTTTTTTAATTTATTTTTGTTTTTTAATATTTAAAATTTTTTATATTTTTTTTTTTTCCATTTTCG
>JAAWEA010000023.1 GCA_022794055.1 Clostridia bacterium
CCACTCCTCTCATTTATAATATTTTAAGCCGTCAAACTTAAAAATATTATATCATGTTGGGGTGGCATTTTTGTTACTCTGTGCAAAACTAAAAGTTTTCCGACACCCCCAGCATAGCTGGGGGATTACTCTAAAGTTATAGAAAAACCAGGTGCGAAATTTCCACACCTGGTAAACACTACTTTGCACTTAATATTGGTTGTGCAATTTTTATTCCGTTGCTTCTCTGGCTTCTTGCTCTTTCACATACTCTTATTATTCTGATTCTATAACTAGGTATGTGAGTGTGTCCATTGGGCAGTAACAAATACTTCCATCATCCAACCTTAATGCTTTTACTGAAAAACCATTTTGACTTTTTAAATTCTCATCAATTACTGGCGACATAAAGCGTGGTTTAGATTCGATTGGTTTAGTACACATAGAATCCGTATAAAATGTATTTTCATAAGAGTCTACATAATACATTCCATCACTGGGAAATTTAGCCTGCAGATAATGTGCATCATTTACTACTTCTGTATTTTTTTGCTCTGAAGTATTGGCCTCTAAAGTTTTGTTCTCAAGTTGCTTTTTAAGATTTACCACCTCTTCTTTCAGCTCTTCTTTTTCTGCTCTTTCGCTCGCAAGGTTGTTTATTAATGACGAAATTGTGGATTCTTGTATTTTGTATCCAATCGTCCGTTGAATAAAAAATGCTAGCAGTATCAATAGAAACACTACTCCTAAAAATCTCAGAATACTTTTAATTGCCCTTTTTGTTCTTTTTTTCATGCTGTCTTCCTCCTCTGGAATAAAATTGTTTTTTGTAACTACTTATGTTAAGTATATCATAATTTCCAATAAATATCAAATTTATATGGAAATGTCTTAAAATTTTTAATCAATACCATATAAATTAAGAACTATAAAACAAATTTTAATCATCAAAAAGTAGTTTAATTCCCCATAAACCAGAAATACCAACTAAAGCATAAATAATTCTAGACACAATACTCATAGTACCAAAAATACTATCAACTAAATTAAAATTAAAAATTCCTACTAATCCCCAGTTTATAGCACCAATTATGATTAAAACTAATGCAATCTTATCTATGACTTTCATTTTTAATCCTCCTATTTTAAAATTTGTTATTATTATGTGTGTTTTTTATTAATTTATTCAATTTTAAATTTTGTTTTTTGTCAAAATAATACAAAAATAAAAAACTTAAAAAATAAATATATTAAAATATTAATGAAAATTGTGGTTATTTTTATAAATTTTATTATTATACCTAAACTTTATTTCCTTAATTTATTGCAAATTTCGTCAAATTATGATAATTTAATTAATGATTATAAGGAGAAATATATGCGAAGAAATCAAAGAAAAAATAATAAAATAAAATCAGAAAAAAAAGAATCAAAAATTATACTAACTATTTTTATAATCGTTTTATTTATAATTACTATTTATACACTTAAAAATGTAAGTTTACTAATAAATGAAACTAAAATATCAAAAAACAATAATAATCAAATTATAATAGAAAAAGCTGAATCAGAAAATATTATACAAAATGAAATTATAATAGAAGAAAAACCTATTACTTTTACACTAACATCTTTAGGAGACACCTTATGTCATAATACACAATATTGGGATGCCTATAATAGTGCAACTAAACAATATGATTTTTCTTACGTTTATGAAGATATTATTAATTATACATCATCTTCTGATTTAACTATTGGTAGCTTAGAAACTTCATTTGCTGGAGAAGACAGAGGTTATAGCAATTATCCAACATTTAATTCTCCAGATAGTTTAGCAACTGCATTAAAAAATATTGGTGTCGATATAATTTCGACTGCTGGAAATCATGCTTTAGATTATGGATATTCTGGGCTTTGTAGAACAATTGATGTTTTAGAAAAAAATGAAATTTCCCATTTGGGAACATATAAAACACTAGAAGAACAAGAAAAAGTTTTAATAAAAAATGTTAAAGGTGTTAATATAGCATTTATAAATTACACTTATGGAACAAATGGAATTCCTGTACCTAAAGACAAGCCTTATTGTATTAATTTAATAGATAGAGATTTAATTAAGAAACAAATAAAAATAGCAAAAGACAAGAATGTTGACATGATTGTAGCTTGTATGCACTGGGGAATAGAATATCTGACTACTGCAAGTTTAGAACAAGAAGAATTAGCTGATTTTCTTTTTCAAAATGGTGTTGATGTTATTCTTGGAAATCATCCTCATGTTTTACAACCAATGCAAAAAAGAAATATAACTTTAGATGATGGTACAGAAAAAGAAGTCTTTGTAGTTTATTCTTTAGGAAATCTTACAGCTGACCAAAGAGAGGAAATAACTAAGGATTCTGCTATTTTAAATTTAACAATTACAAAACAAACTGATGGAAAAATAACTATTGATAAAGTAGACTATGTTCCAATTTATATGTATAAAAACTTTAATTCTATAAAAAAATTCAAAATTTTGGATATTGAGAAAACTATTTTAGATTATGAAAATGGATTAAATATTTCAATTAGTTCTACACTTTATAATAATTTAAAAGTTCAATTAGAAAAAATAAAAAGTATTTTAGGTGATGAAATATAGAATAAAGAATGAAAGAGAAATGATTAAAATTTTAGAACTTTTAAATAATATACATGACTTATATTTGTTCGTTTGCAAAAAAAAATGGCTGAATTAACAGCCATTTTTTTAATTTAACATGTCTTTTTTCTTTAGCCACCATGTAACAATTAATGTTAATACTATTGAAATTGCAAGCATAATTGGAAAACCAAATCTATTCATTTGAAACGGAAGCTCAACATTCATTCCCCAAAAACTAGAAATCATAGTTGGAATAGCTAAAACAATTGTAATTGATGTTAAAAATTTCATCACACCATTTAAATTATTTGAAATAATAGAAGCATAGGCATCCATGGTGCCATTCAAAATATCACTGTATATTTTAGACATCTCTATTGCTTGTCTATTTTCTGTTATGGCATCTTCTAGTATTTCTTCATCTTCTTCATATAGTTTAATAATTTTTCCTCTCATTGTTTTTTCCATGACTAATTCATTTGATTTTAATGATGTTGTAAAATATACTAAACTTTTTTCTAAACTTAGTAATTTTAATAATTCTTTATTCTTCATTGAATTTTTTAATATATATTCCGCAATTTCTGTTTCTTTATTAATTTGTTTTAAGTATGATAAATAATATGATGAATTTAAGTATAAAATCTGAAAAATTAATTTTGATTTTTTATATGTTTGAAAATCTTTAACTTTTCTTTTTTCAAAGTCTTCTATTATCTTGTTTTTTCTTAAACATACTGTAATAAAATAATCATCTCTTACTACAATCATTCCTAATGGCATAGTTGTATATATTTCATTGTCTTCATTTTTCTCAATAATTGGTACATCTACTACAAATAGAGTTGTATTGTCATCTTCTTCTTTATCGATTCTGGCTTTTTCTTCAAAATCTAAGGCATCTCTTATAAAGTCTTCTTGAATATTAAGACTTTCACATACTTTTTTTATTTCTGCTTCCGATGGGCTTACTAAACTTATCCAACTTCCTTTTTGGAATTCTTTTATTTCTTCTATTTTGTTTGTTTCTAAATTTGTATTATATATTTTTAACATAATACCACCCACCTTTACTTTTTAACTATCTATTATATTTTAACCTTTTCTTTTAATGTTGTCAATCAATTTTATTATTTTGTTTACATAAGTTACAAAAATTATATGTTGACTTTTTTTTATTTTAGTACTATAATATTTATATCTTATGCGTTATTAGCTCAGTTGGTAGAGCAGCGGACTCTTAATCAGTTAGTCATCAAGATATAAGAAAGGGGCGAAATACTTGAAAAATAAATAATTAGAGGAAAATTTAAAAATAGGAAAAAAACAAATAACTTCCCAAAACTCCCCAATATGACACAAGTAATTGAATATGCGTTATTAGCTCAGCTGGTAGAGCAGCGGACTCTTAATCCGAAGGTCCTCGGTTCGAACCCGAGATGACGCACCATGTAATGGATAGAGAGCTTGTATGGCTTTCTATTTTTATATAATGTATTCATATATAATACATATTTCTACAATAAAAAATAAATAAGACCATTAGTAATTTTTTAAATTAAAATTTATGTTAAAACATATGTACTTGATTAAATTAAAATAAAGCGATATAAATGTATAGGTTGTTTGAAATATAGGAGATAGAAATGAGTAAAGTAGATAATATAGAATTAAATAAAATATATAATTTAGATTGTACATTAGGAATGAAGCAACTTAAAAGTGATTATATAGCAACATGTATAACAGATCCACCATATAATTATGAGTTTGTAGGGAAAGATTGGAATAATGATGAAATAAAGAGAAGAATTAATAGATTAAAGGAACGAGAAAATACAAAAACACTTGTAACAAATTTACCGTATGGTAGTGGGTTAGCAGGAGGAGTACGTAATAAAAGATGGTACGAGAGAAACAGAGAAAATATAATAGAATATAGTGAGTGGATTGAATCTTGGGGTAGAGAGTTATATAGAATAATGAAACCTGGAGGCTTGGTACTGGTATTCAATAGTACAAGAACTATTGCACAAGTGCAAGTTGCATTAGAAAAATGTGGATTTTATGCAAGAGATGTTATAGTATGGAGAAGAAATAGTGGTATACCTAAAGGCAATAATATATCAAAAAAAATGGAAAAATTAGGCGATTCAGATTATGAAAAATGGAAAGGATGGCATAGCTGTTTAAGAACGGAATGGGAAGCAATTTGTGTAGTTCAAAAACCTTTAATAGATAACTATTACAAAACGTTAAAAGAATATAATGTAGGGCTATTTCATGCAGAACAAGGAAATGGTTTTCAAAGCAATATAATAGAAAACATTACAAGAGATGAAAAAGATGAATTTAATAAACATGTAACGGTAAAACCTTTAGATTTAATTGAAAAACTAATATTATTAACTACGCCAAAATTCAAAGATAATATAATAATTGACCCATTTATGGGATCTGGAACAACAGCAGTGGCAGCTCAGAAATTAAATTATAATTTTATTGGTTTTGAAATATCTGAAGAATATATAGAAATAAGTAATAAGAGATTAATGAAAGGAAAAAATGAAAATTATTGAAGATAAAGAAAAACTAGAAAATGAATTAAAAGAGTTTATAAATAATGAAAAAATAAAAATTGATGTGAGTATACATAGATATATAAAAGAAAATAATCAAAGGGGATTATCACAGATGATAGGTAGAAGGTATGGTTATATATGGGAAAATATAACTAGCATAATTCTAAAAAATGATAGTGAAATTAATTTAACAGGAAATATATATTATAACGAGTATTTAAATTTTTGGATTAATGAACACTCAATACATATTAATAAAGAATGCTGTAGAGAAAGTAGTCAAAAATTATTATTAAAATTCTTAGAGGAAACTACTGGAACATCAACTCAAGATTTATGTGATTATTCATTTGAATATAATAATATTAAATATGCAATAGATACTAAATATAGGTTTAACTCAAATGATTCAAAAACAGTAAGAGAGATTGCAAATTCTGCTAATCATTTAAAAGAAATGGGATATATACCTATATTACTAATGAAAAGAAACAAAATAGAAAGTCAGCAAGCACCTATAAGAAAATTTGAAAAAGAAGGGTGGACTATACTTGACGAAAAAAAAGCATTTTCTTTCTTATATGAAATTACAAAATATAATTTAGAAGAATGGATAAAGGAAAATTTAAATATTTGGGATTATTTAAAAGACTATCATAATGAATTGGAGAAATTAAGATATGGAAAAAATGAGTGGAAATTTTAATAATATAGAATTTGAAATTTAATTAGAACAAAATATAATAAGAAGTATATATTTTTATTATAATTAATTTTACTTCCCGATACTTCCCAATTTTTAGTATTATTCTAAATTATTTTAAACCATTTCAAACTACATCTATTTTTTGTGAAAGTATTGATATTAACTATAAAAAGCATTGATACTATAAGAAAAGGTTTAAACTGTGGATTTGATGATTTCCTGCACGCTTAATCCGAAGGTCCAGGGTTCGACCCCCTGATGACGCACCAAAAAAAGCAAAGTTTAAAAACTTTGCTTTTTTATTGTATAACTTGGTTTTCTGTTTGTTCTGTTAATATAGAATTTGTTATTGGATTTGTTGCTTCTGCTCCTTTAACGCCCCTTAATATAATTTTCTGCATCGCATTATATGTGTCTTTTGAAAGTAATTTTGTTGAAACAACCTTTCCGTTTAAACTTTTAATAATATAAGTTTCTGTAATCAATCCATTTGCACCATTTTGTTTAATTTTTTCAGTTCCTAATGGAAGTGTATTATCATCTATATATTTTACAGTAAATGGTATGCTTGATATTGTTTTAGTATTAAAACTTACTGCATATTCTGTTTCTTGTTTAACTCCATAAATTGAAACTGTTGCTATTCCATTAGATATACTAGCTTTAATTTTTACTGCATAACTTCTTGGGTTTTTAAATTTAAAATCTGTTTGACCATATACTACTGTTGCATCTCTTCCAGCTGGTACATAAGATGTAGTAAATTGATGATTGCTTCTTTCAACTATTTCTAAATTTGATAATAGTACTGCATTATATAATGTTGATGATACTTGGCAAATTCCTCCACCTATTCCATCTACCACTTGACCTGCTTCATATATTTTTGCATTTTTATATCCAGCTGCAGATGTTCTATTTCCTAAAGTTTGATTGTATGAAAAAACTTCTCCTGGCATAATAACTTTATCGTTTATTTTTTGAACTGCAATTTTTAAGTTAGTACTTCTATCAACATTGCTAGCATCATATCTTGTTGAGAATGTTGCTAACATATCAGGAAATGCTTCTGTTCCAATTTGATTAGTAGTAACTTTAGGCTTTGTAATTATTAATTTTATTTCATACTGTTCTTTATCTTGTTGCAATAATGCTTTTGCTTCATCTAAATTGAAATCTACACCTTCTATTTCTGGATGAATTGTAAATGGATTTTTTGTATAATAAGCATCTTGAACTTCTTTATGTACTTCTTCATATATTTTTTCTATATTTATTTCTTCTGGAATTTTATTAAATATCGGAATTTCTATATATTCTTGATTAATTTGTATATCCTTTAAATTTAATTTAATTTTTTCTTTTAATTCATCTGTATTGACTTTTATTCCTTCTTTTCCTTTTGTTACAATTAATGTATTATTTTCAATATAATAATTTGGTTCTACAACAACTCCAGGAATTTTAGATCCAATATCTTCAATACTTTGATTTGCTATTTCTTCATTTATTGTCATATTTACATTTATATTTTTTCTTCCCATAAGTGCTAATAAAATATCATAATTATTCACTATTATATTTTTATTTTTTCCAATATTAATTGCTTCTTCCACAGCATCTTTTACATTATAATTTGTTTCTATCATTTTTGGGTTAATACAAGAATCATAATCTTCATATTTTAATAAAATATCTTTTTCTTTTTTATTATTATAAATTAAATTTATTTTTTCTTCTGCTACTTCTCTTGATAAACCCGAAACATCTATTCCTTCTATCTTTACTCCACTTACAATATTAGTATTATTAATGTTTATAAATGCAAATATTGTTGAAAAA
>JAAWEA010000024.1 GCA_022794055.1 Clostridia bacterium
AGATGCTGAGGTTGTTAGAGCAAAGCGAGTTACAACATCAGTATGCGAAACGAAGTGTAGCTGCTTGCGACAGTCAAGAAATAAAAATTAAATATGTAGAGTAAAAAAAGATTATATGCCAATATAGCTCAGTTGGTAGAGCAACGGATTCGTAACCCGTAGGTCAGCAGTTCGATTCTGCTTATTGGCTCCATTTGAAAACAACTTGCGAACTATAAAGACTTGTGAGTTTTTACTTTAAATGAAACTATAAGTTCCCTTTCTAGGAATAAGGGCTTTTTTGATGTTGGAATTTATACAAGAGTATCAATGGATGACCAAAGAGACAATGATTATATAATGATGCTAGACATCCTAGAAAAGACTTAATATAAAACCAGAAATGCAGAGGCTTTTAAAAGATAATATAACTAAAATTTTAACGGGGCTCCTAAATGGAAGCCCCTGTGCCCATTTGACGAAAATCAATAACTTCATTCGATGGAACAAGTGTAATCGGTCCTTCATAATGTCCTTCTTTACAAATACTAAGAACATCTGTAAAGAATCTGTCAGAAGAACTTAACTTATTCATAGAAACTGCAATAATTCCAGGCATAGAAAGTCCATTCCATTCAGTTGAGATTGTTGTCGCTTCTCCTTTGGAAATTTGAGATAAAGCAAAGTCATAGTGTTCATTTCCTTGTTTCTATCAAAGGCTAAATTATCCCAAACTGTCCAATTTGCCCAAATAAGCAAACCAATCTGCTCTTTTTCTTGAGCCTCTTTTACAGCATTCCAAAGTAATTGTTCTGTCATAGATTTCACTCCTTCTCATTTTTTATAGGCGATACAATATTAAAATACATCGTTATTTTACTATATTTAAAACCCACTGTAAATTATATTAATTTTAAAAATATGCAATTTATATTATAATAAACTCATAATTTAGAAGAAAATAAAAAAGTATATGAAAATATGAAGTAAAAATAAGTTAAAAATGCTCGAGCTTAGTGCAAGAGCATTTTTTTGTTATACAAAAATACATTTCCAGAAAGTTCTTACAAAATTTTTGCAGGCGAACTTTTTTATTTTTCTATTAACATATCTAAAGTAACATCAAGAGCAACAGATATTTTATATAATGTTTCTACAGAAAAATTATAAGCGGCTTTTTCGCTTTCAATTTGTCTAATAAAATCATGTGATAAACCGACCAATTCAGCAAGTTCTGCTGATGTAATCCTTTTTTGTCTTCTATATTTTCGTATATTTCTTCTAATAATATTATATATATGTTTTTCATATTTAGGTTTTTCCATAGTTAAGTACCTCCTAACATTATTGTAGTGTAATAACTAACAAAAGTATGTTAGGGAATAATTAACAAAAATGTTAGTTATTTCATAACAAAAAACGTCAAAAGTATTGACAATGTTAAGATAGAGTGGTAGTATTTTATACATAATATATTATGTATGAAAACATAATGTGGTTTTATTAGCGTAGTGTAAATAAAAAAGAAAGGAGGAATATGATTTTTATTTACTTACACTATCAATACAAAATAAAAAGGAAAGGTGAAAAAAATGGAAAAAAAGAAAGCAATCAAAAATAGTTTAATAATTGCTGCTACATTAGCTACAACAATGTCAGTTTTACCAAAAAATATTTCAAGAGCAGCAATGGATGAAGAATTAGGATTAACTTATAGTGCTCATGTTGAAAACAAAGGCTGGATGAATACAATACAAGCTAGTAATACAATAGAAAGTGCTATAGTAGCAGGAACAGTAGGAAGTTCACTAAGAGCAGAAGCCTTTAAAATAGACTTTAAAGGACCAGAAAATGTAAAAGTAAAATATAATGTTCATTCAGCAGATAAAGGATGGACAGGATGGAAAACATCTGGAGAAATAGCAGGAACAGTAGGAAGTTCACTAAGAGCAGAAGCTTTAAAAGTATCTGTAGAAGGACTAGAAGAATATGGATATCAAATAAAATATAGAGCACACGTACAAGACATAGGATGGATGCAATGGATTACTGCAGACAATTCAGAAGATTTAACAATTAACTATACAGGAACTACAGGAAGATCATTAAGAATGGAAGCTATAGAAATAGTTTTAGTAAAAGTATCTGAAGATGATCAATTAAAAGAACAAAAAGAAGAATGTATATCAGAATTAAAAAAATATCTTATTGCTTTAGGTACAACAGTTAAAGCAGATGATACAGCTAGTCAAGAAAAATATGAAAAAATAGTTGAAACTATAGAAGAAGCAATAGCAGAAATTGAAGAAGCAGAAAAAGTAGAAGATGTAACAGAAACTTATAATAAAACAATTATAGAAATTAAAAGAGCTTATGTAGATGCAGATGAAATAGTAAAAACAGTTGAAGAAAAAGCAAATGAAGCAAGAGCAAATGCTATAGAAGAAATAGCTATTTATAAAGAAAATTTAGAAACAGCTAATTTATCAGATAGTAATAAAGAAATAATTTCTGCAATAATTGAAAAAGCAGAAAATGCAGTTAATACAGGAAAAACAAAAACAGAGATAGACAATGCTTTAAAAAATATGAAAACATTATTAGAACAATATAAAGAATATGACTTAAGTGTAGCAAAAACAATGGCTATAAATGATTTAAGTTCATATTTAGATGAAGCTAATACAGGTGTAAAACAAGTTATTAATGCAGCAATTAAAAAGATAAATGAAGAAATAAAAACAAAAAATAATTTAGAGACAGTAGTATCAGAGACAAAAGCTGTAATAAATGATGTAATACCAGCTAAAGAAAAAGCAACAGACGAATTAGACATTTATGAAAATGTATTAGAAGATATTGATATGTCAAATGCTAGTAAAGCAATTGTAAGAAATGAAATAGAAGAAGTAAGAACTCAAATTGATAATGCAACAACAAATAAAGATGTACAAGATGCTATGAATGCTTTTGAAACATATATGGAAACATATTATTCAAATGTAATTAAAGAAAAAGATGAAGCTATATTAAAAAATATAATGAATGATGCAATTTCTAAATTAAACGAATATGCAATATGTGGATATACTAAAGTAGAAGAACAAGCAATTAAGGATATAGAAGAAATCAAAAAACTTACTGAAATTGAAGAAATAACAGAAACATTAGAAGAGAAACTAGAAGTACTAAAAGGAATGAAAGAAACAGCTATTCAAGATGAAAAAGATGCACAAGAAAGCTTTATTGATGAATATGAAAAAGCAATAGATGAATTAAATAAATACACAGATATAGTAAATAATTCAAAAGACTTAACTACTAATGAAATTGATGAATTAAATAACTTAATTTCAAATACTAAAGCAAATGTAGAAAACAGCAAAAAGACAGCTGAAATTACAGATGCTATGAAGGTATTTACATCTTATATAAAAACATATTATGAAGACATAAATACACAAGCAGGTGAATATAAACTTGTAAAAGCAAAAGAAGATGCAATAAGAAAATTAAATGCTTATGTAGATTCAGAAATTGAAGATGTTGCAACAAAAGCAAGAGCTGCTATATCAACAATAGAATCAACTAAAGATATTGAAGTAGTTAACAATACTTTAGCAAACACAATTAAAGAAATTGAAGTACAAGTTGCAAGAGCAGATGCAATGGCTAGATTAGATGTATATGAAGATTGTGAAATTGCTGGAGTTTCAAGTAAAGTTACAGAAACAGAAACAGCATTAAATAATGCAAACACTGTTGAAGATATAGAAACTACAATAGAAAAAGCAATAGAAGATATTGAAGCAATAATAAAAGCAGCTGAAGATGCAAATAAATTACAAAATGCAAAAAATGAAGCAGTTAGCAAATTAACACCATACTTAACAGATGATAAATATAAAACTATAGCAAGCAAAGCAATAAAAGATATTAATGACTGTACTTCTATTGAAGATATAAAAACAATATTAGACAAAGCATTAACAGCAATTGGTGTAGAAGATAAAACTGAAGCACAAAAATTAATAGATTCAAAAACAAAAGCATTAAAAATAATTGGAAATTATAAAGCAACAGCTACAGAATTACAATTTACAGAGTTAAGCAATAGATTAAAATTATATGAAGCTGCTGTAAATGAAGCAACAAAAATAGAAGAAATTGAAGATGAGGATAAAGGAATTTTAGCAGAAGTAGAAACTTATATTGAAAACAATTATCCATTATTAAGTGAAAAATTAACAGCAATAAATACTATAACAAATAAATATCTAAATAAAGAAGGAGATTATAAAGATTATTTAGGATATAAAGAATTTACAGATATAGTAAATAAGGCTATTAGTGATATAAAAGAAGAAGATGTAAAAACAACAACTGAAATTACAGCAATAACAGATAAACTTTTAACAGATACAAATGAAGTTAAGACTTCAATTGATAATTATGTAACAGCTAAAACAGATGCTAAAGCAACAATTAAAAATTATGCTGCTAGTAAAGGAGCTGTACATAATCTAATAGCAAACACTTACATTTCTAAAATTGAATCAGTAACTTACGCAAAATATATGACTTTTGAAAATAACAAAATAGAAGGTAATACAGATACTATATTTACATCAATAGTAAATGGTGCAAAAGCAGCAATAGATGCTTATGTAGAACCAACACCAGGTTCATAAAAAGTTCTATTAAAAAGCATATACATCTATAAATTTGTAATATATAAAGTATAAAAATCAAAAAGGGACATTTTTATAATAAATGTCCCTTTAATATATTTAAAAATTATGAGTTGAAACAACCTCAGAATTATCATCATAAATTGTAGCTTCAACATTTCTCATATATAAAACTTGAAAATCAGGATTATCAAGAGTAAGACCATCATCAATAGCCCAATCAAATTCATCAATTATTGCATTTTTTACTTCAATATTATCACTATCATCAATTAGTTCACAATTTATTCTAATCCAATTTTTACCATCATAAGCAACTATACATACACTATTATTTATAGAAATTTGTTTAGAAACATTTTTGTATTTTTTAGTAAGAACATATATCTTATCATCAAACATAATAGGATCCCCAAAAGGTCTAAGACTTGGTTTATCTCCATTTATAGTAGCAACATAATTAACTTTAGTATTTTCTTTTAAAAATTTAAATGTCTCATTCATTTAAACCCCTCCTTTTTTTAATATTATAATTTGTTAATAACTTCTTTTATGCTTCCATTTATAATTTTCCAATCATCAATAGTTTCAAAACCTAATCTTTTATACCAAGAATATGGGAAACCATTTTCATCTTCATAAGTATGAGCACTAAATGTTATTGCATTGTATTGATTGCATATTCAAATAAAGTCCTAAATAATTTTTTAGCAATTCCTTTATGCTGATATTCTTTTAAAACGAAAATTTCTGCATCATCCAAATGATTTCCATCACACCAAGGCTTTAAAGTACTCATAACTACTCCAACAGGTTTTTCTTCATCTTATCATTCCTTTCATCAAATATTTATAACTAATATATCATAAAAAATACAAATTTAAAATAGCCATTTTACAATTACTAAAAAATATGCTATACTATTTACATCTATAAAAAAGAGGAGAAAGAAATGGGATTTTTTGATAAATTAAAATCGGGATTAAATAAAACAAAAACATCATTTGATGAAAAAATAAATAACGTATTCAGCAATTTCAGAAAAGTAGATGAAGAATTTTTAGACGAATTAGAAGAAGTTTTAATAATGTCAGATATAGGAATGGACACATCAATAAAAATAATATCAAGCTTAAGAGAAAGAATAAAAAAAGAAAATATAAAAGATGAGGAAGATGTAAAAAAAGTATTAAGAGAAGAAATGAAAAAAATACTAGATATAACAGATATTAGTCTAAATTTAAATACAAAACCATCAGTAATATTAGTAATAGGAGTAAATGGAGTTGGAAAAACAACATCAATAGGAAAAATGGCAAATAGACTAGCAAAAGATGAAAAAAAGGTAGTGGTAGCAGCGGCAGATACCTTTCGTGCAGCAGCAGTAGAACAATTAGAAATATGGGCTAATAGAGCAGGAGCAACAGTAGTAAAAAGAGAAGAGGGAGTTGACCCAGCATCAGTTGTATATGACGCCATCAAAAAAACAAAAGAAATAGAAGCAGATGTGCTAATTGTAGATACAGCAGGAAGACTGCATAACAAAAAATACCTAATGGATGAATTAAATAAAATACAAAAAGTAATAAATAAAGAAATGGAAGAAGCAGACAGAGAGGTATTATTAGTAATTGATGGAACAACAGGACAAAATGCAATTTCACAAGTAAAAGCGTTTAAACAAGAAGCAGACATTACAGGAATAGTTCTTACAAAATTAGATGGAACAGCAAAAGGTGGAGTTGTTATTGGAATTGTAGAAGAAAATAAAATACCAGTAAAATTTATAGGTATTGGAGAAAAAATCGATGACATGGAAATTTTCAATTCAGAAGATTTTGTAAAAGCAATAATATAAAAGGATAATTGGAGGAAGTTGAATGGAAAAGAAAAAAAGCAAAACAAGAAAAATATTAGTAATATTATTTATAGTTTTATTTGCTATTTTTAGCTTTATTAATTTAAAAGGTTCTTATTTAGAATATAAAGAATTAGGAGAAAATTATATACAAATATTCAAAACAAACTTAAATTACAAATTAATTATATTTGGAGTAAATTTTGTTTTATTGTATATGTTGATATATCTAACAAATAAAGGGATTCAAAAGGGGCTAAAACCTTTTTTTGAAAAAGAGAATAAAGAATTTCCAAAATTTTTAAATAAATCAATTGCATTTATAATGTCAATATTGATTAGTACATTTATGACAAAAGTTTTAATGCAAAAAATATTAGTATGTACAAGTAATGTTTCATTTGGAATAACAGACCCAATATTTAATTTTGATATTTCATTTTATATGTTTCAAAAGCCATTAAT
The DNA here is from genome assembly GCA_022794055.1 of Clostridia bacterium. Lineage (GTDB taxonomy): Bacteria > Bacillota > Clostridia > TANB77 > CAG-508 > CAG-269. The sequence continues at coordinate 6,994 of JAAWEA010000024.1, forward strand.
TGAAACAATGATAGGATATTTTATCGGAATAGTTTTTGCTTTAACAGTATATATGGTAATTTATTATATTATTATATTTAATAAATATTTTAATGGTATAGATGGTGAAATGGTAAAAAACAGCTTACTTGTTAAAAAGATAATGAGAAATGTTATTTTAATTGTAATTGGAGTTTCATTATTTACAGCATTAAATATAACTAATATATCATTTGGAAAAATGCTAACAATAAAAAATGATACAGATTCAACTCAAAATATTGATGTAATTGGAGCAGGATATACAGATGTTATGATTCAAAGATGGGGGTACTTAGTTTTTTCTGTTATAATGATTATTGTAGTAGCTAGAGCTGTAAAAGCATTTAAAGCAAGTAATTTTCCAAAAGTATTAAAAAATCTAGTTATTATACCTGGTTATTTAGTTGCATTCTTTTTAGTCATGATAGTTTTTGATTTGATTTTTGTAAATACTAACACATTAGATAAAGAAAAAGAATATCTAGCATATAATATAGATTACACTAAGAATGCATATAATATTGATTTAGAAGAAACTAATTTAGAAAATACAGGTACGATTACACAAGAAGAAGTAGAAGAAAATAAAAGTATAATTAATAATACTAATATTATGGATAGTGAAGTAATTTTAAAAACATTAGAAGATACACAAACAGGAACAGGATACTATTCATATAGAAGTGCCAATTTAGCACAATATAAAATTTCTGGAGAAAACAAGTTAGTTTATATATCAACTAGAGAAATGGCAAATTCTGGAAGAACTTATAATAGTAAAACTTATGAATATACACATGGCATAGGACAAATAGTAACATCTGCAACAAATACTACAGAAACAGGAGGAATTCAATATCTTCAAAAAGATATAACAGGAAAAGATGATAAATTAGGAACAACTAAACAAAATATCTATTTTGGTTTAGAAACAAATGACACTATTGCAACTAACACTAAAAATAAACAAGAATATGATTATACAGATGAATATGGGGTAGACCATACATCTAATTATGATGGAAAAGCAGGATTACAACTTAATTTCTTTGATAAGGCTATTTTAGGCATAAAAACAGGAGATTTAAAATTAGCATTTTCTTCAGAAGTAACAAAAGAAAGTAAAATACTAATAAATAGAAATATTATTAAAAGAGCAAAATCAGCAATGCCATATTTAATATATGATGAAAATGCTTATACAGTAGTAACAGAAGATGGAAGTATTGTGTGGGTTCTAGATGCTTATACAACATCTGGGAGATATCCTTATGCTCAATATACATCAATTGAACATGATGGAATAAAAGAGAAAATAAATTATATAAGAAATTCTGTAAAGGTTATCATAGACACTTATGATGGAAGTATGAAATTTTATATAACAGATAAAACAGACCCAATTGTTATGGCATATAGAAATACATATCCAAGTTTATTTGAAAATTTAGATACAGAGATTCCAGAAGATATTTCAGAACATTTTATATATCCAAAGTTTTTGTTTGATGTACAAGCAGAACTTTTAAAAGCTTATCATAATGTTAAGCCAGATATATTATATAGAAATGATGATTTATGGAACTTTGCAAAATATAATAGTACAGTTATGACAAAATCATCTGGAACAATATTAGAATCATATTATACAATGGTTAATGATGAAGGAAAGAGTGAAGTGGGATTACTTCAAACTTATACTCCAGATTCAAAACAAAATCTAATTTCTTATGTAATTGGAACAACTGATGGATATAATAATAAATTGAAATTATATAAATATTCACAAGATAGTAATATTTTAGGTCCAATGCAATTAGATAATCAGATTGAACAAGATGAAGTAATTTCATCACAAATAAAAAGTTTAAATACAACAGGAACTAAAGTTACAAAGAATATGGTAATGGTTCCAATTAAAGATACTGTTTTATATGTAGAAGCAATTTATCAGACTATGTTAAATGAAGAGTCTAAAATACCAATGCTTAAAAAAGTTGTAGTAGCATCTGGAAATAAGGTTGCAATTGGTAATAATTTAGTAGAAGCAGTAAATAATTTATTATCAAAAGAAGCTTTTAATATTGAGGTAGAAAATACAGGAGATATAAATGGGGCAATTGATGCGATTATAAAGGCAAATAAAAATTTAACAGAGTCTACAAATAATAAAGATTGGGAATTAATGGGGTCTGATATTAAAAAATTACAAGCGTTAATTAATACATTAGAAGAATTGAAAGTCCAAGAAGAAAAAAAGAAAGAGCAAGAAAAAAATGAAATTGACAGTAATACAATAAATGAAGTAGGAAATGAAAATATAGTTGAAGAATAAAAAAGAAGAGGGAAAAAGGGTCCAGGACAAAAAATCCCTCTTTTTTTAATAAATATTTTAAATGTCAAGAATAAAAAAAAGAGGGATTTTTTGTCCTGGACCCTTTTTCCCTCTTCTTTTTAGATTAATTTATAAAATATCTTTTTCCCTTTTTTCAAAATAGCATAACCATCTTTAAAGTCATAATCTGAGAAAATATAATTAACATCTGTAATTTTATTATCATTTAAAGAAATACCACCTTGAGTAATTAAAGTTCTTGCTTGACCTTTAGAAGGGGCAATTCCTGTTAAAATAATTGCATCTACTATAGAAATATTTTTATTACCTTCTAAATTAATAGTTGGCATATTATCTAAACTACCTGTGCCAGAAAATAAGGCATTAGAAGCTTCTTCGGCTTTTAGTGCTTGTTCTTCACCATGAACTAATTTAGTAATCTCAAATGCTCCTATTTTTTTTGCTTCATTTATTTTTTCATCTTTTAATGCAGATAATTCTTTTATCTTTTCAATAGGTAAGAAGGTTAGCAATTTTAATACAGTTTCTATACTTTCATCTTCAACATTTCTCCAATATTGATAAAATTCATAAGGAGAAGTTTTAGTTTCATCTAACCACAAAGCTCCTTTTTCTGTTTTTCCCATTTTTTTACCTTCTTTTGTTGTAAGAAGTTTAAATGTTAAACCAAAAGAGTCGTCTTTTCCAATTTTACGAATTAAGTCAACACCACCTATGATATTTGACCATTGGTCGTTTCCACCCATTTGTAATTTACAGCCATAAGTTTCGTATAAATGTAAAAAGTCATAAGATTGCATAAGCATATAACTCATTTCAAAAAATGTTAAACCTGTATCTAATCTATTTTTATAACAATCAGCTGCAAGCATTTTATTAACTGAAAATAAAGTACCAATTTCACGCATAAAGTCAATAAATTTTAAATCTAAAAGCCAATCAGCATTATTTACAATAATAGCAGCATTTTCACCTTCAAAACTTAAAAATTTTGCTATTTGTTTTTTAATACCTTTAACATTATTATCTATATCTTCATGAGTAAGCATTTTTCTCATATCTGTTTTGCCAGATGGATCTCCTATAGTTGCAGTTCCACCACCAACTAAAATAATTGGTTTATGTCCACATTTTTGCATATGGCTAGCAACCATTAAAGAAACAAAATGTCCAACATGAAGGCTGTCAGCTGTTGGATCAATTCCTATGTAAAAAGGTACAGATTGTTTTCCAAAAAGTTCCTTTATTTCAGTTGGGTGAGTCATTTGCTCAATATATCCTCTTTCTTCTAAAATATTAAATACATTTGTCATAAAAAAACATCCTTTCATTTTTATTATAAGTTAGTTGTTATTCCACCATTAGTATTATTATCACTATAATTTAAAAAACGGTTAATGTTTTTTGGACTAATTCCAGTTTCACTTGATAATACATCTAAATTAGCAGTAATTCCATTTTCTTCAATATAAGATTTGAAAGTTTTATATTCTAATGTGTCCTTTGGTCTACATTTAGGGCATACATCATCATTTGATAAATAAAAATTTCCACATCTACTACATTTGTTAAATTCCATAATTTTATCCTCCTATTTTTTCCTTTGATTTAGTATGTGTATATTTTATCATATTATGATGAAAATAGGAAGAGAAATATATGAAAAAAATTTTAAGAGTTTTTGACAACATTTAAATGGGAATGCTATAATATAGAATAATGAGAAGGAGGAAAAAATGACAAGAACAAAATTAGCAGATAGAATTTTACCAACTTATACAAAAGGAGAAGAAATTTTTAATATGGTTTCTCATATTGTAGGAGGAGCATTTGGAGTTATAGCATTAGTTTTATGTATAGTATTTTCTGGAATACATCATAATGGCTATGCAGTGGTAAGTTCTATAATATATGGTGTAAATATGATAATTTTATATACAATGTCTAGTATTTACCATGGGTTAAGACCAAAAGGCACAGCCAAAAAGATTTTTCAAATATTAGATCATTGTTCGATATTTTTACTAATAGCAGGTTCTTATACGCCTTTTTGTTTAGTTACTTTTAGAGAATATAATATGGTGCTTGGATGGAGTATATTTGGGATTATATGGGGAATGGCAATATTAGGTATTGTATTAAATTCAATTGATATAAAAAAATTTAAAGTATTTTCAATGATATGCTATTTAGGAATGGGATGGTGTATTATTTTTACAGCAAAGTTATTACCACAATTATTAGGAATTCCAGGACTTATATTATTAGTAACTGGTGGAATTATATATACAATTGGTGCAATATTATATGGAATAGGAAAAAAGAAAAAATATATTCATTCAGTTTTTCATTTATTCATATTATTGGGGAGTATATTACAATTTTTCTGTATTTTACTGTATGTTATATAAGTTGATAGTAAACGCATAAATTTTTTTAGAGTTCTGTGGGTACCTTTGCTTGCTTTTGTTTAGCCTTAGTGGTATCAAATATTATTTTTGTTCATTACATTCGATTAGAGTTTCTAAAGTTATTCAATAGGAACCTTTCACTTAGGCAAAAAGTTATATTCTATAACTTTTTCCGTGAACATTCCCTATTAAATAACTTAATAAATTCTAAATCTCTTTCCAATCAAGCAAAATAATATTTGATACCACTAAGGCTAAACAAAAGCAAGCAAAGGTACCCACAGAATGCTAAAAAATTTATACGTTTGCCATAATAAACTAGACAAATTAGATAAAATATGATATTATAAACGCAAAATGAAAATAATAAAAAGAAGGTGAAACTAAAATGAGTGAGAAATTTTATATAACAACACCAATTTATTATCCAAGTGGAAGATATCATATAGGAACAGCCTACACAACAGTATTAGCAGACGCAATAAAAAGATATAACAAATTAAAAGGGAAAGAATGCTACATGTTAACAGGAGCAGATGAACATGGGCAAAAAATAGAAACAAAAGCAAAAGAAGCAAATCAGACACCACAAGAATATGTGGACAAAATGGCAGAAATGGCAAAAGATTTATGGAACAAAATGGACATAAAATATGATGATTTTATAAGAACAACAGAAGAAAGACATGAAAAAGTAGTGCAAAAAATATTTGACAAATTTATAGAACAAGGAGACATATATAAAGGAGAATATCAAGGATTATATTGTGTACCTTGTGAAACTTTTTTTACAGAAACACAACTAATAAATGGAAAATGTCCAGATTGTGGAAGAGAAGTTGTCCCAATGAAAGAAGAGGCATATTTCTTTAACATGAAAAAATATACAGATAGACTTTTAAAATATTATGAAGAACATCCAGAATTTATAAAACCAGATTATCGCAAACAAGAAATGATAAACAACTTTATAAAGCCAGGACTAGAAGATTTATGTGTAACAAGAACATCGTTTGATTGGGGAATAAAAACATTAAAAGACCCTAAACATGTAGTATATGTTTGGCTAGACGCATTAACAAACTACATTACTTCACTTGGCTATATGTCAGATGATGACACATTATTAAAAAAATACTGGCCAGCTGATGTACAATTAGTTGGAAAAGACATAGCAAGATTTCATTTAATATATTGGCCAATTTTCTTAATGGCACTAGATTTACCATTACCAAAAACAATATTTGTTCATAACTGGATAATGATGAAAGATGGTAAAATGAGTAAATCAAAAGGAAATGTAATATATCCAGAAACACTAATTGAAAAATATGGATTAGATGCAACAAAATATTTTTTATTAAGAGAAGTGCCAATGTCTCAAGATGGACTATTTTCACCAGAAGAATTTGTACAAAGATATAATTTTGATTTATGTAATGATTTAAGTAATTTACTAAATAGAACTGTATCAATGGTAAACAAATATTTTGAAGGACAAGTACCAAGATATAATGGAACTCCAAATGAAGTTGATAAGCAAATTGAAGAAATAACTTTAGAACAAATTGAAAAATTTGAAAAATTATTTGAAGATTTTGAAATTGCAAATTCGATAAAAGAAATTTGGAGTCTAATTGCAAGAACCAACAAATATATAGACGAAACAATGCCATGGCAATTAGCAAAAGAAGAAAAAGAAGAAGAATTAAAATCAGCTATGTATCATTTAATTGAAAATTTAAGAAAAATAGCAATTTTAATCAGACCTTTTATGGAAGAAACATCAGATAATATTTTCAGACAAATAGGTATAACTGATAAAGAACTAAAAAGTTGGACGAGTTTAAAGGATTATGATAAATTATCAAACATTAAAGTTATAGATAAAGGCGAACCTATTTTTATGAGACTAAATGCAGAAGAAGAAATTGAATATATCAAACAAATAATGAAAAAATAAAATGGAATAAGAGGTAAAATAGATGGGGATATTTTATCACAAGGAGCAACCTCAAGGATGTAATACTTATAGTCTAAAAAAATATGTTGATAGAAAAAGAGTTACCTTTATTACAATAACAATCATTTTAACGATTATAACAATTTGTTTAATATTATATTATATAGTAGATACATCTTTGAGATTAAATAATCAAAAGCAATTATTAGCTCAAATAGAAAGGCTTCAAGAAGAACAAGAAGAGAAAAAAGAAACTAAAATTAATAAAAATACACAAATTAAAGAAATAAAAATAAAACAGAATAATATTCCAACATTAACTGAAGTTGGAAAAGAAAATTTAAAAAATATTTATCAAAGTGAAACTAAAAGAGCGTTTTTAACCTTTGATGATGGGCCATCAATTAACACAAAAGGTATTTTGGATATTCTAAAAGCAAATGAAATTAAAGCAACTTTTTTTGTGTTAGGAAGTCAAGTTGAAACATTCACTGAAACAACAAATCGTATATATAATGAAGGACATTATATAGCAAATCATGGATATACTCATAAATATGAAAATATTTATCAAACTCCAGAACAAGTACTAAATGAATATAATTTATGTAATCAGATTGTAGCAAATGCAATACAAGTTCCAGAATATAACTCACATTTATTTAGATTTCCAGGAGGGTCTGTAGGAGGAAAATATGCTCAAATAAAAAATCAGGCAATATCAATATTAGAACAAAATAATATTTTGTATATAGATTGGAATTCATTAACAGGTGATTCTGAAAAAACAAATCCAACTCCAGAATACATAATGAAAAACTTGCAAAAGACAACAAATAATAAAAATAGTGTTATTGTTCTAATGCATGATGCACAAGCAAAACAAATTACAGTAGATACTTTACAACTTGTAATTGATTATTTAAGAAACGAAGGATATGAATTTAAAAGTTTTTATGAAATGATAAAATAGATAAAGGAGAAGACTTAAATTGCCTAGAAAGAAAAAAGAAAAAATAGAAAATGAAGTAACAGAAAAATTTGAATATTTAGGATTAGATTTAGATAAAATACCAGAAAACTTAAAAAATGTAAGACCTTTGGAATTTAGAGTTCCAAGGATTTATGATGAAAAAAAATATAAACAATATAAATACATACCTATAAGAGACATACAAATATTATTATCACCTACAAATAGACTAGAAGATTTAAGTGAAAGGTATAAAAAGGCAAGACCAATATGTGAATATTTAGACTCAAATAATGAAGAAAATATAGTTAAGCATGCAACTTTTCTAAATATGTTAAAAAATATGAACATATCAGAAATAAAGAAAATAGAAGAAGAACAAGCACAATTAAGTAGAGATATTCCATTTAAAGTAAAATATCAAGGAAATTATTTATGGCAAATATACTATTCTGAAAATACTGACCAATATTTTATGATTGTACCAACAGAAGATACTAATTATTCAGCATTTTTCTATCTTTTAAAAAAGAAATTAGAAAATAATCTATCTGAAAAGATATTTGTACCTATTAGTAATGCTAAACATTCAAGTCAATTTCTAAGGAAAGCAGAATTTGAAGATATAGAAAATTATTTATGGCTATTTACTAAAGAATGGCCATCAGTATATGAAGTTTATGATAAAAATGATGAGGTATCAGTTCAAATTGTTGGAGAAACTCATGTATATGAAAAAATAAAGACTTTTTATAAAATTAGACTAAAAACTAGATTAGAGACCAATAACTTTTATAAATTATTAAAAGCATTATTTATTTTACAAACAGAATTGCCAGAATATTATCATTTTGAAACTAACATTACTCCTAATTCTGGTTTAGAATTTTATCTAAATGGTAAAAAAGTAGAGTATAGACGAATGATAGATTTTGTACGTGAACAATATGCACTTGGTATAAAGAGAAAAAGAGAGGTTAATGGTAAAATACGTCTATATAATAAAAAGCTAAAACATTTTCAACAATTAGTTGCTTCACAGGAGATAGAATATTTAGCTAAAGAAAAACAAATATCAACATTTTTAGAATGCAAAAAATCTTTTTTTGGTAAATTTAAATATTATTTTAAATATAACAAAAAAAATAATAAAAAGTTAGAACCAGAGAATGAACAAAAGGTAAAGAAAGAAGAAAAGCCAAGAGAAGTAAAAAAAGAAAAAGTAAGAGAAGCTATAAAAAAAGTATACACTTTAGATGAGTTAGTTGATAGCTATAAAGAGTTGAAAGAACTAGAAAATAAGATGAAAAGCTTAATGATGGATGTTAATGCTTTAAAATTAAAGCATAAAAATATGACTAAAAAGATTGAAAATGCAACAAAATATATAGAAGAAATAGATAGTCATAAAAAGAGTATATTTGAATTTTGGAAATATAGTAATAAAGATGAAGTATCTGTTTTACCTGAAGGAGAACAAGAAGAGGTTAATGTTGTAAAAAGAATTGAGAAAACTTTTGATTATTTAGAAGATATGGAAAAATTTGGGGAAAATTTAGATAACTTACAAAGGGAGAAATTAAATCAAGAGCAAACAGATAGTGTATATATTGCAACTACAGAAGTTCTTGATATTCTTAATAAAATTAAGACAAATCAAATTACTCCTGAAGAATTAGAAAAATATTTAAAAGATATTAAAGCTCAAGCTAAAAAACAAAAATTGATGTATGGTGACGAAGAGGATGAATATGATATTTTTGGTAACCTTGTTGAAGATCCTACAAAAATTACTAAATTAAATAATATAAGACATAGAGAAATAGCAAAAGATAAATTTAATATCTTAGAAATTAACAAAAATACAAAGGTAATAGGATACAGATTGACATTACAAATGATTTTAAAAAATTTATTACAAGCATTACAAGATGGAGTTATTACTGAAAATATTCCCGTTTATCAGATAAAAGCTGATGATACAATTAATCAAAAAGAAATTAATGTATTTAATATTAATCCTGAAAATGAATTACAAGAAATAGATAATATTAAATCTAATAAAATAAATTTATTTAAAGTTAATTTAAAGTCTGGTGTACATGGAATTGGATTTACAAATATAATTTTTTATGATAATAAAAATAAGACATTACCTGTGGGAATGAATTTATCTACAAAAATGATACTAGATATGTCTAAAGTACATTTACAACTTGTAAACCAAAGAAAATTTAGGACCTTAAAGTTTGAGGATGATAAAGATGATTTTTCTGGAATGGAAATTAAAGAAATTAATGTTTCAGAATATGATATAGTAGAAATAGAAGATTTAGAGGGGACAGAAGAAACAGTAGAAGGAGATGTAGAATAAAAATTTAGAATTGTGATTAGTTAATAAATGTGTAGGCAAAAATGTCCAATTTTTTGGGTTCAGTATAAAAAGCCTACGATAGTGTAAAATTTATGTAGGCAAAAAAAGCCTACATATTTTTTATTTTTACTGGACATTTCCTTTTTTATATGTTAATATATTAAAGTGATATGTAAGTGTTAAGCTAGCTGTGTGAAACGAAGTGAACTAAGATAACTTATCAGTGAAATCAGTAATTTTAAATTTATATATGCCGATGTTAAGTTAGCTGTGTGAAACGAAGTGAACTACAGATAACTTATCAGTGAAATTAGTAATCTTAAATTTATATATGCCGATGTGGTGGAATTGGTAGACGCGATAGACTCAAAATCTATTATAGGAAACTATGTGTGGGTTCGAGTCCCACCATCGGCACCAACGACGTATCTGTTCGAACTAAATTGAACAGAATTGATACAGAAATCAATCAGAAAATAAAATCTGGTTGATTTTTTTGTTGCTTAAAAACAATATTAAAATCATCCAAAACGAAAGGATGGTGCTAAAAATGAAGATAAT
>JAAWEA010000025.1 GCA_022794055.1 Clostridia bacterium
AAGGATATTTTATAAAAATAAGAAAACTATACATATTAAAATTTTAAAATGCGTAATTTCTATAAGTTTAATTTCATTTTGTTCATTTTTCTTATTTTTATAAAATATCCTTATTAAATATTCTCCTATACCTACACATACCATAGCTATAATTACATACATTACAGTTTTTTCATGAAGTTCTACATAATTCCAAAAATCACCTAATTTATATGCAATAAATGCTGCTAAAGTTGACAGTGCAAATACAAGACATGATATAAAAGATACAGATAATACATCTTTTTTAAATATATAATAATAAATTATTGCTAAAATAATTAATCCTATAAATAAATATACATACCACATTTTATTTTTTCCTATCTTTTATGTATTTTAGTAATTCTTTTGCATAATTAATTCTATTATTTATCATTTTTCTTAAAGGTAAGTGTTTAAAACTAGAAACATTTTCTAAATGTCTTCTATATTTGATTAACTTCTCATCTAAAAATTGTGTTTTTCCATTTAACTCTGCTATAATACCTATCCAAGTATCATGTAAATAAATATTATTTGGAATTGGTAAAATTTGTTTTTTTAATTCTTTTTTAAATGCAATACAACAGCCATGATAAGAATTCTTAATCAAATTTTTTATAATTCCTGTTTTAACTTTTCTATGTTTTGCAAACGACTCATATATTATTTTATTATTTTCATTTATTACAATTGCATCATGTTGTACTAATATAACATCACTTTCATAAAAATGTTCTAATACTTTTTCAACTTTATTATTCATCCAAATATCATCTTGATCTGCTAAAAATATATAATCTCCGATTAGTATGTTCTATGGCATTTGCAAAGTTTTGTTTAATTCCTTTTCTATGTCCTTGTATTACTTTAATTCTATTATCATTAAATTTTCTTATTATATCTAATGTTTTATCAGTTGATCCATCATCTGAAATAATTATTTCATCATTTTCATTTAAATTATTTAATATAGTTTTAACTTGCTCATAAATGTATTTTTCACCATTATATGTTGCCATAGCAACAGATATTTTGTCTTTTCTCATTTATTTTTTTTCCTTTTGAATAATTTTGGTGCTATATTAAAAAAGCCTTTTACATTTCTTACTAATTCATCCCAACTTATTAATGATTGTCCTACTTTTTTTAATATATATTTAGGTCTTAAATAATATCTCTTTCTTGCATAATCACAAAATTCAACCAATTCTTTTGAAGAAATATTATCTAAATTAATAACACAATTATGCGTTCCATCATCTTTTATCCAATTTTCATAATTCTTATTATCTAAATATCCTTTTTCTACTGCCCAATTATATGCTTCTGTTCCAGGATATGGATGCAAAGTATAAAATTGGGCTGTATCAGTATTAAGCTTTATAGCAAATTTTAATGTATCTTCCATAGTTTCTTTTGTTTCACCTTTATTTCCTACCATATAACAAGCATGTATTAACAATCTAGCTTTTTTAGCACTTTTTACATATTCTTCTATTTGTTTAATTGTTGCTCCTTTTTTCATATTGTTTAGCATTTCTTGGTTCCCACTTTCAATTCCTGGAATTATAAGTTTACAACCAGCTTTTTTCATTAGTCTCATTGTCTCATAATCTAAATTTACTCTAGCATTACATAACCATTTTATTTTTTTGTTTAATCCTTTTTCTATTAATAAATTGCATATTTGTTTTACTCTTTCCTTATCTATTGTGAAAGTATCATCTTCAATAACAACTTCTTTTACTTCTGGCATTTTATTTACAATGTATTCAAATTCTTCTACAACATTTTCTACACTTCTTACTCTATATTTATGTCCATGTATTGTTTGCGGATATACACAAAAATAACAACGTGCTGGACATCCTCTTCCTGTAAAAATTTGTATTTCTGGATATGCAGAAGCTGCAAAAAAATAATCTCTTGGATTTAAAAATTCTTTTATTAATTCAGCTGCAAAAGGTATTTTATCTAAATCTGTTATTAAATCCATTTTTTCATTTTTTATAATTGTGTTATCTTTCTTATATACTAAACCTTTTACATTTTTTAAGTCTTCTTTGTTTTCTATTGTTTTTGCTAAATCTCTTATAATATAATCAAATTCTCCAATTGCTACAGCATCTATTCTCTTATCTAACATTAATGTTTCTTCTGGTAATGCCGTTGGATGTGTTCCTACTAATATAATAAATGCTTCTGGAAAAATTTCTTTTAAATCTCCTGCAAATTTTGAATCATTATAAATTGATGGTGTACTTGTATCTATCACAATTAACGCATATTTTTCTTTTTTCTCTTTTATCCATTCAAAACTTTGATTATGGTTCATTTGTTTTGCTGGTGCATCAAGAAAAGTTACTTTATATTTTTCTTTTTTGCAAACTCCAGCTGCATATAATAACCATAAAGGATAATAAATTACTCCACTATTTGTTATCATTGCACTTCTTGCTTCTCTTGAATATTTTCCATATTCTGCTTTGAATGGGGGATTAACAAATAAAATATTCATTTATTGCTATCTCTCCTTTGTATATTCTTTTAAAAATTTGTTATATTTTTTTAATACATAATGCAATCCTAATAAGTGTGTAATATTAGCTTTACTAATTAGTTTTTGTTTTGATATTCTTTGATAATAATGCAATATTTGTGCTTTTTTTAAATGTACAATCCTATATTTTTTTGTCTTTGCTCTTATACAGTATTCTACATCTTCAGGTGCATAAAATATTTTTTCATCAAAATATCCTAATTCAATACATACATTGTATTTCATCATCCAACATGCTGAAATTAAATAATCACATTCAAACTCTTCTGGTAATTTTCTAATATTATAATTTTCTAGGTTCTCTCCTTTTATGCTTAATTTTTTTATTGGCATTGCTTTTAATATTTTTATTTTCCAATTTGGAAATTTTCTATATGGAATCTGTTTTTTTCCATCTATTCCTTCCATTGCTGGTCCAACTATTGCTACATCTTTATTTTTGTCTAAATATGATGTCATAACATCTATTGCTTGTTCATTTATTTTTGTATCTGAATCTAAAATACATATATAATCAGTTTCTTTTATTAAATTAAGTGCTTTATTTCTACTAATTGTAGTTCCATAATTTTTTTCTAATTTAATTATAGTTATATTATCATTTTCTAGTGATTGTATAATTTCTAAACTTTTGTCTTTTGATCCATTATCAACAGTATAAATATGAATGTTATATTTTTTTATATTTAATATTGATTTTATACAGTCTTTTATATATTTTTCCGAATTATAGGTTAAAATCACAAAAGAAACTTTTTTCATTATATTGCTCCTCTTCTTTTTATAACACTGCATACTGTTCTCCAAAATATTTCTAAGTCTAACTTAAAAGAAACATTTTGTATATAATATAATTCCATATTTATTCTTTCTTCATAGGATGTACAACTTCTTCCATTTGCTGCCCAATTTCCAGTAAGTCCTGGTTTTATACTTAAAAACTTGTCTTTATGTTTTTTATATTTTTCTAGTTCTTCTTCTACAATAGGTCTTGGTCCTATTAATGATAATTCTCCTTTTAAAATATTAAGTAATTGAGGTAACTCATCTATACTAGTTTTTCTAAGAGCTTTTCCTATTTTTGTTACTCTAGGATCATCTTCTAGTTTAAAATTCTTTTCAAATTCTTTTTTCTGTTCTAATGAAAATTCTTCTATTAAATTTTTTGCATCTTTAACCATTGTTCTAAACTTATATATTTTTATAACTTTTCCATTTTTTCCAACCCTTTCATGGATAAAAAAAACTGGTCCTTTGGATTCTATTTTTATTAATATTCCTATTATTAAAAACAATGGTAATGATATTATTAATCCAATAATTGAAATAGCAACATCAAAAATCCTTTTTATATATTTATTATATATATTACTTTGATTAATTTTTAAATTTCTGTTTGTTAGAATAATGTTATCTTCTAATAATATATTTTCACCAGTTCTAACTTCCACTTTTCCACCTCTTACTAAAATAAATCTAATTACCTTTTTAATTATACCACTTTTTACCATGGACTTCAATACTTTATGTAAATTTATTATTTTATCATCAAAAAAGACAGAAAGTAATTTTCTATTTCTTTCTATCCTTATTATTTACTTTGTATATCCTGTTTTCTTTATAATATTTTCACTTATAGTTTTAACTGTTTGTGATGGTACATACTCATAGTTTCCAAAAGCTTGATTATGTAATTGTATAACATTTGTCTCTAATGTTGTAGGAATTCCATACCATCTGTCCATAGTTTTTCCTTTTGTATTATAAGGCCATCCTATACTTTCAGTTACTCTATATTTTGATATACTTGGTATCATTGCAAAAATATCTGATTGTTTGATATTTGTATAAACATCTGGTAAAATTGTATCTGCAAATGAATTTATTTGTGAAATACTTCTTGTTTTTAGCTTTGCAAGCATTGCTTCTATTACTGTTCTCATTCTTTCTGTTCTTTTATAGTCTCCTCCTTCTGTATACCTAATTCTAGAATATGCTACTGCTTGTACTCCATCTAATACATAAGTTCCAGCTTTATTAATCTGTCTGGATTTTTTACCTGTTATTTGGGAGGTAGAATTTATATAATTATTAATATGTTTTACTTCATTTTCTTCTATTGTTATTTCAACACCTTCTAACTTATCAACTGCTTCAACTACTGCATCAAAATTAACTGTTACAAATTCTTCAATGTTTAAGTCTAAATTTTGGTTTAATGTTTTTATTGCAAGTGGTGCTTCTCCATAAGAATACGCATGTGTAATCTTATCTAGTCCATATCCATCAATATTTACATAAGTATCTCTATATACTGATATTAATTTAATATCTCCTGTATTATTATTAATACTTGCTATAATAATACAATCACTTCTATTTCCTATTCCATAATCATCTGAGCTACTATCTACTCCAAATATAGCTATATTTCTATAAGTTTCTAAATTTTCAGCTACTGTTTCTGTAATACCTAAGTCTGTATCAGATATATCTATTCTTTGTATTTTATCTAATTTTCCTTTTATTAAAAAAAATCCTGTTCCTGTTATTATTATTCCTATTAAAATTAGAAATATTATTAAAATTATCATTATTTTTAGTATTTTTTTTCCTGCCATTTTTTCATCTCCTAATTATTGTTAAATTTTAATTAGATGCCCAGCGAAACATTTTTATATCATTATATTTTTTTAATACTTGTTTATATTTTTCATATTCTTCATCCCATAATTCTTCTGGCACTTTGTCGAATGCAGTAAATATTTTTTCTGCTTCCGATAAATATATTACTTGTTCTTGAGGAGACATTTTCTGATATTGTTTTGCAAAACGATATAATTTTTCTAACATTTGATTTGCTTCTATAAAATCCCAAAAATCTCTTATTTTTATTCCTAATAATTTTAATTGCATTACTGAATACAATACTAATCCAAATATTAGAAATGCTAATATATATATTACTACTAATAACTCCATTTTTATCACCTTCTGGTTTTTCAATATACTTTATTATACCATATTTGACATTTTTTTGCAAATTTTTTTCATCTTGGTTTGATATTAAAAATAAAAGGAAAACAATGTAATTAACACACTATTCTCCTTTACTTATTTTACTTTCCAAGTACATAAGGATCATCCTCAGTACCTATTCCACTTACTATATATACTCCTTCTGTCATTGTTATAATAGGTCGAATTCCAAAACAATATTCATTAGTTGCATATAAATTGCCACTAGCATTAATACCAATTAACTGTCTAGCATCGTCCCTCAACGCAGTAGCAGTCCAGTATATAGAACCTGTTATCTTTTTAATATTAGCTATATTTAATGTTTCATAATAAGTCATACAATGTACTTCATCTATATATCCTTTTTTATCTAGTTCTTTGTCTTTATACATATTCCAATTTCTTACATTTATATTTATTCCATCACTAGTTGTCTTATATTCATTATCAACAGCATTACCTGTTAATAAATATTCTGCTCTGTATGCTCCACCAGTTTCAAATATAAAAGTAAAATTCTCTGGAACTCCTGCATGCACTATTTTTTTCACATATATTTTACCATCTTTTTCTTCACTCTCTAATATTTCCCATCCATCATATTTAGCATATCCTGGATAACCGCCAAAACGGTCCCCAACTGTTGTAAGTGGACTACTATTCCTACTTGTTATAACACCTGGCTTGTTTTCATTTTCTTTATCACCTTTATAAGTAAATCCACCAAAAGTTAATCCTCTATTAATATCATTAGATAATTTTGCACCACCAATACCAGTACGTAACTCTATATTTAAATCATATAATTTAAGACCTTTTAATTCATCTACTTCTTCTTTTGTCCAATCTCCAGCATTGTATTGTACATAATCCACACTAGCTTGATATTTTTTTACTTCTACATCTATTTTCTTTTTTATAGTTCTTCCATCATATATACCTGTTATATAAAAACTGTATCTGCCATTTCTATTTATTTCATATGGGACATTAGGTTCTATTGTACATAATTCTCCTTCTAATGTTGCATTAAAGTTTATATACAATTTTATTCCTCTTGTTTGTGAATTATCCTCTACAGTTTCTGTTGCTCCAATACTTGTTCCAATTATAATATTACTTATTTCTATATCTGGATCAACTAATATTACTCCCTGCTTTTCTTCTCCATTTGGCAATATTATTTTTACTATATATTCTACACCTATTTGTACTACATAATCTATTCCTATTTCTTCTTTTTTACCATTGCATATTATAGAATCTTTATCTGGTAACTCTATTCTATTAATTCCATTTGTGCTATCTCTTATTATTATTAATATATTAGCATTGTTTCCTTCTCTATAGGTAACTTGAAATGAAAATTCTGTACTTCCATCTTCTTTTATATCTAAGTTGAAATCAATAGTAAATATTTTTATTATTCCATCTTTTTTCATTCTTATTTTCTTTTCAAATGTAGAATTAGTGTCTATTAATACACCTTCATAATCTTTTAATTTTTCATTTATCCAATTTTCTGTTATATCTTCTAAAGTTGCATTTCCATTTTTCTTTACTTGCAACTCTGCTATTGCTAAATTTAATTTTTCTTTCATCTCTAATTCTATATGTTCATTTCTTGCTTGCTTTGCTTTTTCAAATAGTCCATTTCCTGTTAATAATGATATTGACATTCCTGATAATATTAATAAAATTATTATAGTTATAACTAAAGTTATTAAAGTTATTCCTTTATTTTTTAAAGTGTGTGTGTGTGTGTGTGTGTGTGTGTGTGTGTGTGTACAGCCTCAAGGCTTTTATAATTCATTCTATTCATCATATTTATCCCCTATCTTTCTTTTGTTG
The DNA here is from genome assembly GCA_022794055.1 of Clostridia bacterium. Classification (GTDB taxonomy): domain Bacteria; phylum Bacillota; class Clostridia; order TANB77; family CAG-508; genus CAG-269. Next base: position 7,457 of record JAAWEA010000025.1, read on the forward strand.
TATTGCTTAATTATTACTCTTCTAGCCAAATAAAATATTCCTTTTTTATTATATCTGCCACTTCTCCTGGTGTTAAATTAGTTGTATCTATAACTAAATCATAATTTGACATATCTTCTTTTCTCACACCATAAACTATATAATATCTCTCATTTTCTAGTTTATATCTTTTTATCATATCTTGTTTTTGTTCTTCTATAGTATTAAATTTTTCTGTCTGTTTTTTTTGAATGTCTTGATTATCAAACGCTCTTTTAGCAGCCACATCAATATCAACTGTTAAATACACTTTAAAAGATTCTGGAACAGCATACCAACCTAAACGTGCATCAATAATAAATTTATTATGTTCCTTTGCATATTCTTTTGCACTATTCTCTATTTCAATATCAATTTCTGTATGTTGCTTAACATATTCATTAAACTGTGTTACACTCATTCCTTTTTCTTGTGCTAATTTTCTAAAATAATCTCCATTTCTATATACTCCATAATTTAAATCATTCATTAATATTTTAGATACTACACCTTTTCCACTCGATAATTCTCCTGTTAATGATATTATTTCTTTTTTTACCATTTTTGAAATCCCCTTAAAACTATTCTTCTACATTTTCTTCTTGTTCAGAATTTTCATCTTCTCCAGTAATTATATCAATTTTTCCTTCTGCAATTTCATTAGCTGCAAGTGTTACTGGTGATTCTTCTTTTACTTTTGTTAAAGGTTCATCACCCATTGCAATTTGTCTTGCCCTTCTTGATGTAGCTATTACTAGCTCATACCTATTTTTTGACTTTTTTAATAATTCTGTAACAGTTGGTCTTACTATCATCTTAATTTCCTCCTATATATAAATTTATTCTTCCTGTAACTGTGTTGCTACTGTTGTAATATCTTTATCTATTCTTCCTGCTACTGTTTCAGGCTGTACAGCAGATAAAATTATATGACCTGAATCAGTTATTATAACTGCTCTTGTTCTTCTTCCACAGGTTGCATCAACTGCAGTCTTATTATCTTTTGCTTCTTGCACCATTCTTTTTATTGGTGCCGCTTCTGGACTTACAATTGCTACAATTCGTTCAGCTGAAACAATATTTCCAAAACCTATATTTACTAATTGCATAATTTCTATCCTTTCTATTCTATATTTTGTACTTGTTCTCTAATATCTTCTAATTCTGTTTTTATATCAATTACTGCATCTGTAATTTCTAAATTATTTGCTTTTGAGCCAATAGTATTTGTCTCTCTATTCATTTCTTGTATAAGAAAATCTAATTTTTTTCCTATTGTCTCTTTTTCAGAATTATTTATTATATTTTTGAACTGAAATATATGACTACTTAATCTTGTTATTTCTTCCTCTATAGAACATTTATCTGCATATATTACTACTTCCTGTGCTAATCTTGTTTCATCTACTTCTTCTGTTTTTAATATTTCTTTTATACGTTTTTCTAATTTTACTACATAATCTTCAATAAGTCTAGAGGATTTTTTTGATATTTCTTTTATTTTTTCTTCAATCTTAATAATCCTTTTAGTTAAATCTTCTGCTATTTTTTCTCCTTCAATTTCTTTCATCTCATATATTTTATTTATAGCTTCCTCTAAAACTTTAGTTAATTCATTTTTTATTTTATTATCATTATCATCTATTTTTATATTTAATACATCTGGCAACCTTGCAATATCTATTACTTGTATATCACTCAAAATTTTCTCTTTATTAGCTAATTTTTTTAATTCTTCTATATAAATATTTGCTAATTCTTGATTTATATTTACAATTTTTCCTTCTTGACTATTATTCTCAAATGTAATAAATACATCTATCTTTCCTCTTTTTATTTTTTCATTTATTTGTTTTTTTATAATTTCTTCTAGGCCAATTAACGTTCTTGGCATTCTTACATTTATATCTGCATATCTATGGTTTACACTTTTTATTTCAACTTGATATTCTCTACTTTCTATATTTAGTTCAGCTTTCCCATATCCAGTCATACTTTTTATCATTTTTCTACCTCTTTATTTTTCTTTTTTGCTTCCTTTTTTGATGGCTTATCCTTTTTTATAATTTCTCTTATATCACTATAATTTTGAGCAATCTCTTTTCTTGCTATAGTATATATAATAATGCTTTTAAGAATGAAATATGTTGCAAAAGTATATAATGCAATCAAAAAATACTGATTAATATCAATATCAAATTTCTTTATATTGTGTTCTATTGTTAACATATATGTTGATAAAATTAAAATTTCAATTCCACTTAATACTAAACTTCCATTATATTTTTTATAAGCTTTTTCAAATAGATAAATTGATGCAAATAAAAATATCATTGTTAATATATTTATTACTGTTCCCATCAAATTTTCATAATTTGCTTTTAATATTAAAAAATATAAAACAATAATAACTGCTATTATGACATTACAATAAATCTTTTTTACATATTTTTTGTCTATTTCTTTCAAATTATTACCACCTTCCTTTATGACTTAAATTTCCAATTCATACATTATAATACTTAACACATTTAAAGATACTGTTTCAGTTCTTAAGATTCTCTTTCCTAATGTAATTATCTTTGCTCCTTTTTCCTTCATTTTACTTATCTCTTCTAGTTCTAAACCGCCCTCTGGCCCTATTATAATTCCTATTTTCGCCTTTTGTTTATTTGTGAATTTTTCTTTTATTTTAGTTAACTCTGCTTTTAGTGTATTTTCTAATTCATTTTCATAAGCTACAAATACTATATCATAATTTTTTATTAAATCACATACTTTTGATATATTTATTATATTTTCTATTTTTGGAATTAAACCTCTTCCAGACTGTTTTGCTGCAACTTCTGATATTTTTTGCCATCTATTAACCTTTTTTATTTTTTCATTTTCACCTAATTTTACTACACATCTTCTCATTTGTACTGGTATTATATCATATACTCCTAGTTCTACAGATTTTTGAATAATATATTCCATTTTATCTGACTTTGGTAATCCTTGAAAAATTGTTATTTGTAAATTTGACTCTACATTTTCTTCTACTTTATTTATAATTTCACATTCTATTTTGTCCTCTTTAATATCAAAAATTCGACATGAAAAATTATCTCCTGTTTCACAATTGCATATATTTATTTTTTTATCTATTTGGGCTCTTAATACTTTTCTTATATGATTAACATCTTGTCCTAATATTTGTATTGTGTTTTCTTTAATTTGTTCACTCTTTACAAAAAATTTTGGCATTATTTCCTCCTTTTTACATATCCAACTTTATTTTAATATTATAACATACTATTTATGCTTTTTCAAAAAAATATAGTATAATCAGAAAAAAAATAGATAAGCAAAGGATAACCTTGCTCATCTATTTTTATTATATTATTAATAATTTTCTGCTTTAATTTCAAAGTAAGCTTTTGGATGTGCACATACAGGGCATATTTCTGGTGCATTTTTCCCAATTACTATGTGCCCACAATTTCTACATTTCCAAATTCTATCTCCATCTCTACTGAATACTAATCCTTCTTCGACATTTTCTAATAATTTCAAGTATCTTTGTTCATGTTCTTTCTCTATTTTTGCAACTTCTGAAAATAAAAATGCAATATGATCAAATCCTTCTTCTTTTGCTTCTTGTGCCATTCTGTCATACATGTCTGTCCATTCATAATTTTCTCCTTCTGCTGCTGCTTTTAAGTTTTCAGATGTTGTTTTTATGTCTCCTCCTTGCAATAATTTAAACCACATTTTTGCATGTTCTTTTTCATTATCAGCAGTTTCTTGAAAAATAGCAGCAATTTGCTCATACCCTTCTTTTTTTGCCTTACTTGCAAAATATGTATATTTATTTCTTGCTTGTGATTCTCCTGCAAATGCCTCCATTAAATTCTTTTCTGTTTTTGAACCTTTTAATTCCATTATTATTCCTCCTATCTTTTTATCCATTGTATTCTATAAAATTTTAGTCTAGTTGTCAATATTTTTTTCTGTTTCTACTTGCATTATTTTTTTACTTTCTGGTATAAATTCTCCATTTATCTTATTTCCTTCTTGTCCTGTTAGCAAATCTACATATCTAGAAGGATATATTCTTTTAACTTTTTTTCTTATTTTTTTTGTTATCAAATTACCTAAATGAGTAATATATTGATATCTTCCATCTGTAGCATTAACTTCTCTGTTTAAAGAAATAATTGCTGATTCTCTTTTTTCAGTAAGTGGCATTAAAATTTGCCTACCTCTTGATTTTTCTTTATATATTTCAGATTTATCTCCTTCATATATTGGCATAATTGTTCTTTCTTTCACATTTAAAAAAAATTTAATTAATTGTTTTCTATCAATATGTAGCATTACTGTATTATTAAATCCTGGATAATCGATTGCTATTATTATAAATCTTTTTTTTGCTTGAAGTGAATTTTTACCTCTATGTTTATCAGGAATGTAACCCCAATTGGTTATATTACTATTTGTTTCAATATTTAATAATAATTCTTCTATTTTATAATACTTAGTATTATATACATTTTCTATAAGGTTTTTATTTGGCTGTAACAAAGAGAACTCCTTACAAAAGTCATTTCTACCTTTTGGAAATACTTTGTCAAAATATTTATAATATTTTTCTTTAAACTTAGCACCTACAACATTCGCATTTACTAAAGTAACTAATAAATTATTTTCAGTATTTATTTCTTTTAGCCAATATTTTTTCATACTATCATAACAAGAAGCACAAATCTTTGATTTATATATTATATTTCTTAATTGTTCATTTGAGATTTTACTAATTTTTTTTCCTAATAATATTTTATTCCATAAGTCTAAAGTTTCAATTGTTAATATTGCTTGATTAATAGATTGTAACTTCTTTGTAAGTCTATTTTGCCAAAATGAATTTAAAATTGCAAGTTGTTCTTCATTTAATCCTTTTACATATTCTTCTTCGAAAATTTCTTCTAGTCCTATGTCTCCTTCTTCTGTTGCTCTTTTTTGATATTTTAATTCTGGCATTCCTAAAAGTTCATAATCTTGATTAATTTTTTGTAGTTCTACTTCTAATAATCCATATTTACTGAAAATTATTCCAGCTTGTATTAATTTTTGTTGTTCTTGTTTTTGAAATATTTTATCTAGTTCACTTTTTCTATAGTTTGCATACATTTTTATCATTTCTTCTTCTGATTTTTGGTCAAATATAATTATAAAATTATAGTATTCTCTCATATCTTTAGTCTTTACTTTTTGTCTATCATATTCTCTTTTCACTCTTAAAATCAATTCTGGAGATACTATGCTTTTATGTTTTCTTACCTCTTGTATAATAACTTTCATTTCAAATATCTCTCTATCTTCTTCATTTCCATTTAATTGTTCTTTTTCTTTCATTCTATCAAAATTTTCTAAGTCTTCATCTTTTAATAAATCATAATATTTTTTTAAAATATGTGGATTGCCTTTAAAAACATTTAGTGCTTCTAGTTCTCTTCCCATCAATGAGTTTTTCCCTATTTTTAAATACGTTTTTAATTGTTCTTCAAACTCACTTATAATATAATTTTTAATGTATTTATCATTATTAAGTTGTTTTTGTATTTCTTTTATATATCTTGTTAAATATGACAATGCTTCCTCTAGATTTTGTATATCTTTATCTGTTGTCCCTCTTTTAGCATTTCCTAATTTTTCTTCAAAAATAAATTCCATATTACTTCTTACTCCACATTTTACTTTCTAATGTTTTAATGATATAATAAAAAATGATTAAAATCAAGATAAATTAAAAATTGGGAGGATTTTCCATGATAGATTTACTTTCACCTGTTGGTGATTTTGAATGTTTAAAAGCAGCTGTCCAAAACGGTGCAAATAGTGTTTATTTAGGATTAAATTTATTTAGTGCAAGAGCTTTTGCGAATAACTTTTCTTTAGCAGAGCTTAAAGATGCTATTTTATATGCTAAAACTAGAGGTGTAAAAACCAATTTAACAATAAACACCTTAATTAAAGATTCCGAGTTTGAATCAGCTTTTAATCTTGCAAAAAATGCTTATGAACTTGGAATCGATGCAATTATAGTTCAAGACTTAGGTCTCGCTAAACAATTAATTAAACATTTTCCAAACTTAAAAATTCATGCAAGTACTCAAATGTCTATTCATAATCTTCAAGGTGCTTTAGAATTGCAAGAATTAGGTTTTAAACGAGTTGTTTTAGCTCGTGAACTATCAATCTCAGAAATTGAATATATTTGTAATAATACAAATATTGAAGTTGAATGTTTTATTCATGGAGCATTATGTATTTCATATTCTGGACAATGTCTATTTTCTAGTATAATTGGTGGACGTTCTGGAAATCGTGGAAAATGTGCTCAACCTTGCAGACTTCCTTATGAATTATTAGAAAATAATAAAAAAATAAATAAAGGACATCTTTTAAGCACTCGTGATTTGTGTGGCTTAGATTTTATTCCTAATCTTATTAAAGCTGGTGTAACATCCTTAAAAATTGAAGGTAGAATGAAAAATCCTGAATATGTAGCAACAGTTACAAAAATTTATAGAAAATATATTGATACAGCAGAATCTAAAAAGAACTATTTTGTTGATGAAAATGATAAAAAAGCTTTATTGCAAGTATTTAACCGTGGTATGTCTTCTTCTGGTCATCTTTCAAATACACCTAATCAAAAATTAGTATTTAAAGAAAAACCAAACAATATGGGACTATTTTTAGGAAAAGTTGAAAAATATCAAAAGAACAAAGGATATATAACTTTAAAATTAAATGAAATAGTCAATATTGGAGATACTATATCATTGGAAAAAGAAAATGGAACTTATCTTATTTCTGAGTTAATGATAAATGATAAAAATATTAAAGAAACAGCAATTGGTCAAACTGTTACAATTGGTAGAATGAAAGGCAACATTGATTTAGGTGATAAAATTTTTAAAATTTCTTCTAAAAAATTAAATCAGATAGCTACTGATAGTTTAAAACTAGAAAATAGAAAAGTCTCCTTAAACTGTAATTTGACAATTAAAAAGAATCAGCCAATCCAAATTCATGTAACTTCTGCTAATAACTTAGATATTTATAAAAACTTAAATATTTCTTATAAATCTTCTGTTATACCAGAACTTGCAAAAAACAGACCTTTGGATAAGGAAAAAATATTAAACCAAATTAATAAAACAACTGATTCAATATATGAATTTAAAAATATAAATATAGATTTAGATGATGGCATTTTTATTCCTAAAATTAGTAGTTTAAACGAACTTAGAAGAACTATTTTAGAAAAGACATATCAATTTGCTACATCTAAAATTTGCAGAGAAAAAATCAAAACTTCTTATTATAATTTACCATCTCCAATTTCAAATTCTGATAATAAACTTGAAATTTCTGTCTTACTAAACATTTTACATAATAATTTTGATTACACAAGATTAGAAGGTTTTAAAAATGTTTATATACCTTTAAAATATTTCATTAATAATAAATATGAATATATTTTAAACACTTTACAAGAAAAATTTAATTTGTATATTTATATGCCAACAATTATTAAAGCTAATTACATAAATTTATTTTATAACAATATAGAAGAAACAATTAAAAATTTTGATATTAAAGGTTTTGTAATTTCTAATATTTCAAATTTAAAATTATTGGAAAATGTACTTAATATGAATAATAAAAGTTTCAAATTAATTGCCAATTATACATTTAATGTTTTTAATAATTTTACAGCTCATGAATTAAAAAAATTAGGCATTAATAGTTTTACAATCTCACCAGAATCTAATAAAGAAGTTATTAATAATTTACTTGATTTTTCACCTTTAAGAAAAGAATTAATTGTATATGGTAGTACACCTCTTATGAATATGAATTATTGTCTATTGGGTGAAACAAATAAATGTTATCCCGATTGTGATTCAAAATGTATAGAAGAGCATAATTTTTACCTAAAAGATCGTTTAAATATGAATTTTAAAGTTTTAGTTGATAATATTCAAACTGTGTCAACTATTTATAATAGTAAAATTACATCTATCTCAACAAATGATTTTAAAATTAATTGTGCAAGAATTGATATTTTAGATGAAACTATTGATGAAATAAATAATATTGTTCATATTGTTCATTTAGGAAAAAGATTAGAAGGAAAAGATTACACTAATGGTAATATAAATAAAGAAGTATAAGAGAAAGTGAAAAAGGGAAAAAGGGTCCAGGACAAAAAATCCCTCCTGTGAAAAATATTTTTCACAGG
>JAAWEA010000026.1 GCA_022794055.1 Clostridia bacterium
ATTTATCTGATTATTTAATTCAATTTTCTTATCTATATTTGATAATATAGTTGCTATTTTATATTGTACTTCAAGAGGAGGTAAAAAAATTTCTAAATCATAAAAAGAAGAATGTTTTAAATCTGGTATTGTAGTTCCAGATGCTATATTAAGCATTTTTTTATACATATAATTATTGTTTAATGTATAATATAAATACTTTCTGTATATTTTCTCATTTGGTACAACTTTAAAAAAGTTATTATGAAAACATCCTTCCACATTAGTTAAAACATTTCCTGTACTACCAGTTCTTACAACTAGTATATCTTCTTTAGTACATATTACACTTTCCTTTGGATTCTCAATATAATATTCTTCAACATTTCCTTTTAAAAATTGTATAGTTATATAAAAGTATCTATTTGGTGCTTTTTCTCTAAATCTTTTTGAAATAGGTATTTGTAATCCCTGATTCACTGTACAAACTTCTTTTAATTTTACTTTCCTAAATTCCATACCCTATAGCCTCCAAGTTTTTCTTAATTTCTTCTTCTAACTTGTGAGACTCTTCAAATTGTTTAGCAAGTTCAGAGGTCAATGTTTTCATCTTTTCTTCAAAAGGAATTCCATCATCTTCTTGTTCTTCTGTTTCAACATATCTTCCTGGAGTAAGTACATAATTATTTTCTTTAATTTCATCTATTGTAGATACCTCACAAAAACCTGCTATGTCTTTATAATTTTCATTATTTTGATAATTATGATATGTACTAGCAATTTTCTCTATATCATTTTCACTTAATTCTCGTAATTTTCTTGTAACCATTGTTCCTAAATTTCTAGCATCTATAAACAACGTTTTTCCTTTTTGCGTTTTATTTCTATTCAAGATCCAAATACTACAAGGTATTGTTACTGTATAAAATAAATTTGATGGCATTGCTATTATACAATCTACTAAATCTGCCTCTATTAAATTTTTTCTTATTCTTCCTTCTCCTCCTGTCTCACTAGACAATGAACCATTTGCTAATATAATTGCTGCTTTTCCTTTTATAGATAGCTTAGATACCATATGTTGTACCCATGCAAAGTTAGCATTTCCTTTTGGTGGTATTCCATATTTCCATCTTGCATCATCTACTAATTTCTCTTGTCCCCAATCTGATATGTTAAATGGTGGATTTGCTAGAACAAAGTCTGCTTTTAAATCTTTATGCAAATCATTATGGAATGTATCATCAGCAAATTTTCCTAACCCTTCATTATTTAACCCTCTTATTGCTAAATTCATTTTTCCTAATTTCCATGTTGTTGGATTCTTTTCTTGTCCAAATATATTCAAATCTTTTATATTGCCTTGATGTCTTTGTATAAATTTCATACTTTGAACAAACATTCCTCCTGAACCACAAGCTGGATCATATATTCTTCCTTTATATGGTTCTATACACTCTACCATTGTTCTTACTAAACATGCTGGTGTATAAAATTCTCCTCCTTTTTGTAATTCTTTTGCTGCAAATTCTCCCAAAAAGTATTCATAGATTCTTCCCAAAATATCTTTATCTTGTGCTTCTTTATTTCCTATTTTTACGTTTGTGAATATATCTATTAATTCACCTAAATTTACATTTTTGTAGTCTGGACTATTATATTGTTTTATTAAAACACCTTTTAAGCTTGGGTTTTCTTTTTCTATTTCTTCTAAAGCTTCATCTATAATTTGTCCTATATTTGCATCTTTTGAATAAGCATTTAGATATTCCCATCTAGATTTTGCTGGAACATAGAATATATTTTCAGCCATATAGGAATCTCTATCTTCTTCTAATCCGTATCCTTCTTCTACTAATTCTTGATACTTTTCTTCAAATGAATCTGATATATATTTTAAAAATATTAATCCTAACACTATAAATTTATAACTTGAAACTGGCACAGCTCCTCTCATTTTGTCCGCTGCTTCCCATAATTTACTTTCTAGTCCTTTTAAATCTTCTTCTTTCATAATTTCTCCTTCATCTTCAATATTATATCATCTTTCGACTTATTGTCTATATAATTATAATTATTTCCACAAATTTTAGGATTAAAGCCACAAATCGACTTATAACTACAATATTTGCAAGGTGTGTTTCCCTTTTTATAATATGGCTTAATACTAATATTACCTTTCAAAATTTCCTTTGAAATCTCTTTAATAGTTTTATAAATATAATCTTGTAAAATCTTAAATTCTTGTTCTTTAACTCCATTTGTTTTAGACTCTGAAATTTCTCCACTCTTTGTTATTGTTGCTGGAATCAATTTTGATGTTCCAGACTTTAAATTTTTATCATGTAATTTTATAACCTTAATATCAGCTAATATAAGTCCTTTCATCTTGAATTGCTTTCTTAGTTCTTCTTCTATTTTTTCTTCAGACATCTTTTTATCTGTTTTTATAATTTGCTCTAAAAGGCTAAAGTACAATACTCCAGCTGGTATTAAATCTTCCTCTTTGCATACTGCATCTATATAAGTTAAAAGTTGAATTTGCAGTCCTGCATACACTTCATTCAAATCAATATTTTTAGCAGATGATTTATAATCAATAATTCTTAAATAATTTCCATCTTCTGAATTTGCTGTATCAACTCTATCTATTTTTCCTATAATCTCAATTTTCTTTCCATTTTCTAATGTAATCTCAATTGGTTTATACTTTCCTTTTTGCCCAAATTCTATTTCAGTTCCCTCTATATTAAAATCACTGTATACAAGACCTTCAATTATGAATTTTAAGGCTTTTACAACAATTCTATTTAATCTTTTTACTAAAACCTTATACTTTGATGTAGCAACAAAATTATAATTTTTCCCCATATCTAATTTTTCTTTTAGGACTTTATTTACAATATCTTGTATTTTTTCTTCATCACTTACAAGTTCAGCTAAAATTATATTTTCCTGTTTCACTCTTTTAAAAAACTCGTCTATCATTTCGTGCATAAATGACCCTGTATCAAAACTTTGCACTTTTAATTCTTCTTTTTCTTGAAGTCTTAATCCATACTGCAAATAATAAGAAAATGGACACCCTGCAAATTTTTCTAATTTTGATACACTTGTTGTTATTGTATTTCCATATAATTTTTCTATAATTTCTGGCTTAATATTTTTAGGAATATTAGTGTAATCAATACCTTTTAAGTCTTTTTTCAGTTTTTTATACCAGTTATCTTTTCCTTTATAATATTCAAAAATTGTATACCAAATATTATTTATTTCTTTATTTTCTTGCAGTTTACTAATATTTTCTAATAATTCTTGATAAGTCTTTTCTATATTTGTTATTTCATAATTTTTTTGTATAACATCACTTTGTTCTTTTAATTTAGGAAACATCTTTTTTATTTTGCTAACTAACATAGAAGGTCTTAATGATTTTCCTTCAAAGTCTGATGAAGCATAAGATAAATACAATCTTTTTTCTGCTGTTGAAAATACTTTATAGATATTGAAGTTTTCTTCATATAAATTGTCTATAGTACCATTAGCAAGTTCTATTCCATCTTCTTTCAATATTTCTCTATCTTTATCTCCAAAAAAACCTTCTGCTTTATTTATGCTTGGAAAACTCCCATCATTTAATCCAATAATAAATATTGTGTCTACTTTATGGCTTCTTGACCTTTCTACATCTCCTACAATTACTTGATCTTGTGTTCCTGGAATTTTTCCAAGTTCACTATTTTTAAGCCCTATTTTCAAAATTTGCCTATATTTATCAATTGTTATCTTTTCATTTTTGAATATCAATACAATCTCATCTAAAATATTCAAAATGATTTTATAACTTGCCACATATTCATTTGCTAAATCAATTTGCCCTAAAGCTTGTAATTCACTTATTTTACTGTTAATCTTTTCTTCTATTTTATTTTCTTGCATAAATTGATAAATTGATTTTGAAATTGTTTCTGCATCTTTCATCCTCTTTTTTAGTTCATATAATGGTTCTATAATTATTTTTCTCAAATTATTTAGATATTCAATTTCCTCTTTTGTCTTCTCATTTTTTCCAAATTTAAAATCATTTTTCCATTTATTTTGCTTAATTCCCCATTTAATACAATAATTTTCTAATTTGAATATATCATCTTCTTCTAAATTTACAAATCCTATTTTTAAATAGTTAAATACCGCTTCTCTTGAAAAGTTGCTACTAAATATTTCAAATATAGAAAGTATATATTGCACTATCATATTTTGATTTAAATCTCTTTTTTCATCAATAAAAACTGGTATTTTGTATTCTTCAAAAATACTTCTTACCAGACTAGAATATGTGTCTATATTCCTTGTAATAACTGCTATATCTTTATATCGTGTCTTTTCATCTCTTACTAATTTTGTAATCTGTTTAGCTACATTTTCAATTTCAGCATATTGATTTTTTGCTAAAAATAAAGATACCTTCTTAGGTTCTAAAGAATATTGTTGTAATTTTGTATTAAATATATTTTTCTCAATATGCTTTAGTTCTTCTGTTTTAAACCTATATTGTTTTGACAAATGAACTGTATCTTCTAGTTTAAAGTCTTCTTTTAATGTACTTTGAAGTTTTGATATAATAGTTTTATTACTGTAAAATATATCTGTATCAGGATTTACACTAGGTTCTAATGTATCTGCATTTATAGTTATTGTTACTTGCTTTGCTAATTTTACCATTTTCTTCAAAACTTCATATTCTTGTTTTGTAAAGCCTGAGAATTCATCTAAATAAATAATTGCATTTGTTAAAATGTCTGTTTCTTCAATTTTGTTACTTAATATATTTAACAAATCATGATCTTCTATATAGCCTTCTTGTAATTTGTTCTCAAAGTCTTTATAAATTAAAGACATATCATTTAATTTTGTTTTTAAATATATGTCTTCTATTTTTTGCTCTTCTTCTATTAAATGTTCTGGCAATATTCCATGTTTTTTAAATTCTGTTATTGCTGTTAATGTTAAGTCAATATTTTCATCTGATTTATTTAAAAATTTTAATTTATTTTTGTTCGTATTTAGAATTGAATATATTAACATTGCTTTTCCACATTTAGTTAGCTTTGTTTTTTTATTGCCTCCTAATTCTTGCATTACTCTATAAGCCATTCTACTAAGAGTGATGACTTCTGCATTTATTACAGCTTTATTTCCTATTGCTTTCATAAGCTTTTTTTCTGCTGTAAAGGAGAATTGTTCTGGTGTTATCATATATATTTTCTTTTCTTTTTTTATTAAATTTGCAATTTCTGAAAAACAGTATTCACTTTTTCCGCTTCCTGCTTTTCCATATACGATTTTTAGTCCCATTTTTTCTCCTTTTCTATAATACCTATTTGGTTGGAAAATAATTGGATATTTGGCTAGGCGAATGAAATTTTAATTCATGAGACGTACGTAGTGTACGTTGATTAAATTAAAATTGAAATTCAACAACGCCAAATGCCAATTATTTTTCAACCATTTTTAGTTCTCTCTTCTCCAATAGAACAAATACTGCTGTGCCAATCCTTTTAAATCTCCAAATTTTGCTTCTGCTAAGTCTTCTATTTTCTTTTTGCTTACTTTACTTTCATCTGCTTCTTTTATGTATAAATCATTCATCACTCTTCTTACCCATACATCGATTGGAAAGGTATCAAATCTTTTTAGTTCTGAAAATAGTAAAATACAGTCTGCAACTTTAGGTCCTACTCCTGAAAGTTTTAATAATTCTTCTCTTACTTCTAATGTGTTAGAATTAGTTTTTAATTTATCTATATCAATTTCCTTTTCTAGAATTTTATGTGTTGTTTCATATAGTCTTATATCTCTAAATCCTAATCCTAATTTTCTATACTCTTCTACTGTAACATCTTTTAATTGCTCAGTTGTTGGAAAAGTATAGTATTTATTTCCTTTCCATTGTATTTCATTTCCATATTTTTTAGATATTCTTTCTATGATTCCTTTTATTCTTGGAATGTTATTATTTGCTGATATTATAAAAGATATTATTGTTTCCCATAAATCTTGATTTAGTATCCTTATTCCTTTTCCATAGTCAATACTTGTTTTTAAGTAATTATCAATTTTTGATAGTTTTTCTTTTATTTCTTCATAGTTTCTATTTAAATCAAAATAATTTTCTACTGTTTCTTTTAAGTCATTTTGACACTTTCCTGTGAAAATGATTTCTTCTCCTTCCTTTTTTACATTTATTACTCCGTCTTTTATTACTCCTGTATAACTTCCGTCTTTTTCTTCATTCCATCTGAAACATTGCCCACATTCAAATATGTCTTTTAATTCAAAAGTTTTTTGGTTTTTTATTATATATATTTGTTCTTTCATATTTAATTTAATTCCTTTCCTAAGGCTCAAATTTAGTTGGAAAAAAAGTTGAAATTCAACAACGCCAAAATCAAAATATTTTTAAACCTTCTCATTTCCTTCTTTTCTGATTTTATCATTAAGAATATTGATGAATATATTATATCATAATTACACTATAAATCAACTTTTAACTTTGTCTTTAGTTCATTTTTTGTAAACTTTCATAACTATTTTTATATTTTATATAAAAAAACATTACTATTATCAATTTTAGTAATGTTCTTTTATTATATAAACTAATCTATTTTAAATTGACTTGCTAATTTATCAATTGTAATACCACCTTGATTTTTCCAATCAATCTCAATATTATTAAATCTATCATCTTGAAATCTATTAAGTTTTTCTATGTCTTCTTTTTCTAGTTTAAAATCTAATGCTTTTAAATTAGTATCTATGTTTTGTATTGTATTAGTTTTTATAATTGTATTTAATTCTTTCTCTTTTATTATCCAGTTAAGTAATATCTGATTTTGTGTTTTATTATATTTACTAGCTAATTCTATTAAAAAGGGATAATTCATTTTAGCTATATTATTTCTCCTTAATGCTTGATAACATATAAATTTAATATTATTCTCTTTACAAAAATCTATTACACCAATATTTTCATAATATTTACATTCTAAATTATAAACACCTTCAAAACTAAATAATTTAAAATACTTTTGAATGTTCTTTAATTCCTCTAAAGATGTATTACTTGCAGATATGTACCTTACTTTTCCTTTTTCAACTAATCTATTTATTTCTCCATATGTTTCTAATAATGGAATTTTTGAAACATAAGATACATGTACTTGTAAAGCATCTACATAATCAATATTCATTTTCTTCAAGTATTTATCTAATTGTTCTTCTACATCTTCTTTTCTTTCTATATAAGGTTCTAAATGGCAAGTAAGAAATATATTGTCTTTGTTTACTTCTCTAAAAAATTCATATAAAAAATCTACAACATTACAATTATCATATAAAAGACTTGTACTTATAAAATTTTGTCCTTTATTGACAGAATGTAACAATGCCTTCAAAGTATTATTTTTTTCTTTTAAATTAAGATTATAAGTACCTATTCCAATAGGATTTATTTTATTTGATTCTATCATTTTTTCCTCCAAATTTTTTTCAATATTATACTTTATTTTATTGTTATAAACAAGTAACTCTTAATTATATATATATAATTACTATTTCTTAAACCCCAATCCTACAACCTCTCTAGCGTTTGCAATGATAATGAAACTATTTGCATCAATTGATTTAGCAGTATATTTCACTCTTGCAACATCGCCTCTTGAAGCTGCACATATTAGTACAACTTTATTTTCATTTGTATACATTCCTTTCCCATAAAGTCCAGTTGTTCCTTTTCTAACCCTTTCCCCTATTTTCTCTGCTATTTCTTGGCTTCTATCTGATATTATAATTACTAATTTTGTAAAATAAATTCCTTCAAAAATAATATCAATCATTTTTCCCATTAAATATATCGCAAGTGCTGAATATAGTCCTACTTCTATTTCTTTAAAAAATACTACATTTAATGCAACAATTACTGTATCTATAATTATAATCACATTACTCATTCTAATTTCAGGTCTATACTCTTTTACTAACATACTTACTAAATCTGATCCACCTGTTGATGAATTTGCTTTTAATATTATAGCTGTTCCTAATCCTATTATTATTCCACCATAAATACAAGCTAGAAATCTATCTTGTGTTAATGGTGTTATATTTTCAAATATTTCTATGAAAAGAGAAAAACTTACAGTTCCTATCATTGATTTTACTAAAAACATTTTTCCTAGTTTATAGGCTGAAAATAAAAATAGTGGTATGTTAAAGGCTAGAATTGTTGCTCCCATTGGAATTTCTAAAAAGTAATAAAATATTGTTGCAATTCCTGCAACTCCTCCAGATGATAATTGGTTGGGCAATAAAAACAATGATGTTGCCATTGCCATTAAACAGGCTCCCACCATTGTTTCTAATATTTCTATTGATGTAGTTTTTATTTGTTTTGTATTTATTTTCATAAAAAAATCACCTTTATTTCTATTATTAGAAATTTGAGGCAATTCTATTCTGTTATAGAAAAACTTTTTATTTTTTTCTAATACATCAATCTTTGTAAAATTGGCATTAGAACAAAAACGGGGCTTTCTAATATTCTTATAATCTGAATATTTTAATCATGCCCCTTTTGTTCTATTTTATTTTTACTTTTTCTTTATTATCTGTATCTTCTAAAAAGTCTTGGTGTATTCTTGTTATTTCTATTTTTGACTTCCCTTGTTTCATACTTTCATCTTGTTTTACAATTAAATCTACTTCATATAGCTCTTTTAATTTTAAAACATTTTCTTTTTTATGTCCTATAACATTATTTACATCAATTGGATTTACTGTAACTTCTACCTCTTGCACTTTTACATTTAGTTTTTTAATTTTTTCTACAATGGAGTCATACCACATTCCTGATTCTACTAGTTGCCTAAATGCTGGATGAAATGGCCCTGCAACAACTTCACTTTCTTGATTTTCTGGATTACTTATTTCATCTGTATTTTGTAAGCCTACACGAATCACATCTATATTTTTATTTGCAAATAGCCTAACTAATTGTTTACAAGTCTCAACAGCTTGGGGTAATGGAACTGGTTTATAATTTCCTTCCTCATACTCTTTTTCTAATCTTGTGCCTTTTACTACTAATACTGGATAAATTCTTACCATCTTAGGCTTTAATTTTATAAGTGCTTTTGCTGTTTCAATTTCATCTTTTGGTGTACTTTCTGGAAGTCCTACCATCATTTGATGTCCTAATTTAAAATGGTTTCTTCTTATCAATTTAGAAGCTATTTCTACATCTTTAAATGTATGTCCTCTATTTGCTCTACCTAAAATATAATCATTTGCAGATTGTACTCCCAATTCAATAGTTCTTACTTTATATTTTTTTAATCTTTTTAATATATTTTTATTAATATAGTCTGGTCTTGTCGATATACGAATACTATCTACTTGTCCATTTTCTATATATTCATAAGCAAGATTTAATAATTCTTCTTGTCTTTCTTCTTCAATTCCTGTAAAACTTCCTCCAAAAAATGCAATTTCTTTTTTGGCTGAATTATCTTTTATATTTTCTAGATAAAATTCTATAGTCTTCTTTACATCTTCTTTTGATAAATTATTTTTTTGACCACTTATTGATTTTTGATTGCAAAAAATACAATCATTTGGGCATCCCAAATGTGGTACAAATACTGGAATAATATATTCACTTTTCATAAAAAGCTCCTTTTCTCATAAGTTTTCAAGCGCTATTTTTGCAGCTTGCATTTCTGCTTCTTTTTTACTTTTTCCTTTTCCTTGAGCTAAAACTTTTCCATTTAAAGAAACCTGTGTTTCAAATGTTTTATCATGATCTGGACCTGTTTCTTTTAAAATTTTATATTCTATATGAACATCACCATTTTTTTGTAATTCTTCTTGTAAAACAGTTTTATAATCTTTTTTTCCTACATTTTTAGTTGCATTTTCTATTTCATCTTTTAGATTTTCTATAATAAATTTTTTGGATGGCTCTAAACCTCCGTCAATATATATCGCAGCTATTACAGCTTCTACACTATCTGCTAATATTGCAGGCCTTTTATTTCCTCCACTTATAATTTCTGATTTTCCTAAGATTAAGAAATCACTAAAATTATGCTTACATGCTACTTTATATAAACTTTTTTCACATACTACTGTTGCTCTAACTTTAGTCATTTCTCCTTCTTTTAAGTTTTTATATATCGAATACATATATTCACTTGATACAAATTCTAATATGCTATCACCTAAAAATTCTAATTTTTCATTACTCTCAACTTTATGTTCATAGGCATAAGATGTATGTGTTAAAGCACTCATTAGTAAGTTTTTATTTTTGAATGTATATCCAATATTTCTTTCTAATTCCTTAATATCCACTTTTATCACCTTTGTTTTATATTATATCAATTTCAAAAATTTTGCAAGTCCTCCACAATAAAAATATCATAACAACAGTATAAAAAAGAAAAAAGAGGAAAGGGGAAGAGGAAGGGGAAGGGGACGGGGAAGGGGGAAAAAGGGTCCAGGACAAAAAATCCCTCTTTATTATAATTATTTATAAAACTAAAATAAATATTTTAAAAGAGGGATTTTTTGTCCTGGACCCTTTTTCCCCCTTCCCCTTTTCCTCTTTTTCCTTTAATGCTTTACTCTTTATTTAAAAATAGCTATTCAAGATTTCTCTTAAATAGCTATTTTTCTATACAAGCACTTCTGCTTTCTTCTTTTTCATTTCAACTTGTGGTGGAATTAATGGACTATAATTTTCTCCATCAAAAACATCTACCTCCACTGTTCTTGTTAAAACATCTGTGTAACTATATGTTACATTTCTATCATTTTCTTCATATTTTACTACAAAAATATTAGGATATGCTTTTTCTAATGTAGCTTCTTTTTCAAAAGTTTTACTTCTTCCGAAGTGAACCTTTTACTATTATCTTTTGACCCACTTTATCTAAGATGTCTGTTTTTAGATTTGATATATCTGTTGGACAAATCATGCTATCACCTACTCCCTTAAGATAGCTTAAGTATAGCATTCCTTGCGAAAATTGTCAAAAAAAATATTCTTTTGTTCAGTACCAATTTTGCCTTATTTTCTTGTAAAAATAACGCCTATCGCCTTCTATATTACATTTATATTACAATTTTATTACATTTTCATTACACATATTTCATTTTTCCTTCTGCTCCTATTCCTCCAACTCCTTTTCTTCCTTCTTTTAGTTCATCTGCAATATCATCAATAGTAATATATTTATACCTATTTGTTGTTGCTACCTTCTCAGCTATAATTAAAGGATCAATAAAATCAATCAATATTCTTGCTGGTGAAGACGCAAAATTTGCTCCAGCTAAAATTATTGCTTCAAAATAACTTTGACATGCTCCTGCAAATATAACAGTATCTTTTTCATTTTCTTTATCATATCTTCTTGCTTCTTTTACTGTATTAATAAAATACCTTGAATTTCTATAATTATAAATATCATTATAATTTGTTCCTCGTTTTATCATTCCATCATGTCCAGTTATAATCAAAATATCAGGTTGATATATTTTTAATAATTGATATACTACTTTAGGTTGTTTATATTCAGGAATATTTTTTACAACTGCATTTAATCCTAATTTATTATAATAATTATACGATTTTTGTGAATACCTCCTATCACCATCCAAATGTAGAATCTTTCCAGTAATAATTTTCTCTTTAAATCTACTTTCTTCTTTTGAAATAATTCCTATTTTATATTTTTTTTGCATTCTTTCTTTTATCTTTTTTTCTTCTTCTAATAAGTATCTTTTTATAAAATCCTTTTCTATCAAAGTTAAATCTTCTATATCACTATCTGCTTCTATTCTTTCTTTTACTCCACAAAGAATAGCTATTGGTTGTTTTTTATTTACTATAATTCTTTTTACATAAAATATAATATCCTCGCCATGAGATTTTCTAGCCACAATATCTCCTTTTTTGATTTTTTTCATTTTACCACCTCATATTTTTGAGCTATTATATTCTATGTAATTTTGTCGTAATTTGTTAAAAAAAAATTGCCATTGGAAAATTTCCTATGACAGTTTTTTTTCATTGATATATTTCATTTTAGTAGCCATACCACCTCTTAAATGTCTTTCTGCCTTATTTTCATCTAAAATAATACGTACCTGTCTTGCTAGACTAGGATTAATTTTCATTAACCTTTCAGAAACATCCTTATGTACTGTACTTTTACTTATATCAAACTTCTTAGCTGCCCCTCTTACTGTATCTTTTGAATCTATTATATAATGTGCAATTTCAATTGCACGCTTATCTATTGAAATACCTTTCATAAAGTAAAAACCTCCAATTAGAATACTTTTGTTTAATTGTATTCGTTCTTTAAAGCATTTAGAACAATTTAAAATTCTGCATTTTGAGTTTTAAATAACTCTTTATATCAGGTATTTACTTCACCAAAAAAAAATTATATAATATCCCTATTAAAGGAGTTATTATGATAAGAATTAGTAATATAAAAATAAAAAATGATTTATCAGAAGAAGAAATACTTGCAATAACTATTAAAAAATATGGTATCTCAAAAAATACAATTAAAGACTGGCATATTTCCAAAAAATCAATTGATGCAAGGAAAAAAGATGATGTTCATTATTCTTATTCACTAGACATAAATTTAAAAGGAGAAGAAAAATTATTAAAATTTAAAAATATATCAAAAATAAAAGAAATCTCATTACCTACTTTCCAAATAAAAATGAATAAATCAATTAAACCTATAATTATTGGAGCTGGCCCTGCTGGTTTATTTTCTGCATTATATTTTGTAAAAAACGGCTACAAACCAATGATAATAGAACAAGGAGATATGGTAGACAAAAGAGCAAAAATAGTTGATGAATTTATAAAATTCGGAAATTTACATCCTCATTCAAATGTACAATTTGGTGAAGGAGGTGCTGGCACTTTTTCTGATGGAAAACTTACCACAGGAATAAACTCTCCTTATATAAAAACTGTTTTAAAAGAATTCGTAAAATTTGGTGCTCCTAAGCAAATATTATATTTAACAAAACCTCACATCGGTACTGACAATTTAATAAAAATCATTAAGAACATGAGAGAATACATAATTTCTAAGGGAGGAAAATTTTTATTTAATACTAAATTTATTGATTTTGAAACTAATAATAATTGTATTTCAAAAATCTCTGTTTTACATTTAGATACTAATATAATAGAAGAAATTGATACAAGTGTGCTTATTCTTGCAATTGGTCATAGTTCAAGAGATACCTTCCAAAAAATATATGAAAAAGGTATATTATTAGAGCCTAAAAACTTCTCAGTTGGAGTTAGAATTGAACATCTGCAAAGCGAAATAAACAAAGCACAATATGGCAATATTACAAAACTAAAATTACCTGCTGCAGATTATAAATTAGCTTATCATAGTCCAAGTGGACGTTCTTGTTATACATTTTGTATGTGTCCTGGAGGAACTGTAATGCCATCATCTAGTGAAAAAAATACAATTGTTACAAATGGAATGAGTTATTATGCTAGAAATGGGAAAAATGCTAACTCTGCTGTTTTAGTAAATGTAACTCCTTCAGATTTTGCAAACAACTCTCCTTTGGCAGGTATTTATTTTCAAGAAAATTTAGAAAAAAAAGCTTTTGAATTAGGTGGAGCAAATTATTTTGCCCCTGTTCAAAGATTTGAAGATTTTTATAAAAATAGAAAATCAGAGTTTATTGGAAGTATTGAGCCTTCCTACAAACCTGGTTATACTTTATCTAATTTAAATGATATAATACCTAATTTTGTATCTTCTACTTTAAAAGAGGGAATACTTTATTTTGATACAAAATTAAAAGGTTTTGCTAATCCAGATAGTATTTTAACTGGTATGGAAACTCGAAGTTCATCACCTGTTAAAATTTTAAGAAATGAAGAACTTATTTCTAATATAAATGGTATTTATCCTTGTGGTGAAGGTGCTGGATATGCTGGTGGTATAATGTCAGCCGCTGTTGATGGTATAAAATGTGCAATTGCTACAATTAGTAATTGATACATTTCAAAATTTTTAGAACAGTAATTCAATTATCTTGACATCAATATACATTTAGCATATACTAAAGTTGTCAAAAAGCACAACTAAAATAACAGCTTTTTAAATAAGTTTATTTTGGCAAACAAAAATAAAAAAGGAGGCTTTTGCATGGACAATTTAATAGAAATTAGATGGCATGGTAGAGGTGGTCAAGGTGCCAAAACTGCATCTTTATTATTAGCTGATGCCGCATTTAACACAGGAAAATATATACAAGGATTCCCTGAATATGGTCCAGAAAGAATGGGAGCACCAATTACTGCTTATAACAGAATTAGTGATACTCCAATTACAGTTCATAGTAATATTTATGAACCAGATTATGTAGTTGTAGTAGATGACACATTATTAGAATCTGTACCAGTTACAGAAGGTTTAAAAGAAACAGGAGCAATTGTCATAAACACAACAAAATCACCAGAGTACTTAAAAGAGATTTTAAAAGATTATAAAGGAAATATCTATACAATAGATGCAAGAAAAATATCAATAGAAGCACTTGGAAAATATTTTCCAAACACTCCTATGCTAGCAGCAATAGTTAAAGTTAGTGGAATTATGTCAGATGATGCTTTATTAGAAGATATGAAAAGTTCATTTAAACACAAATTTGCAAAAAAACCAGAAGTTATTGAAGGTAATTTAAAAGCATTAGAACTAGCATTAAAAGAAGTTACAAAAATTTAAAATAGAGAATACACATACTTTCCCTATTTTTAAGAAAGGAGATTTAATTATGACAAACATTGATAAAACAACACCAATGGAAAAATTAACAGTTGGTGGAAATATATATCAAGCAGGAAATGCAAAAGAATTCAAAACAGGTGATTGGAGAAGCATAAGACCAGTTTGGATAGAAGAAAAATGTAAACAATGTGGATTATGTTTTCCTGTTTGTCCTGATAATGCAATTCCAGTTTGTAAGGAAACATTAGGAAGAACAGATTATAATTATGATTATTGTAAAGGATGTGGCGTATGTGCTAAAGTATGTCCATTTGGTGCAATTGTTATGAAGGAAGAAGGTGCTAAAGAATAATGAGTATAAGAGAAAGATTAAGTGGAAATGAAGCAGTAGCAACTGCTATGAAACAAATCAATCCTGATGTTGTAGCAGCATTCCCTATCACACCATCTACAGAAATTCCGCAATACTTTTCAACATTTGTTGCAAATGGATCTGTTGATACAGAATTTGTTGCAGTTGAAAGTGAACATAGTGCAATGAGTGCTTGTATAGGTGCTGAATCTGCTGGTTCAAGAGCAATGACAGCTACATCTGCAAATGGTTTATCTTTAATGTGGGAAATGATTTATATAGCTTCTAGTTTAAGACTTCCTATTGTTTTAAATTTAGTAAATAGAGCTGTATCTGGTCCATTAAATATTCATTGTGATCATTCAGATGCAATGGGTGTTCGTGATAGTGGATGGATAATGTTATTTTCAGAGAATAATCAAGAAGCTTATGATAATAATTTAATGGCACATAAAATTGCAGAAAATGAAAATGTGCAATTACCAGTTATGATTTGCCAAGATGGATTTATTACATCTCATTCTATTGAAAATATTGAATTAGAAGAAGATTCAGAAGTCAAAAAATTTGTTGGTGAATATAAACCAGAACATTATTTATTAAATAAAAAAGAACCAATTGCAGTAGGTCCTTTAGATTTACAAGCTTACCTTTTTGAACATAAAGCACAACAAGGTGAAGCTATGAAAGCTGCAAAACAAGTTATATTAGATGTATCTAAAGAATTTGAAAATTGGACTGGAAGAAGTTATAGCTTTTTCGAAAAATATAAATTAGATGACGCAGAAATTGCAATAGTTTGCATGAACTCGACTGCTGGAACTACAAAATCTGTTGTAGATGAATTAAGAAATAATGGTATTAAAGCTGGTTTATTAAAAATAAGAGTTTACAGGCCATTCCCAAGTGAAGAAGTAGCAAAAGCATTATCAAATTTAAAAGCAATTGCAGTTTTAGACAGATCTGATTCTTTAAATGCAATGGGTGGAGCATTATTTGAAGATGTTGTATCAAGTATGTATGTTGAAAAAATCAATGTACCAACAGTAAATTATGTATATGGAATTGGTGGTAGAGATACTACTGAAAATGATATAAAATCTGTTTATGAAGATTTACAAGAAATTGTTAAAACAGAAAAAATTGACAATCCTTATAGATACTTAGGTTTAAGAAAGGAGGCTAAATAATATGGCATATAATTTTAAAGAAATTGTTGCAAATAAGCCTTCAAGATTCACAGAAGGACACAGAATGTGTGCTGGATGTGGTGCCCCAGTTGTAGCAAGACATATTTTAAGAGCTTTAAAAGAAGAAGATCATGCAGTAATAGCAAATGCAACAGGATGTATGGAAGTTTCAACATTTATTTATCCATACTCTGCTTGGACAGATTCATTTATCCACACAGCATTTGAATCAGCTGGAGCTACTTTATCAGGTGTAGAAGCAGCATATAAATCACTTAAAAAACAAGGAAAATTGCCAGAAGATGAACACACTAAATTCATTGCCTTTGGTGGAGATGGTGGTACTTATGATATAGGTCTACAATCATTGTCAGGTGCAATGGAAAGAGGTCATGATATGGTATATGTATGTTATGACAATGGAGCATACATGAATACAGGAATTCAACGTTCATCAGCAACACCTCAGTTTGCTGATACAACTACATCACCAGCTGGAAAAGTAATTCCAGGTAAAATGCAACCTAGAAAAGATTTAACAAAAATTTTAGCTGGTCATCATTTACCTTATGTAGCACAATCAGCTGCAATAAATAATATGAAAGATTTATATGAAAAAGCTGAAAAAGCAATTTATACAGAAGGTCCAACATTCTTAAATGTTTTAGCCCCTTGCCCAAGAGGTTGGAACTATCAAACAGAAAACCTAATGCAAATCAACAAATTAGCAGTAGAAACATGTTATTGGCCTTTATATGAAATTGTAGATGGAGTATATCATGTAAATTACAAACCAGCAAAAAAACTTCCAATTGAAGAATTCTTAAAACCACAAAAGAGATTTAAACATATGTTTAACCCTGGAAACGAATGGATGATTGAAGAATTCCAAAAAGAAGTTGACAGCAGATGGCAAGAACTTTTAGATTTAGAAGAAATAACAAATAAATAAAAAGTAAGAGGGAAAATGGGTCCAGGACAAATTTTCCCTCTTTAATATTTTCATACTTTATTACTTTTTATTAAGTTTGTAATTCTGTTCTTTCCCAATTTTAATATCTTACAAATTTCACTATTAGTCATTTTACATTCTATTTTCAATTTTTCAATTAATTTTAGTAGCTTATTATTATTCTTTTTTATATCTTCTAACGTTTTAAATTTATTTTCTTCTAAAAATTCTTCTATTATTACTTTATAAAACTCATTATAATTAGTTATTCTTTTAAAGTATCTTTTGTGAATATCGATAAATATTTGTTTATAATTGTCCTCATCAAATATAAGTAAAATATTTTCTCTACTTACATCTCCTAAAATAAATTCTTTATATGATGAGTATTTATAACTAGATAATTTTTTTACAATACCTGCTCTATATGGATTAAAATGTATATATGCTAAAGCATTATATAAATATTTCCTATCTGTAATCTGTTCACATTTATATCTATCTCTAAATACATATCCTACTCTTTCTTCATATTTGTTGTAAATCTGTGCATACTCCTTATTTATTTGATACATATATTTAGAAACATTCTTTATATTATTATGAAATATCAAAATATGTGTATGATTATCCATAATAGCATAAGCTAATAGATTTAAATTATATTGCTTAGAATTTTGTTTTAATAATTTTTTATATAAATTTTTATATATGCTATTTTTAAAAATTTCTTCCTTATTGATTCCTTGAACCATAATATGTAAGAAGGAAGAATTATAATATTTTCTGTTTAATTTAGGCATTATTCTCCTTTCTATTTTTGATTTTTGGATAACTGATATGATAGATTCTATCATTTAGAATAAAAATTATATGATTAAAATTTAAAATAGATTAAAATGGGAAAAAGGGTCCAGGACAAAAATTCCCTCTTATGTAATAAAAGGGAATTTTTGTCCTGGACCCTTTTTCCCTCTCTCTTTTTAAGCTTCTTCTGGTGCTTCTACTGGGCACACACCTTGACATGTACCACAAGAAATACATGCAGATTCATCTATAACAAATCTTTCCTCACCTTGTGAGATACACCCTACTGGGCATTCTGCTGCACATGCTCCACAAGATATACATTTATCTGTAATTTTATAAGCCATTTTTTTCACCTCCTAATACTTTATATACTTATTTATTTTTAATTTGTAATATTAGTAAGACACATTATTCTTATTTTCATTATCTTGTTTTTCTAACTTTTCTAATTCTTCTAGTTCTTTTTTATTTTCTTCCTCTTCTTTGTTTATTCGTTCTTTAGCAATATCCTTAATTACTTTAATATCCTTTACATCATATTTCTTATATGTGTTACCTTCTTCATTTTTAAATTTTACACGCACTTTCTCTTTTAAAATTTCAATATTATCAACTTCACCTTGACCATCTTCTGTTTTTACAATAGCTCCTACATTAGGTAAACGTTCCAACTTTTCTTCATATACTTCATTTTCATACTTTAAGCAACACATTAATCTTCCACAGTTTCCTGATATCTTAGATGGATTTAATGATATATTCTGTTCTTTTGCCATCTTAATAGAAACAGCTTCAAAATCACTTAAAAATGTGCAGCAACATAGCTCTCTACCACATACACCATTTCCACCAATTCTCTTAACATCATCTCTAACACCAATTTGCCTCAATTCAATCCTCGTTTTATAAATAGCTGCTAAGTCTCTTACTAAATCCCTAAAATCAATTCTTCCATCTGCTGTAAAATAAAATAATAATTTACTATTATCAAATTTACATTCTACTTCTGTTAATACCATTTCTAATTTATGTTCTTTTATTTTCTCTTGGCAAACTTTGAATGCTTCCTTTTCTATTTTTCTGCATTCTTCCTGCCTCTTATTATCTTTATATGTAGCAAATCTAAGTACAGTTTTTAATGGTTCTATAATCTTGTCATCTTCTACATGTCTATTTGGAATCCATACTTCTGCATATTCTTCTCCTTGTGATGTTTCTACTATTACCTTATCACCTTTTTTTACTCTTAATCCCTTTGGATTAAAAAAATATATCTTTCCTAATTTTTTAAATCTAACTCCTATTATATTTTTCAAATCTCTTATTCCTCTCTTTAATTAACTTGTTCCCAGAAATGAAATAGCATATTATCAATACTCATATCATAATTTGCATTATATTGAAATCTCCTTTTTGTTTCCTCAACAATTGGTATACAATCAGCATATTTACTTGATCTTTTAGCTAATTCTAACAATACTACATTAATATACTCTAATATTTCATTTTTTTCATCTTTTGCTTTATATAATTCTTCTGCCTTATTTAAAATATCTACTTTATCCATTTTTTCTAAATTATATAATATTTCTTCTATTTTTTCATATTGTTCCTTCTTTTCTTTTAATTGTATTGCCTTTCCAATACTACCTTGAAAAGCCTGAATCATAGTTGGACTATCAATTTTAGTTTGATAATTATCCTCTAAAAACTTTTCAATTTTACTACTCGAAATTTTATCAAAATGAATTATCATACATCTTGATTTAATAGTAGTTAAAAAACTACTTTCGTTTGAAGCAATTAAAATAATTGTTATAAACTCAGGTGGTTCTTCCAAAGTTTTAAGTAAGCAATTTTGAGCCTCTTTTGTCATTTTATCACTATCATTTATAATATATACTTTTCTTCCAGATATGATAGGCTTCTCTAGTACTTTTGCTTGAAAGTCTCTTATTTGCTCAATCTTTATACTATTTCCATCTGGTTCTATAATCTTAAAGTCAGGATTATTATTTGTATTAAATTCTATACAAGATTTACATTTCCCACAATATTGATTCTCAGCAGTACATAAAATCATTTTAGCAAATTCTTTTGCTATCATCTTTTTCCCAATTCCTTCTGTTCCAATAAACATATAACTGTGAGATATTTTCTTGCTTTGATTTGCTTGAACTAATAATTCTTTTACTTTTTCATTTCCTAATATATTGTCAAACATTTTATCACCTTATTTTACTTTTCCCCATAAACTTAATGGCCAAATACGAATCCATACTTTACTCTCAATTTTTTCTAATGGAATACATCCAAATTCTCTACAATCTGTACTATGATTTCTATTATCTCCCATTGCAAATACACAATTTTCTGGGACTATAAAGTCTTTATATACTAAACTATCTGTTACAATTCCTGGTTGCAAATAGTCTTCTTTCAATACTTCACCATTTACAAAAACTTTACCATCTTTTATTTCTATATGCTCTCCTGGTAACCCTATAACTCTTTTGATATAACTATCTTTTTTTATCTCTAATACATAATATGTAAATCTTTTCCAAAGTCCTTTTTTCTCTTCATATTTAGCAATTGGATTTGTTTGATCTATTTCATTATAATTATAGTTTGTTCTACTAGGTGCTTCAAATGTAATAATATCATATCTTTGGGGCATTTTTTTTGTAGTTCTTCCCCATCTGTTTAGCCATAATCTTTGATCTTCTATTAATGTAGGCTTCATAGATACTTGTTGTACTATTGTTGGTGTCCCTATAAAATATCTAAATAACAATGCTAAAACAACAGCTATTACTATACAATAAATCCATTCTATCATATCTTTAATTTTTGCATTCATTTATATCAATCTCCTACTTCTCAACTTTTGTAATCTCTTAACATTATACATTAAATTTATATATTTATCAATAAAAATATTTATTTAAGTTTTGGTTTTTTCAAAAAACTTAATTATATTTATAAAAATCTTATTTAGTAATGTACTAGACTCATTTTTTCTAAATAGCAACATTAATTTTTTTTTTACTATTGTTTTTATAAAAAATAAGTATTATAATTGTGTGGGGAGGTTATAAAAATGGAAGAAAAAGTTCAAAAAGGCAATAGCCAAAAGGCTATCAAAGGAATAGTCGCTTTAGTAGTAATTGTTGTTATAGCAGTATTAGGATATGTAGGATTTAACGTATATAAAGATTACAGCCAAAAATCTTTATTAAATGCAGAATTAACAACATTAAGTAAAAAAACATTAGGAAAGGATGATTTTAACACAGAAATAAAAACATCTGGAAATTACTCAAAAGTTGAAAAAACTATTAAAAGCTATTTACAAAAATACTCAGATACAATCAAATTAATTACAGAAGAATCAGCAAAAACATCAAATATTCAAGGTGCTGTTGCGAAAGACAAATTAGAAGAAAGAAAAAGTGAAGTTCAACAAATAAGAACAAATATTGAAAATAGTGTAAATACTCTTATTGAAATGTCATCTGAGGAAACTATCAAAAAAGAGATAGAAAAAGAAGGATTATCAGCAAAATATGTAGACTTATATAATGAATTAATGATAGGTAATTTATCAAAAACATTAGCAAAAGAAAAAGAAACAATGAGTAATACAAAGGATAAGATTATGGAATTATTTGATAAACTTATCGCAACTTATGATTACCTATTAGAACATAAAGATAGTTGGGATTTAGAAAATAACCAAATACTATTTACTAATTCAACTCACCTAAGAGAATACAATAAATTAGTTCAAGAACTTCAAACAAAAGCCCGTTTATTATCATTAACTAGATAATAACAATTACTATATTTTATGTATCTAGAAATTTTTATTTATGAAAAATTTCTTTGAATATTTCTGTAGAACATAATTTTATATAGAATATAAAAAAGAACCTAAAATATCTTAATTCTTTTAGGTTCTTTTTTTAATTAAACTCAAAAAATTTTATTGTTTTGTTGGAATACGAATAACAACCTCTGTTCCCTCTCCAACCTTACTTTTAATATCTATACTTCCACCATTCTTATCTAAAATTTCCTTAGCAATAGAAAGACCTAAACCAGTTCCACCCATTTCTCTAGTACGAGCTTTATCAACACGATAAAATCTCTCAAAAATTCTATTCAAATCTTCCTCTGGAATCCCAATTCCATTATCAAAAATTTTAACATAAGCATCATTATATACAAAACCTACATAAATTTTTATTTCTCCTCTATCCAATGTATACTTAATACTATTTGTCATTATATTTAATAACACTCTTTCTATGTCATCTTTATCTGCATAAACTGGAGGAACATCTGCTGTAACAAAAGAACTAACTATATGTCCTTTTTTCTTAATTTCAATCGCTAATTTTTCTTGACATCTTCTTACTAAATCACCTAAATCAAAAACCTCTTTATTAGTATTATTTTTTTGTGTATCATATCGAGATAATGTTAATAAATCAGTAACAAGTCTTGCCATTCTCCTAGATTCAGTTGCAATAACATTTAAAAATTTAGTTTGTGTTTCTTCATCATATCCACCTTCTAAAAGAGAATCCGCATATCCCATAATAGATGTAATAGGTGTCTTTAATTCATGTGATACATCTGCAACTAATTCCTTCTGCATACTATCCAATTTTACATGTTCTGTAATATCTTGTATAACAGCAATAACTCCATCTGGTCTATCCTCTTCATTTTTAAAAGGTGCAAACAATACCTTTACATATTTATCACCAACTTGAATTCTTTGTTCTGTAGAAGTCCAACTTTCCAAATAAATAACTTTTTCCATATTTATATCTAATTGAAATTTTCCAAAAATATCATAGAAATTATTGTCTTCTGGGCTAATACTCAAAAATTTCTTCGCTGCTGAATTTATCAGTATTATTTCACCTTCCATATTAAATGCAATAATTCCATCTGTCATGTGTAATAAGATTGTTTCTATTTGATTTTTTTTAGATGAAACTTCATTTAGTTTGTGCTTTAATTCTGTTCTTTCATCACTTTTTATAAATTTATTTTTAGGGCAAATAACAAATCGTGATAAATAAATAGAAATTAATATAGAACTCAATAAAAATGCCCCTATTATAATAGCAACATATAAGCAAGCTGACTTTGTCATATTTTGAATTTCTGATGATAAATTCATTATATTTTGCTCATTTACAATATCTTTTAAGTGTAATATAGAATTTAAATATAAAAAGCTTAAACTCCCTATTAATATTAAACCAGTTAAAACTGAAACAATTATAACTTTTGTCTTTACACTTTTAAACATTCTTTTTCTCCCTAATTACTTTTAAAATTTCATCATATATTTTACTTTCTGCATCAGTTTTTGAAATTCTTAAAGCTGATTTTGACATTTCCATTTCTTTATCTCTATTTAGTACAATATCTTTAATTTCTTTATCTAATTCATTACTATTTAATTTTTCATTTAATATAATTTTAGCACCTCCAACTTTTTCTAAAACTTTAGCATTATATAACTGATGATTATTGCTAACATTTGGTAATGGTACTAAAATTGATGGTCTTCCTAAATTTGATATTTCTGTAATTGTCATAGCTCCACTTCTAGCCACAATCAAATTAGAAACATTCATAATTTCTTCCATATTATAAATATATGGTGTAATTTTTGCATTTTCTATATATTCAATATCTTTATTACACTCTTTTAATTTTGATTTTATAATATCATATTGTTTTGGACCTGTAGCCCAAATAATTTGATAATCTCTATTTAGACTGTCTTTTAATATTCCTAGTATTGCTTCATTAATTTTTTGTGCCCCTTGACTTCCACCAAAAATTAAAACAATTGGCATATTATCGACTAATCCTACTTTTTTTATAATTTCTTTTCTTTTATTACTATCATAATTTTTCTTTTGTATCTTAACTGGTGTGCCAGTATAAACAATGTTTTTAGCATTTTTTATTCTATTTTTGGCATCTTCAAAAGAAATTAGAATAGTATCTGTTTTCTTAGCAAGCATTTTTACTGCCTTACCTGGAAAAGCATTACTTTCATGTAATATAGTTGGTATTCCTAAATTATGTGCTGAAAAAATAGTTGCTCCACAAATATAACCACCTGTACCAATTACAACATCTGGTTTAAACTCTTTTATAATTTTCTTCGCTTCTCCATACCCTTTTAAAGTTTTACATATCTTCTTTATATTATCTATACTAATTTTTTTACTTAAACCATAGGCATCAATTGTTTTTAATTGGTATCCAGCTCTTGGAACTAAATCATTTTCTAGCCCTCTTGTTGTTCCAATAAAAACAATCTCTGCTTCTTTATTTTCCTCTTTTATTTTATTAGCAATTGCTAAACCTGGGTTAATATGACCTGCAGTTCCTGCTGCAGCAATAATAACTTTCATATTCTTCTCCTACAAACTTCTTTATATACAACATTCCATCATTTTGCTCCTGCTCTTGAAATATTGAGCAAAACTCCCATTTCACACAGTAATATAAAGAGCGCTGTACCTCCGATAGCTAAAAAATGGTAAAGGCATTCCTGTAACTGGCATTGATGATGTAACAACAGCAACATTTATAATTGCTTGAATTGCTACTAATGATGTAATTCCAATAGCTACTAAACTTCCAAACATATCTGGTGCTTTCATAGCAATTAGTACACCTCTCCATATAAATACTGCAAATAATATTAAAACAATTGTACACCCCACAAACCCTATTTCTTCTGCTAATATAGAAAAAATAAAATCATTATGTGGTTCTGGTATGTATAAATATTTTTGTTTACTATCTCCAAGTCCTACTCCAAATAATCCTCCTGATCCTATTGCATATAAACTTTGTATTACTTGCCAACCTGTATTAGTTGCATCTGCCCATGGATTTAAGAATGTTAAAAATCTTTGTAATCTATATGGTTCAATAGCAATTAGTACAGCCAAACCTGGAAGTCCTAGCCCTAGTCCTGTTAACAAAAAGTGTTTAAATTTACATCCAGCAACTATCATTATAATACATACAATACCTATAATAACAATAGATGCGCTAAGATGAGGTTGCAATAATAGCAATCCTATAATAGGTGCTAAAAATGCAATATTTTTTATTAACCCCTTTCCATATAAAGAAAGAGTGTCTCTATTTTTTACAAGTACTCCTGCATAAAAAACAATCATTAAAAATTTAACAATTTCTGATGGTTGGATAGATAATGTTTCTGTAACAAAAATCCATCTTTTAGCTCCATTTCTAGTATCCCCTATTACAAGAACTGCTCCTAATAATATAATAGACAACCACCAAGAATGTTTATAAAATTTTTGATAAAAACGATAATCTATTTTAGAAATAATTGACATAGCAATAATTCCTAATACTGCAAATATTAATTGTTTAGAAAAATAAGCATAACTATTTCCACTTTCTGAAAGAGCTGAAGGTGAACTTGCAGATAATATCATAACTAACCCTATTCCTAAAAGCAATAATATTGTTATTACTAATGTAAAATCAATTGGGTTATTTAAGAACCTTGAAAAGTTTCTTTCTTTTTTTGCCATTTATAATCCTCCTAATTGGCTTTTATACAATTTTTAATCCTATATAGCAAACAGCAAAAGTTATTAATGAAAAAACTATCACCACTTTATTTTCCTTCCATCCAGATAATTCAAAGTG
This sequence comes from Clostridia bacterium, assembly GCA_022794055.1. Lineage (GTDB taxonomy): Bacteria > Bacillota > Clostridia > TANB77 > CAG-508 > CAG-269. The sequence continues at coordinate 25,873 of JAAWEA010000026.1, forward strand.
ATGATGCAAAGGTGCCATTTTGAAAATTCTTTTTCCAGTCTTTTTATAATATGCAACTTGCATTATAACAGATAAAGTTTCTAATACAGGGATAATAGCTATTAAGATTAATAATAGTGGCATTTTTAAATACAATGCTAATGCTGAAATAATACCACCTAACATAAGAGAACCTGTATCTCCCATAAAAACTTTAGCTGGATGAATATTAAACATCAAGAATCCTAGTGTTGCACCTATTGCAATACTTCCAAATATTGATATTTCATAGATTTGATTACTAATTCCAATTACTGTTAAACAAGTAATTACAATAACACAAATGCTAGAAGATAAACCATCAATCCCATCTGTAAGATTGAAAGCATTTGTTGTTCCTAATATAACCAAAATAGCCAATGGCAAATATACATATACTGGTATATTCACATAAGTTTTTAATATTGGTATATATGTATCTGTTCCTATTTTTAATCCCTGAATTAAAAATAGAACATAAGCAGTGGCTATAACTAAAAGCCCTAACATTTTATAACTAGGCTTTAAACCTTCTGTATTTTTTAGAACCAGCTTTTTAAAATCATCAATAAAACCTATCATTCCAAATCCAATTGTTATAAGTAATGATGGTAAAAGTCTTTTCCCTATCTCTTCATTTCCTGTTAAAAAAAGGAATGCACAAGTTCCTACTACAGATATAATTATAGAAATTATTATAATTATTCCTCCCATAGTAGGAGTCCCTTGTTTTTTTAAGTGAGATGCTGGTCCTTCTTCTCTTTCAATTTGACCAACTTTTAGTTTTTTCAATATTGGTATTGTCATTAGACCACATATTACTGAAATTACAAATGTTATTAACAATACTTTTATCTCTAAATCCAATTATATCAAACCTTTCTATTTCTATTTTTTCTTATGTTCTGCCATCTTGTCTGTTACTTCTTTTATTACAGCTCTTTCATCTAAAGGATATTTTACTCCATTTCTTTCTTGATATCTTTCATGTCCTTTTCCTGTAATAACAACAATATCATTTTTATTTGCCATTTTTATTGCGGCTTCAATTGCTTTCTCTCTTTCAAATACAATTTCGTATTTTCCCTTTGTTTTCTTAACTCCTTCTTCAATCTCTGCTATAATTTTGTTTGCATCTTCTGTCCTTGGATTATCTTCACATAGAATTGTATATTCTGCAATCTTTCCTGAAATTTCTCCCATAATTGGTCTTTTTATAGGGTCTCTATCTCCTCCGCATCCAAATACTGAAATAATCTTTCCTCTTGTATAACATTTAGATGCTTCTAATATATTTTGCAGACTTGCTGGTGTATGAGCATAGTCAATCATAATTGTTAATCCCATTTTATTATCAACTAATTCTGATCTTCCAGGTACTCTTACTTCTTCTAATGCTTGTTTTACTGTTTCACTATCAATTCCAAATTTTTGTGCTACACAAATAGCTGCTAAAGAATTATATACACTAAACCTTCCTGGTATTCCTGTTTTTACTCTTTCATTTCTATCAGTAATTTTTACTCTAAAATCTACATAAGCATTTGTTATTGTAATATCTTTTGCTAAAACATTTGCATAATTATCAATTCCATAAGTTACTATATCATTATCTGGAAATAGTCTTGGAATTTTAGCAGAATGTAAATCATCACTATTAACAATTCCAACTCTGCACATTTCAAATAGTTTTAATTTTGCATTAAAATAATCTTCCATATTTGGATGTTCATTAGCACTTATATGATCTTCTGCAAGATTTGTAAATACTGCAATATCAAATTTACAGCCTTCTACTCTGTGTAGTTTCAAACTTTGTGAAGAAACTTCCATAATAACTACTTCTACACCTGCATCAACCATTTCTTTAAAAATTTCTTGTAATTTTAAACTTTCTGGAGTTGTTCTATCATTTCCTCTTATTTGTTTATCATTTATAAATACACCTATAGTACCTACTAATCCAACCTTTTTACCAGCTTTTTGTAATATTTCTTTAATCATAAAAGTTGTTGTTGTTTTTCCTTTTGTTCCTGTAACACCAATTAGTTTAAACTTTAATGATGGATTCCCATAAAAGTTGCAAGAACACCTTGCAAGTGCAACTCTTGTATCTTTTACTACCAAGATAGTTACTTCTTCTGGTATCTTAAGTGATTTTAAATCGCATCCTTCTTCAACCATAATAGCAATTGCTCCATTTTCAATAGCATTTTCCACATATTGATGACCATCTGTGGAAAATCCTTTTATTGCAATAAACATATAGCCTTTTTTTACTTCTTTTGAATTATTTTCAATTCCTTCTATTTCTAGGTCTAAATTTCCTTTTGCTTTAATTCCTTCTAATCCTAATACTATTTTCTTTAATTCCATTAGAATCATCCCTTCATTTTTATGTTTTATGTCTAAAATTTTAGACACAATTTTTTATATTCTAGGAAATTTATCATGGTATGATAAATTTCTGTAGAAGATAATTATAGCAGAAGTTAGATTTTGTAACAGTTTCCACTGTGTACAAAATCTTAATTCTGACTTTTTTATATTATATAACTATTTTTTAGTTTTGTATAGAGTTTTTTTAGTTTTTTCAATTTTATCCCAGTTATACTAATATATCTATAAGTATCATTAATTCGACCAAATGTCTTAATTGGTAACATCTACATGTAGGCCATTATTTTACATATAAGTTGCTTCCTTTATTTACTGTAACTCCTTCTTTTGGTATTTGTTCATTTATAAATGTATTTTCTTTATCTAATTCTTCTGAGTCATTCTCAATCTTTAGCTCTAATCCTAACTCTTTTACTATCTTTTGTGCTTCTAGAATGTTCATTCCTTCCACTTTCGGTACATTTACTTGTTCTACAGCTTCAATTTCTTCTTGATTTCCTTGACTTACCTCTAAATATGGCAAAATCTCACTAAATACTTGACCTCCTACAGGTGCTGCAACACCACCTCCTTGGTGTATTTTATCGCCATAAATTTCACTTTTTAATATTTAGTAACTTCATTTAATCGCTCCATAAATTTAAAATGAATAGTAATTTTTTTATTTTCATGAACTTCAATATAATCAATAAGTTCTTTAATAATATCTCTATCCAATTCAGTTATATTTTTATGCACCTTAAAATTTTCTATCCACAAACTATTTGCATTCACTGTTTCTATTTGCTTCTCATTTTGTTTATCCAAATTAGCCATTACTTCTCTTATTCTATCAATATCTTTTTCATATTGCTGTTTATACTCAAAATATTCTTCTTTAGTTATATATTCACTCTTCCAGTCCTCATATAAACATCTTTTTAAATTATTTACTCTTTCTATCTCCTTCTTCTTAGATTGTTTTATATTTTCTATACTGTCATTTGCTACTTTCTCAGCATTAAAATCATTTATTTGTTGTAATAAAATTTCAGTATCTACAAATAACTTTATATGTAATTTAATTGTTTCTAAAACTGCATTTTCTAGTTCTTCTACTTTTAAAGTATGTTTTGTACATAGATTTTTTGATTTTTTCCTATATGTACTACAAATATAATATTCATAGACTGTTCCAGTTTTATTTTTACAATATTTTTTATGCATTGCTCTTCCACAATCTGCACATTTTAAAGCTCCTGCCCACATACTTAAAATTCCACTACTTTGTACTCTAGTATCTATCTTTCTTAATCCTTGTGCTTTTTCAAATAATTCCTTATCTATAATTGGCTCATGCATATTTTCCACTGTAATCCACTCATTTTCTGGTACATTCTCAACCTTGTGAATTTTATAACTTTTTACTCTTCTTTTACCTTGTGTAACATTACCTATATAAATATCATTTTTTAAAATATTTCTAACTGTAGATGGACACCAAGAATAATCTTCTTTCATAATTCCTGCATTATTATAATTTTGATTTAGTTTTTTCTTTTTATAACCTGTTGGATTTAGTATTCCCATATCATTTAATCTATGACAAATACTTAAATTTCCTAGTCCTTCATTTACTTTCCAATCAAAAATTTTTTTTACTATTTTAGCAGCTTCTACATCTACTATTAGTTTATGATTATTTTCTGGATTTTTTATATAACCATAAGATGGAAATGCTCCTACAAATTCTCCGTTTTTTCTTTCTACCATTTAATGCTGATTTAATTTTTATTGATGTATCACGTGCATATTCATCATTTATCAAATTCTTAAATGGGACTAATATTGTATTAGTACTTGTAGGATTTATAAAACTATCCACATTATCATTTATAGCAATAAATCTAACATTAAATAATGGAAATATTTGCTCTATATAATTTCCAACTTCTATATAATTCCTTCCCAGTCTTGATAAATCTTTAACTAAAATACAGTTTATATTACCACTTCTCATATCTTCTAGTAACTTTTGAAATCCTGGTCTATTAAAATCTGTTCCTGTATATCCATCATCAACATAAGTGTCATAAATATTCAAATCTATATGTTCATTAACAAATTCATTCAATAATGCTTTTTGACTTGTAATACTATTACTTTCTTGCTTGTCCTCTCCATTATCACTATCCTCCTGTGAAAGTCTTATATATATTGCAACTGACCAACTTTTAGATATATTTGTATTTGAATCTTCTGAATAATATTTTGATTTTCTTCCAGGCATTAATTTTTTCCCCCATTTTTTATTATTTAATGTGTGAAACTATAATCAATTATAATTAAATTCTACTACTTCAAAATTACACATTAACTTACTTTTGAAACTTTTGTTTTAAAATATTTAATACACATTCTTCAATCTTCTTATTATTAGAATACTTCATTCCTACTATTAAATTTCCTACCTGTAATTGATATGGAGTTTTATCATTAAATAAAAACTTATATTCTTCTTTCATTTTTAATAACCTCTTACTTATTTGATATTTAAGTATATTAAATTTTTAAAAATTTATAACTTTTTTCCAATTTAGCTATATGGAAAAGAATTAATAAAATTTTTTGCCCTAAATGAAAAAACACATTACTTAATTTAATGAATATAATATTATTAGAGATGTTCATAATGCTTTAAACATTTAAAAGGTGGCAAAATATACCCAAAAATAAATGAAATTGTTACTTTTAAAGAAAATAAAAAGATATAATAAATAAAGTTATTATTATTCACAATCTTCCTGATGATTTCACTACTCAACCAAGTCGGAAATTCTGGCACAAAAATAGCCTGTGGTAAAATTAAAGAAACCTAACATTTAACTGTTAGATTTCTTTAAAAATTTATTAAAATAGTCTATTTTAATTGAGGATACCCCTTATCTGTCAAACTATTCAAATTCCAAAATTCCTCATCAAATCCTAAACTCTTATAAAAGTCTGCATTTAATCTTGATTTAGAAATTGAATTTAATTTTCCATCTGTATTATTAGAAACACGACTAAATCCAACCTCTTCATCAACTTCATAGCAATTAGTCAAACATGCAATAACTTGGCTCTCTGCTGCACCAGTAAACTTATAAGGTGCAAATTTAGTTCCCGAATTATCTGTATAACCTGTCATATTTCCAAAAGCGATACAATTATTAACCTTTGGTGAATTATAAATATTTCCAATAAAAGATGCATTAAATACACTATTAGCAATATTGCTCCATGAATTACTTGATTTTATAATATCTACATCAGTAATTACATTTTCAATCGTTCCACCTTGTTGCATTGCTCCAACAAGTCCTCCATTTTCTGTTCCAGTAACATTAAGAGTTCCTTGAACATAAACATTTTTAATCAATCCACCATATTTTCTACCAGCAAAATTTGATACATAAACTCCTGTTCCAGTAACATTTGAATTTTTTACAGATATATTTTCAAATACAGAATTTGCATTTTCTCTACCATCCATACCTGTAATAACTGCCACATTATTTCTTCCTGACAATGTTATATTATCAAACTTCATATTTTTAAATGTAGCTGTAAACGATTCTTGAGTAAATGCTGTAACAAAGTCCCCATTTCCTCTACCTGCACTTGTATTTGTAAAATTACTTATATTCAAATTTTCAACTGTTCCTCTAAAGTTTGCAAATAAACTTAAATTGTTTAGATTTGAAATTGTATGTCCATTTCCTTGTATCTTTCCTGTAAATGTTTCAGTAATAACTGCATTAGAAGTAGAAGTATATCCTGCAAAATCAATATCACTTGTTATATTAAATATTCCGCTTGAATCTTCTTGTATTTTTAGAAAATCTTCTTTACTTGATATTTGAGTTACTGTATGTTCTACATTACAATTTGTATAAGTAGATACACTAACTGCACCACCTATTACACTTAAATCATTTCTTCCAGCAAAATTTATTTTTACATTCTTTACATCAATATCTTCTAAAATACTATATTGTGTTTGTTTTGCCAAAATACCTATATTAGTTATATCTTTTGGAATATTAGTTCCTTCAAATTTTAGATTTTTAACATAACCAAATCTTATTTTTTGGAATATTGAGTTTGTATTTCCAATTATTTTATGTCCATTTCCATCTAATTTACCCATAAAAGTACTTGTAACAACATTTGTTATACCAGTAAAATCTATATCATTATCTAAAATATAGTAACCATAAGGATTTGCATTTATTTTTTCTATTAACTCTTGTGCTGTTGTAATATGTGTCATTTGTAAATCTGTACCAAGTGGATCAGTAACAAAATCATTTGTTGCTCTTTTCAAATAATGATAATATATTTTTCTAAGGTTTGTAGCTGCTGTAATATTCCTGTTATTACCCCTTGCATCTGCTTGTAATGCTTCAGTAAATTTTTCAATCATAAAGTCTGCATTTATATATTTATTATCCAATTTGCTTTCAATTTCTGCATATCTACTTAATTTATATTCTTTCCAATTCATTTCTTTGCCAGTTACCGATTTTGTTATTTTTTGTATTGCATCTAAATCAGTTTTACTTTGGCGGCTTCCATACATAACATATCCATCTACTCCACCATATCCTAGCATTTCAAAAAGATTACGTTTTACAGATAAAGCATCTGCCTGTCCATTATCATTATGTCCAATATACCAACGAGTTACCCATACAGATTCATAACCATAATCATTTGCCCCAATACCAGTAATAGGTACTAAACCTCTTACACTAACTCCCCAAGCATTATTAGGTCTTAAAATAATTCTATTATCCCACAATGATTCAAGTGTTGTTAGATTCATATCTTCTGCTTGTTGTGCAGTTATTGTTCCCCATGAACTCCAAGCCCCTGATTGAGACATTCTTGTTGCTATCTTTGATTGTTCTTCTGGTGTCAATTGTATAAAGGCTTTAGCTGAAACATAGTCTAATAAATCCAGTGCATTTTGCTGTCCTTTATAATAGTTCTCCAATTTTTCTCTTGTATTGATCCTCTCAGGTGTTAAATTCTGAGTTACAAGAGCTTCTTTATTTAATGTAAATGCAAGATTAAAATAATATGGTCCTACATCATATCCCTCAATTGCATTATTACTCCATACTTGACGCTGTTCTACATTTCCTTCTGTATATGCTTCTAATTGTAATCTTGTACCACGTTGGAATAGCATTATTTTATCAGCTAAAGCATGTTGATATTCATGTGTCCAAGTATCATAATTAGTTAATCCAGGTGTTGCTATAAACCACAAGAATCCTGCAGTATTTCCAACACCAGCAGCAGATCCATATTGCCATGCTCCTACTGCTTCATTAAAGTTTTTGTGGAATGGTTCTGTTGTTCCCACTTTACATGTTGTATAAACAGCATGTGTTCCTAATGGAATATTAGTACCTGGTATATAACTAGTTTTATAACCTGTAATTACTTTACAGCAATCATAAACCATAATACAATAATTATTCCATCTTTCTGAATCAAATGTTCCTGCTAATGTAGTAAATTGTCTTTTTACAAGTGCACAATGTTGTTTTACAATATTTTCAATTGCTTTTCTACCAGCTTCAGTTTGAGGATCTTTATTATAAACTCTTAAAGCCCCAACTTGTAATTGTGCTGGTCCAGATATAATATATCCTGCATCTTTAGGCAATGTAGTTAATGGAAGTATAAAGTTTGAGTATTTTTTCATTTGGCACCAAGCACGATATTGTAAATCTGGTCTATCATCCACTGTTATTTCTGCTAAAATTCCTTTAGTTGGGAAAAATTCTGTAAACCAATCATTTACATCCTCATATCCACCAATTTTATTTATAATAAAATCTAAGAAATATCCAAGATTTGAACTTCCAGTATATTTACTAATATTATTATTATAAAAACCTGCTGTATTGTTTGTTGCTATATTTCCTGAAAGTACCTCATTTACTAGATTATCAATTGTCATAGCTTTTGAGAACATTTCACCTTCAAATAGCATAATATCTGAAACCTTAGTTCCTCCAATTTCAAAGTTATACCATCTATAATAATAGTTGTATCCATATAATATTCTATTTATTTTACCACTATTTATCAATTCTTGTTTTATTTTATTTTTTAATATATTGTTATCTAGTACTAATAAACCGTTTTCATCATTTTGCAATAATTGCATTGCTATATTTTGAGCCTGTGCTTTCATAGTTTCATTATAATGGTCTTTATATAGTCTACTATCTGCTGCAGTTGTAAGCGGATCTAAAGTTGCTGTATAGTCTACTCCATTTATATATTCTACTATAGTATTTATAGTATTTGCATCTGGTTTTATTGTGTAATTATTATAAGCATACATTAAGTCTAATCCATCTATATCATGAATTACAATATTTTGTTTAAGCTCCTTAAAGTTTACATTATATTCATTTACAGTATTATCTTTAAATAATATTTTTATTTTTTTAATCTTTTGATAATCTTCAGATGTTACATAAGTTACTAATTTTCCTTCATTATCATAAGGTAATATGTATTTTATAACTTTTGTATTTAATATATCATCTTCTGCTATTTTTGATCCATCTACTACTAAATATTTTGAATCATAAAATGGCATTAGTTTTTGTATATTATGATATGCTTTTTCTTTTGTTTTTGAAAATCCTAGGTTGTCTTTTATTCTATTATATTCTGGAATATATAGTTGATTATCTTCTTGTTTTAATGTTTCTTCTTCTTTGCTTGGGTCATCATTTTTTAATTTAGGAATATTATCATAAGAAACATTTGATAAATCCCATATATCTTCATTAAAGTTTGCACTATTTTTGAAGAAATCTTGTGTTAAATCATCTTTTGAAACTATTTTTACTCTATCTCCTGAAGCATTTGATATTAGTTCTGATTCTTCTAATTCATAGTTATTTGTAGATGTTGAATGAATAGTTGAACCATGTACCTTGTTAATTCCTGTTCCTGTGTTTAAGCTTACATTATTTTTTAACACCACATTAGCATTTATTGCAAGTCCTATTATTCCTCCATTATTACTTGCTCTTGTATTATTTAAAAATTCAACTTTTGATATACAGTTTTCTATTGTTGAAGTTGCAGCACTTTCTCCATTTCCAACAATTCCACTAATTCCATCTTTAGAAGTTATAGAATTTATTGTTCCTTGTGTATAACAGTTTCTTATTGTACTTCCTGTAATATTTCCTACAATTCCACCAACTCTTATATGATTTAGAGTTATTTTAAAGTTTGTAACACTACATTCTTCTATTGTACATCCTGAATTTAGTTCACCTACTAAGCCTCCTGATTTATTTATACTTGTTGTAAATGTTAAGTTTTTTATATGTGCATTTTTAATTGTTGTGTTTGTTGCAACATTTGCTATAGCTCCTTGATTTCCTGTTTTAGTTAAAGTTACATCTTCTAATATTAGATTTTGTATATTTGCACTTTCAAGAGTATTAAATAATGGTTTTGATAATCCTGTTATTTTATGACCATTTCCATTTAAAGTTCCCCTAAATTCTGTTGCAATAATCGTATTTGTATTGTCTTGTATAGATGAAAAATCATAATCTTGTGATAGTTCAAATGTTCCATCTGGATTTGCTTCCATTTCTTGTAATAATGATTTAATACTTTTATTTCCAGCTACTCCATCTTTCATATCTCCATAAGTTACTGTTAGTTTATTTTGTTTTTTTCCATTTTCATATTGAACTAAATTATCATAATCTAAAACAAATTTTAATTTATCATCTTCTATTTTATATTCTTCAATTTCTGAATAAAATGTTGGCATTTCTTTCATTTGAACTTTTACTATGTAGTTATTTAAATCATTTAAGTCTTGTTCTCTTATACTCGAAACTTCTTCTGTACTTTCTCCAACACCTCTATATAATGTAACTCCTGTAATATCTTTCATTTCAAATAAACGTTCTGTACTTATATTTATTTCTTCTACTAATAGCTCTTGATTTTGATATTCATTTTCACCTGTTGTAATTGCATTTGTATCTAAGTCATAGTCTGCTATTACTTTTATTATATATTCTTCACTTGTTCCTTTATTAAAGCTGATTCCATTTGAAGCATCTGTTAAAGTTTCTCTTTTTATTTCAGTTCCATTTTCATCTGTTATTATTATATTTCCTCCTGTTATTGTTTCATCATCATCATTTAATTGGAAACTTACTTCAATTACATTATTTTCTTGCTCTGCATAAGCAAATTTTGTAACAGTTGGCTTATATTTTAATGTTCCTACTTTTGTTTTGTTATTCTCAGTTAAGTCTAAACCTTTAGTATTACTTAATATTACTTTTTCAATTGTTATATCTCTTGGTCCAAATTTATTTTCTCCTTGTATTTTAGCTCTATATTCTTCACCTTGTTTTTGTAATTCATATTCTACCCCATTTATAACTGCTTTTACTGGATAAAATTCTGTTTTATTTGAGCTGTTAAATCCAACAATTACTTGTTCTCCTTTTGCAAAGTATTTTGTTTCTTTTTGTTCATTATAAGTTTTTATATTACTTATTTCTAGCTCATAATCTGCAATCAGTTGGATTGGTCTTCTTCTAAATATTTCATCTTCTACATAGTTTTTATTTGTTTCTTCTTCAATTGTGTTAGTATCTCTGTCATAAGTCATTTTTGCAACTAATGTATATTTAGTATCTAATTCTACATCATTTATTGTAAATGTAATATTTTCTGAATCGAATTCTTTTGTTGCAACTATTTCTTGTGTATCATCTTTTACTAGGTCTGCTTTTCCGCTTATAAGTGCTTTATCTGGGTCAATAATATTAGCTGTTAATGTTACACTATTATTTTCTATATCATCTTCTTGCAAAAATGCTTCACTTGTTGGTCTTGTTTTTAACACATCTACTTGTGTTTGATGTTCTACTTTTGCTGTTAAATTATGTTCAAATGAAAATTCAGTTGTATTAATTTCTAATATACCTGCTTTATCTCCTGCCTCTATTATTGCAGAATATGTTATATTTCCATCTTCATCAACATCACTTGTAGTTTTACATTTTAAGTTATTTATTGTAATTCCTTTTAATTCTGATGCTTCTTTATTTGTTTCAATCTTGTAGGTTAATTCAATATTTTCTCCTTTTTCTGGATATTTATTTGATACTTCTACATTTTGTATATTTACTATTGGTAATGCTTCTAATTCATGTTCTTCTATCAATTTATCTGTAACTGTATAATCTTCATTATTTTCAAGTAAACAATAGCTTGCAAATAATTTTATTTTGTATTTATTTGCCATTGGCATATTTTTTGTTTCTAAATTTGCCATTATATTATAAACATTTAAAACTTGTCCATCATTTTCTATTTCTTGTAAATTTGAATCATTTAATTTTGCAGTTATATCATCTCTTGAAACTTCATTATCATTCTCATCAAATAATTTTGCTGTTAAATTAGTTATAGATTTATTATCATCTCTTATTTGAAGCATAACATCAATAATCTTGATTTCTAAATTTTCTCTACCTTTAAAACTCTCAACTGTTGGTGCTTTTTTTATAATATTTACTTGTACTTCTTTATTTACTTCAAATGTTTTTCCATTATTTAATATAATTTTTTCTATATTTACTGTTTGATTTCCTGTATCTTTTAGACCTTCTGCATTTGCTACATAATTATTTCCTTCTTGTGAAAGTTCACAAAGTTTACCATTGATAACTGCTTTTTCTGGTATATATTGTGTTATATTTGTACTGTCAAATTTAATTACTATAGTTTCTCCTATATCAAATTCATCTGCTTTTTCTAAATTATCATTTTTATTCCTAAATGTTTCTATATTTGATATTTCAAAATTATAATCTTCAATTAAGCTTAAATCTTTTTCTTCTGTAATATTTCCAATATTATCTATTTCAGTTTGTAATGTATTTGTATCTAAATCATATTTTATGTACATTCTTAGTTTATAATGTTTACCCTCTTCTGCTGTAAATTCTATTTCATTGTCTCCTGCTTTTATTTCACCTAGCTGAATAATTTTGTTTTCCTGTTCTTGTCCTTCATCTTCTACTTCTACCTCTAGATTTTGTTTCTTATCTTCTATAATTTCATAATTTCCTAAAATTATTGTTTCTTCTAAATCTTCTACTTTAAAAATTGCTTTTAATTTTGAATTACCTACATCTTCTTCAACCTTATAATTTGTTATTTGTGGTTCTTGTTTTAATACATCTATTTGTATAGTATAATCTATTTTTATAGTTTTACCATTATTTAATGTTATACCTGTTAGTTTATATTCTTTCACACCACTTGTATTTCCTACATTTATCTTAATACTATATTTTGAAGTGTTTTCTTCTTTCTTAACATCATATTCTTCATTATTTATAGTAATATTTTTTATTGTTGCATCATAATTTACATCTGCATCAAAACTTATTTCTATTTCTTCATTTTTGTTTGGATAATAGTTACTTGCTTTCAATTCTGTTATATCGACTTCATAGTCTAGTTGTTTTTCTATTTTTTGTATTAAAAGTGTTAAATCTGTTACTGTAATTTTTCCATCATTATTCATGTCAGCATTTTCTAATTTATCTTCTGGTAACTCTTGTAAATGTATTAAATGTAATTGCAATAAACTAACATCAGCATAGTTTACTTCTCCATCATCATTTAATTCACCTTTCTCAGGTAAATTACTTACTGCATAAATTACTCCTAAAAACATTACTAATAATAATGTAAAAATTATCCCTATTCTTAGAATATATTGAATTTTACTTTTATTATTTATTAAATGTTCTTTCATATCCTATTTATCCCCCATTTTAATCTTTTTAATAAATTTAAGAGATATGGGTTTTATATCTCTTAATCTGTATACTTTTTAGTTATTTCATATTTTATAAAATTTAACATTCCTACTGATGTTATAAATAAAATTAGTAATACTATTCCCGTGTTTTCTGCTTTTCCTGCTTTTGGTAATTCTTTTTTTGATGCTGTATTAGATACTGTTCCTTTAATAGTATTTTTTTCTGTTGATGAATTTGTTCCATTTTGTGTACCATTTGGAGTAGTTGGTTTTGTTGGTGGATTTGTTGTTCCTGTTCCATCTCCACTTTCTGCTGGTGCATTTGCTTTTATAGTTATTGCTTTTGTTCCTACAGATACATCTCCTGTATTTGAACCTGATGATGCTACTATATTTTCAAATTTTATTGTTGAAGAATTTGCTGTTACTCCTGCTTTTACTTTTAATGTTAAAGTTACTGCTACTCCATCACTTTTTATAGGTGTTCCAGACATTAGCACTAATCCTTCATTTGAATATGTTGGTGCAAAAGTATTGCTAGTAAAGTTACTTGATGTTATAGTTTCAAATTCTTCTCCTACTGTTATTTTTCCTATTTTTATTGAACGAATTCCATCATCCATATTTATACCACTTATTGATAATGTAACTTTTACTTCTTGTCCTGCTACTAATTTATTACCTGATGATAAATTAGCATTAAATGAAAATGCATTTGATATATTAACTATCCCTATTACCATTGTAAGAATTGTCATCATTACAATTGCTTTTATTGTTCTTTTCATTTTATATTTCTCCCTTCAAATTTTAATTATCTTTTTATATGTATTATAGTTTTAATGTTAGCTTAATCATTTCTGCTAAGTCTGTTGGTGTTATTTTTCTATCTTCATTTATATCTGTTGCTAACATTTGTACTTTATTTAAAATATTTCTATCTAAGGCTTCTTGTATTGCATCTGCTAAATCTGTTGGTGTTACTTCTCCATTTCCATCTGTATCTCCTATTACTGCTATTGTCATAGAAATCTCTTCTTGTGCTTTCCTAACTTTTAATATCATTCCTGTTCCTACAAATTCATTATTTCCTAATAGTGTTCCATCTTTTTTATATATTGATATATCTCCATTTGTTTGACAGTTTGCAATAAAGTCATTTAGTGTTGTTTTTGGATTAATTTTATATAAATAGCTAGTTGTGTCTTCTTTTTCTGTTTTATATATTGATTTGAATAATAGTTCACCTTGTTCAATGTCTGTTCCTGGATTATCTGGTATTTCTGTTTGTTCTTTTATTATATTTATTTTAACTATTGCATCTTGAATAAATAAGTCCTCTTTTCCTTCTGAAGTTACAATATCATTTATTCCAACTTCTGTTTCTTGTGGTTTAGCATCTTCTTTAACTTTTAGTTTAATTTGTACTATATCTTCCTCAGCTTTAGTTCCTGCTCTTTTAATAGCTACTAGTTCTCCTGTTTGTTGGTTATATTTTAATTTTTCCCAATTATTAAGAGACATTATATCGTCTTCTTTAACTTGTTCGAATACTTCTTTGTCATATTCAAAAGTAGCTTGATAAGCATTAATTCCTTTCTTTACTTCTTGAAAAGTGTCAAATCTTAATGTAACAATTACTTCTTGTCCACCTTCTACTTCTTGTAATGAACTAGTTACTCTAGCATTTAAACTAGTTCCTGCTAATACATTACTTCCTATTAATATTAAAAAAATAAATAAAATTACATTTGCAACTATTATTTTTTTCATTTTATCTCTTCCTTTCTAAATATAAATATAAATTGAAAAAATTGCTTTTTCAAAATTTATTATTTTTATTAATATACATATACAAATATTATACCAATTTTTACATCTTTTTTCAACATATTATTGTGTTTTTTTTACTTTTTTACTTAGGGATTATCTTTATATATTCTTATTTTAATTTTTGATGACAATTAAATTACATTTTATTATCATATACAAAAAAAGCCCTATAAATTAGGCATTGTATAAATTGCTTATACTGTCCTATTTTATAGAGCTTTTTTACTTAATATTGAATATTATATATTATTATTCGCTATCTTTTTTTGTTTTTTTATATTTCATAAAACTTAGTACTCCTGCTACTATAACTATTAAAATTAGTGAAATTACTACAATACTTTTTGACTCTCCTGCTTTTGGCAATTCTTTTTTTGATGCTGACTCAGAAACTGTTCCTTTAGAAGTATTTTTTCCTGTTGATGTATTAGTTTCATTTTGTGTACCATTTGGATTACTAGGTTTTGTTGGTGGATTTGTTGTTCCTGCTCCATCTCCACTTTCTGCTGGTGCATTTGCTTTTATAGTTATTATTTTTGTTCCTGCTGATATATCTCCAGTATTTGATCCAGATGATGCTACTATATTTTCAAATTTTATTGTTGAAGAATCTGCTGTTACTCCTGCTTTTACCTTTAATGTTAAAGTTACTGCTACTCCATCACTTTTTATAGGTGTTCCAGACATTAACACTAATCCTCCATTTGAATAAGTTGGCATCCATACATTACTAGTAAAATTTGTTGATGATATAGTTTCAAATTCTTCTCCTACAGTTATTTTTCCTATTTTTATTGAACGAATTCCATCATCCATATCTATTCCACTTAATGATAATGTAACTTTTACTTCCTGTCCTGCTACTAATTTATCACTTGATGATAAACTAGCATTAAATGAAAAGGCATTTGATATATTAACTATTCCTATTACCATTGTAAGAATTATCATCATCATAATTGTCTTTATTGTTTTATTCATTTTTTTATTTCTCCCTTCAAATTGCTAATCGCAATTTTTTTCTAAAAGTATTATTCTAATGTTAACTTAATCATTTCCGCTAAGTCTGTTGGTGTTACTTCTCCATTATTATCAACATCCACTGCTAATATCTGTTCAACATTTAAGTTATCCTCTCCTAAAGCTTTTTGTATTGCATCTGCTAAATCTGTTGGTGTTACTTCTCCATTTCCATCTGTATCTCCTATTACTGCTATTGTTAGTCTTATTTCTTCTTCATCTAATTTTATTACAAGTACCATTCCTGTTCCTACTATTTCATCTTCTCCAAGTTCTTCCCCATTTTGCTTATACATTGTAATAGTTGCATTCTCATTTGTTTCACAATTTGCAATAAAATCTGCTAATTCTGTTTGTGGATTTATCTTATATAAATAACTATTCTCATCTTTTTTTACTGTATTATATTTTGATTTAAAGAATAACTCTCCTTGTTCAATATCTGTTCCTGGATTATCTGGTTTACCTGGATTGTCAGGATTATCAGGATTTTCTGGGTTGTCTGGTTCTTCTGGTCTCTTTGTTGCATCTTCAAATAGATTTATCATAGTTGCTGCTAAGAAGTAATCATAAGGCACACCATCTTTACTTCCATTTACATAGTCACAAGATTTAGTACATTGTAATTTGATATATAGCGCTTCTTTAGCTTCTCCAAATAATATATCTTTAATGCCTTCAGTTGATATAAGTTCATCTTTATCTGAAGGATTATATAAATCTTTAACAACTACAGCTTCTTCCCAATTTTCTCCATCCATACTTGTAGATATTACAGCATCTTTTATAACTCCATAAGCATATCCTGTCTTCACTGCATATTGAAGTTTTGAAATATATCTTGGTTCATCTAATTTAATAACAATAAATCTTGGATCATCTGTTGCAGTATGACTTGTATGCCACATTGTATTAATATTTCCATCTATAGCATATTCTTTTGGTTCTCCTCTATCTGGTGATTCGCTTGAACAATCTGTAACAGATAAATGTTTTATTGGAATATATTTTTCTGTTTCTGGTTGATTATCATCTGTAAATTGATATTCTATTGCTTGACTTGCTGTATGTATACCTTTTGCTTTTCTTCTAACTAAAAGTAGCTTATTTCCTGTTGCTAATGGTTCTTGCTCCTGATAAGAAATCCAATTACTATCATCTGCATATTTCCATTCAAGATTTTCAATATTAGCTAATCCAATTGGTCTATTTTCTAAATCATTTAAGTATGCTCTTTCTGGTACTGTTCCTTCTTTTATATTTATTATATATTCCTTTGAATTTCCATCTACCAAAATTTTTATTTTATCATTTTCATTAATTTTATTTAGTTCTTCATCAGTTAACTTACAACTATCTTCATTTACATTCTTCCACGTATTCCCTGAATCTATACTATATTTCCAATTTGAACCTTTAAATTCATCTTCTAAAATAATTTCTCCTGCATTTTCTCCATTAAATGAGAAATTAGCCAATGTTTTTAAAGTTGTATCTTCATATAAATTAAACATTGCTGCTGTCATAAAGCTTTGACTACTTGATGCTGATTGTGTTCTTTTACCTACTATTTTTATATATTGAACTTTAGCTGGTTCAAAATATATACTTTTCATAGTAGTATCATTAGAATTTGCATAAGTCCAATCTGTTCCAGAAACTACTTCATCCCAGTTTTCACCATCTCTACTTAACAAAATTTGTGCACTTAAGATTTTTCCATTTCCACCAGGAGCTGGTATATAATCTAATCCTGATAAACTTTTAGCTTCATCTAATTTAATAACTATAAATTTATCTGTATCACTACCATTCCATGCTGAATGCCAACTTGTATTTATATTTCCATCAATTGTATTTGTTGCAAATCTTTTTTGTGCTGTTGCTTCTGTAGAAACAGCATTTACTGATAAATGTGAAATTGGTATATATTTTCTTGTGTCTGGCTCATTATTTGTTGTAAAATTATAAGTTACACTTGTCTTACTTGCCAAATATACTCCTGTTGCTCCCATTCTTACTATTAAAGTTTTATCTCCTGTTAAATCTGGTTCTTCTTCACTATAAGTAGTCCATTCATCTGCTTCATTTAGTTTCCATTGCATAGTTCCTGTTGCACCTATCAATTTATTTTCCCAATCATTAGCATATAAATTTGAGCCTAAATTTGATTCTTGTATATCTATTTTATATAAATTTTCTTCATCATAGTTTACACCAACAATGTGTACATAAATATCATTTTCAGCTGTAATACTTGCTATTTCTTCTGGTGTTAATTGCCATTTATGTTCTTCTTCTGCTGTAAATGAAACTTCTTTCCAAATTTTCTCTGCTGTATCATTTCCTTCTCCATCTTTTTTTCTAGTTATAGCATAATCCCAACGTACACCGTTTCCATTAAAACGTTCTGATAATACTATTTTTCCCGCATCTTCTCCATCAAATGAGAAAGTAGCTATTGTTTTATCTAATTTTCCTAATAAATAGTTTGCTTCTAATCTTGTAAGAGATGGTTGATATACAGTATAACTTTCTGCTGTGTTATTAGGTGTTGCAGCACCTTCTGTTAATATTCTTGTTTGTAATAATGTAAATTTATATGAGTTTTCTATACTAGTTAATTTTGGTTTAATTAAATTTGTTAAATGTTGCATTGGTAATGGGAAATATTTTAAATTTTCTGCTAATTCTTTAGCTAATTCAAAATATTGGTCTTCTGTTTTATTTTCATTTTTATTATACACATTGATTAAACCATACCAAGCATCAATATTTATAGGTTGTATTTCTAATGCTTTTCTATAAATTTCTTCTTGTTTTTCTAAATTACTTTCATAAGAATTAGCAAGTTTAACCATTTTTTCACATTTTTCAAAGTTTTCATAATCATTTAATACTTCTTGTGCTAATGCCATATATACTACTGAATATCCTCTGCTATAACTTGCATTCCCCCAGCCTAGCAGCATTCTTTCACCTTTTTCTGATAATGTCCAACCACTTACGTCATTATCAATATTCCAGTATCCTCTTCCTTGTGCATCTTTAGAATAGTATAAAAGCGCTGCATGTCCTGGTTGACCAATTACTGTTGCTGGTATTCCATGTGTTGTACGAATATTTGAACCACTTTTTGATATACCACCACAAACACAACCAGTTCCAAATTTATTTCTAAAATTCATCCATACTTTATATAGTTTATAATCCGAAGTTCCTCTTGTTACAGATATAGTATAATTTGGGATATTTTTACCTCCTGGTATAGTATATCTTAAATCAAACAATCCTACGCCATTTACAGAAAATAATTGATTAAAATAATCTTTATTTTCTTCAGCATAATAAACTGGATTACCATAATTTGGCCATACATAAGCTATATGTGGATGAGGTGTTATCCAATTTGAGTTTCCAGTTGTTACTATCTTACTTTGTACATATTCATTTAACCATAAAATTTCTTCATCATCTATAGCGTTATTCATAATGAAACGCATTTCTTCAATATTCAATGATTCAAACCATGGTGTGTAATCTATTTTTTCATTTACTCTAAACTTTCCATTTTTATGTATATATTTATATATTGCATAACGTCTAAGTGCATCTGATTTATTCTCTTCTGCACCTGATTGCATCCATAACCCAACATTTTGTGAATGTGTTAAAGAAAGTGAAATTGCCATCTTTTTATACAATTCACCATAAGTCAAATTTGGTTCCCAAGTATTATTTAACTTTTCTGTATTTGTAAAATCTTCTTTATATTCATGATAAAGCCTAGAAAGTTCTGTTAATGAATTATAATAACTTCCTCCTTCTGGTGCTCCACCTAATATATATAAACGTAAATTTGAAACATCATTAAATAACCAAGAAATAGTTTCTTCATATTTATCACCAAGACTAACAAAAAGTTGTAATAAATCATATTCAACATTTTTTACAAATTCTCTTTGTAATATAGCTAATTCATAATCTCCACTTATTTCTTGACCATCATATGTTTTTATAATTTCATCATATTCTTCTACTGTTTTTATAAAATCAACTGGTTTATTGTCTGATTCTTCATATCCTTCTTTTATTAATTTAGCATTTGCATAAACAGAATGATCTCCATCAGCATTCCCATTGTTATGAGCATATAGTTTTAAATATTTTGCACCTTTTATGTCTATTTTTACAAATTGTGCATTACTACTTCCTTTCATTACTTGTGGTGATGCTGGTGTTTTTAAATCCCAATTTTCACCATCTATAGAAGTATATATTGCAAATTTCACACCATTTCCAGAGTTTCCTCTACTTTCATCTACTCCTATATAAGAGGTAAAAAAGTCATAATTATATTCTCCAATATCATATACAACTGTCGATGTAGCATGTGCAGCTATTCCTTTTAAAAACTGTCTTTTTTCTCCTTCTACATTTAATGTAATTAGTCCTTTATTAAATTTTGAGTCTAAGTTTTTATCCAAAGTTATACTTCCCCATCCTACTGAGGATTGACTTGGAATATACTTTATATCTGATAAATAACAAAATTGATTATTACTTCTTCCTTCGTTACTAGCTAAAACTACATTAGCTTTGTTTACTATTAACATTAATATAGCTAATACAATTACTTTTAATAAAAATTTAATACTTATTTTTTTCATAAAATATTCTCCTTTTTTAGCAATCTGTATATATTATAACATAAAACTTATTTTATGTAAATATATTCCAAGAATTTAATGTATATTACTAATAAAAAATTCTATGCTTTGCTTAGATACTAATTGAATATGTCTTTTTCTATACTATCTAATCTCTTTTTGCACATATTAAATTCCTTTTTCATTATAATATCTATTTCTTTTGTATATTCATTTTCTCTCATTTTTAATAAATCTTTTAAATTAAGTATAGTATCTTCTACATTTTTAATACTTATTTTAGTTGTTATACTATTAGGTCTTCCGCTTATATATTTATGTACAACAAAATCTGCAATTTTATAATTTTTTGATTTCATAACTCCATTATATACAAATAAAACGTCTTCATAAAGTCTATATTCTGGAAACTTCATATCATTTTCTATTAAAAATTTTCTTCTCCAACACTTACTCCATGCATTTGGATATTTGTCTACTGATGATTTATAAGTTTTTGTACAAGTTTCTTCTGTTGGAATAACTAATTCTTCTCTATTCCCTTCTATTTCGAATCCTAAATATATTATATCTGTTTCATCTTTTCCGATAACTTTGTCTAATTTTTCCAATACATCATCTGTAGCCAAATAATCATCACCATCTAAGAAAACTATATATTCACCTTTTGCAATATTTAATCCTGTATTTCTTGCAGCTCCAAGTCTTTTGTTCTCATCATGTTTTATATATATTATATTTCCATATTTTGAACATAATTTTAATATTTCCTCTTCTGTATTGTCTGTTGAACAGTCGTTTACTACTATTATTTCTATATTTTTAAATGTCTGGTTTTCTACACTTGAAATAGCTCTTTCTATATATTCTTGTATATTGTATGCTGCTATTATTACACTAAATCTTTTTTCTTCTTTTATAATTTGTGGCTTTACTTGCTGGTCCATCTTTTATATCTATCTCCTTTCTTTGAATAATACATTCAAATAAATCTATTAAGTTATTTGCTGCAATACTACTTGTCCACTCTTCTGTTATTGTCTTATACGCATTAGTTCCTAATTTTTCTCTTAACTTTTTATTTTCAATTGCATTCTTAACATATTTTTCTAATTCTTTATATTTATTATACATTAATCCATTTTCTTCATTTTTTATTAAAAATGGTACTGAACCCATTTTTTGATTAGCTATAACTACACATCCTGCATTCATAGCCTCATTAATTACTGCTCCCCAACCTTCTGTACTATCACTTGTACCAATAAAAATATTTGCTTTCTCCATATAATCTTTTACTTTATCACTTGGAACTTGTCCAACTACTTCTACTATGTCATTAAGCCCTTTCTTATTTATAATCTTTTTTATTTTTTCTTCTAAAATTCCTGTTCCTAACATTTTTATTTTAAATTTATATTTTTTACACAAATTTTTGGCTAATTTAATAACTATTTCTGGATGTTTCCATTTTATAAATCTTGCAACCCATATTATTTCTATAGTTTCATTATTTTCTTTGTCTTCTATCAACTTTTCCACATCATATATATTGTTTTCTAAGAAATATCCCCATTTATATATTTTATCTTTATATAGTTTTAATAAATTAAAATCATTTGCCCCATAAGCATTTGCACATAATAAATATAAATTTTTATTTTTCCTATATTTTATATGCCTATTATAAAATGTTTGTATTTTTTCTTTATTAAATATTGTTTTAAAAAAACCATCTGGAAATATAAAAATCCTTGCTCTATATCTAAATGTTAATTTATCCTGTTTTAATCTTTGTTCTATTAATTCATCTGTTGTTGAACCTATTATAACAGCATCACTATTTATAGCTAATTCCTTTGCTCTATCATACATTTCTTTACTTTCATATGCTTTTATAACAAAATCATACTCATTATCTAAATCTTTAAATCCCATGTCAACTCTCCACTGAAAAATCTTCATAGTTGATACAAATTTAAAATCTTCTCCTAGCCTTCTTTGCATTTCTAAACAAAATGGAACTTGATGATGTGTTAAAAAATTAGAATAAAATGTTACTTTCATTTTTCCACTTCTTTCCCTATTAAATTAATAATATTTACAATATAATTTATTATATCACAAAATTTTATTTTAGTTAAGTTATAAATTTTAAATTCGTAATATTTTAGAAAAATACTAAAAAATCATTGAATTATATACATATTTTCAATGATTTTCCTTGTTATAATTTACAATATTAGACTTTTTGCATCTCCTTTATCTACATAAGCTCCCTCTATTTATAGAGTTATTACCTTTTAATTACTATCCCTTCTAAAAAATTCTTTTATTCTTTTAATAAATTTTAGAAATATATTTTTTTCAGTTTCAATAACTACTATATTTTCTTGTTTACTCAAACAAGCATTATTATTTCTTTTAAATACTTCTTCTGCATTGTATTGTTCTAACTTCTGCCTTTCTATAGCTTCTTGTGTATCTTTTAATTTTCTTATTTGCTTATTTATCTCTACTATTTCATCATGATTTTCTTGAAATAATTGCTTAAACTGTAACAATCTTTCATCATTTGGATTTATTTTACTTTGTTTAATTTGTTCTAGTTTATCACATAATTTTTTATATTCTTTTGTTTTTAAGTCAAGTTCCATAGTTAATCCCACAAGCTTGGTCTGGTTCAAATTCATCATCTATCATAACCTCCATTTTCTATTTCTTTTTCTATTCTTTGATAAAGAACGTACTGTTGATTATTCATCGCATCTTGAAAACTATATTCAGATGGTACTGTTAAATTTGAAGTTGCTTTCTTAAATCTTTCTACTTGCTTTTTTAATCTATTATACCCCATACCAATATTAATCTGCTGTAATGGTTTGTTAGGATTTTGTTTGTCATATTCTTCAATAAATGCCTTTAATCCTCTCTGAAATGCTTTAAATATCATTTCTCTATCTTGTTCTTCTGAACTTGTTTCTTCTACATTATATCTTCCCGAAGAACTCTCATGATGTCTGTACTTTTCATTAAGTTCAAAATCATTTATTACTCCATATCCTTTATCTTTATTCATGTACATAGTTCCTTTTGACACTATATCCCCTTTAGAATCTCTAACAACTAGATTTTGTACATCTGGAGAAATAACACTTGACCTTGCAATATCTTTTCCATAAAATTGACTTGTTATAGTTCCACAACAACTTACAAATAGTCCCATTATACTATTATGAGGGTCACTTTTGCTAAGCCATTCATAAGTAAACTGTTTATCATATAACTCTTCTATCATCTGTCTTCCATCAATTAATTCTTGTTCTGTTTGATTTTTTATTCTTTCTATATTTTCTAAAATTGTTTCTTCTCTTATTGGTTTTTCTAATATGTGTTCTGGAACATTAGTGGTTTTCGCCTTTTGTCTTAACTTACTTGCTACATCAAAAGTATGTTGCGAAAGTCCTTTACTTCCAAAAACTTGAGCAATATCCGAATTTTCTTTGGTTACTCCTACATATTTATTACTCAAATAAAACTTTTTTAAAGCTTCCTCCCAAGGAACTTTTATTGGTTTTCCCTTATCATTTAGAGTTTCTCTATGTGATTTTGCCTCTCCAAAATTCGTCATGACTTTTATAAACATACCTGGATAATCTCTTTCCAAATTTAAAATCATCTCTAAATTTTCTAAAGTAACTTTTTTGGAAACAGTATTTCCATTCTCATCTTTTTCTTTTTTGACACTTTCTTTAGATATAAATTCTAAAAATTCTTTATCTGGTCTACTATCTAGTGGCATTGAATCAAATAATCCATGATATTTACCGTAATCTCATAACATCTGTTTTTAATAATTTTGCAAGTAATGAAGATGCCTTTTGAGCCAAAAGCACTTGTGTTTCTTTTCCTTTTTTATTTAACATTTTTTCAGCTGAAAAACATCCTAAATTAGTTGCAAATTTAAAAAAGTCTAATCTTTCTTCCTCTGGAAAGTCCAATAGCATATCATTTATTTCTGGAAACTCACTTTTAAAAAATCTAAAATCGCTATTTTCAAAAAATAACTTTGTATTTCCACTTTCAACTAATGCTAGTCCATATACATAAGGTATACTAAACTTATTCTTATTTAAAATTTCAGAAAATTTAATTACTTCCTCTAATTTATCATTTTGTACTAATATGCTATAGTCAAATCCATCAAAAGATTTTGATATTTTATCAAGTTCTATTACATCTTCATATTCTTCTTTATTTCTAGGTAATTCTTGTGAAAATATTAGTTCTCCTGTTGGTGCTTTATATGAATATTTAAAATTTAATCCCTCAAAGGCTCTTTTTCCAATAGATTTTACTTTAGAATGTATAATTAATTTTTTTAATGTTATACAGCCATTAAATGCATCATCTGGTATTTCTGTTTCACTGTCTGGAATTGCATATTCTATCATTGACTGTCTTGACAAGTTAAATGCTTCATTTAAAAAATTACATTCTCCTGTAAAATTTCCACCTCGACTTGCCCCAAAGCTTGGATTACCATTTTGAGTTATATTTCGCACATCAATTCCATTCAAAAAGCCTCTAGGGGTACTATTTTGCCACATTGTACTATTTTGGTCATGTTCATCTGGATAAAATGGAATATTAGAAATAATTGCCTCTTCTGCTATTAAATCAAAATATTTTGCTTTTCCATTTCCTTTTGGATTTATGCTTTTAGGCATTTCATCCCAATTTAGTATTTTAAATGAAATTGGCTCTATTTTTGTCCATCTTACAGTTCCTTCTTTTCCAGCCTCTACTCCATCTGAATACTCCGTTTCCTCATCATTCGGGTATGATATAACACGAGCATATCTATTTCCTTGATATTCAAACTCTGGACTATGCTTTCCTGCATAGTCTTTATAATTCTCTTTTTGTCCATTACATGAATACCATCTCCCTGTACATGTAATATCTTCTTTTAGTTTTCCTCCATGATATAAAGTTTCCAAAGTTTGACTTAAATTTTCATTTACTTTTGTTTTTGTATATTCTCCAATTTGCAATGTATGATATACAATTTCACCATTTGTATCTTTTACTTCTTTTATGTTAAATTCATCATTTTCATCTTTCAGTCTATCCTGTTTCTTTTTTGAAAACCTTTGCGCACTTCGTGCGGAGATATTAGATGGAAGATGATAATGCAAAGACGGGCACAGACCTAAATCCCTAGTAGAACAAGATCTACTATTCCAATCGCCATCGCCATAGACAGAGTTTACAAGTAAGCTATTAAAGGCGGAGCGCAGACAGACATCTGTAGTCTGCTGACCTGTAAAGGTCCTATAGCTATTGTAGGTATAAGCATTATTCATTTTAGCATAATCAGTAGCAGAAGTTCTTCTCTCTTGATCAGTTTTTTGACCATCAAAAAGGTCATTATAACTTGCTAAATATATTAAATCTGTTGTGTTAAATTTTTTATTTACCATTTCCTGAGAGTCATCTGTATTTTCAATAGTAGTAGGTACAATCCTACTTCGTAAATCTACTCTTTTCATTTGTCCTCCTTTATTAAAACTATATATTATTTTGTATTATATCATAAAAAACAGAATTCACATATTTTTTTACAAATTATTTCCTTTTTTTAACTTTTTATATAAACTTTTAGCATTAGAATGACATATATGTGCATGAAAGGCATTTAATCTATTATTTATATATTCTTCATCTACTAGATTATTTTTCTTTAATTTTGATAATACTTTCATATTTCTTTTTAATCTAATTTTAGCTTGTCCTCTTAATAATTTTATTACCTTTCCATTTTCATTAAGAATATGTCTAAATCCTAAAAAATCTATTCCATTTTTTAAATTAACTATTTGAGTTTTATTATTAAGTTCTAGTCTTAAATTATTATTCGCACATTTTTCTATTTCTTTTTTACAAAACTTCAAATATTCTTTATCATTATGTACTAATATCAAATCATCCATATATCTTACATAATATTTTATTCTTAATTTTTCTTTTACTAGCCTATCTATTTCATCTAAATAATAAAGACCAAACCATTGACTTGTTTGATTTCCAATAGGTAGACCCACTCCTACCTCTTGATTTTTACTATCTATTATTAGTTTTAATATCCACTTTACGTCTTCATCAAATCTTTCTTTTTTCAATTTATTAAATAATATTGAGTGATCAATACTTTGAAAATATTTTCTAATATCACATTTTAACGCATATCCATTATTATTTCCAAATTTATTATAATAGCAATGTAAAAACTTCTCTAACCTTTTAATTCCAAAATATGTTCCTTTTTTCTTTCTACAAGCTACATTATCATATATTAATCTTCTTTCAAATACAGGTTCTATAATATTACTACATAATGCCATAAGTACTACTCTATCTTTATAAGATAATGCTTCTATTATCCTCTCTTTTGGTTCATATATCTTAAATTGTTTATAGTTTCCAAATTTATAAGTTTTATTCATTATTTGTTTTGACAATTCTACTAAATTTGCACTTAAATTTAATTCAAAATTTATTGTTTCTCTCCTATGTTGTTTAGAACACCTACATTTTTTATGTGCTTCTAATAGTTTTTCAAAACTAAATGCTTTTTCTAACACATTTATTCCTCTCCATAAAAATAATTAAGGGCTACCCTTCTATAATACTAGATAAACTCCCAAAGCATCCGCGTTGGTTATCAAGGTAGCCATTTTCTTCTGACTCATTTTCAGAGTTCAAAAAAGAGTAAGATTCCTTTGCCTTAAACACTCATTTATTCTACCTAGAATAAATACTTCTGGTTATCTTTTGAAAGATTATTTCCTTCATTTAAAGGCAAATCGGGCACAGACCTAAATCCCTATTATTACATTATCTATTATTCCAATCGCCATCGCCATTTACATAGTTTACATTTTATCTATTATAGGCGGAGCGCAGACAACGAAGGACTAGGGGTGACGAACACACGTGCGATTAAAATCCTACCTTAATGAAAGCATTTCTGCATAACATCCTTATTGATTTCTTGAAGCATCACTTTTGCGCCAAGCTACTAATAAATTTATACAATCAGAAAGTTGCAATGATATTTGTTGATACTGTTTTTTTAGAATACATTGATTTTCTAATGCAAGAAATGACATATACCCCAATAGTTTTAATTTTAAAAAAGCCATTCTTTGACATTCTCTTCTTTTTTCTTTATTTTTTACACTATCCATTTTTATTGAATTTGCTTCTATTAAATTTTCTACACAATCTAAACAATAATTTTGCATTCTATTTATAAAAACCGCTCTAAATCTTTTTGGAGATTTTTCAGTAATAGTTATCACATAAGCAGTCAACTTTTTTACTTTTGTTATTACTATAAGTTCACTTGAATCTGATGGTATTTTAGTATCTTTGTCTATATCTGGATGTTCTAATGCTATTTCATCTTCATTCTTGTACTTAGTTTTTTGTGCTTGTGAAACTGCTTTTGATATTTCTATTTATCTTCTTTTGATTCTTTGTTTATATTTGCATTTGAAACCATATTGGGCATTCTTAAGCCATTTCTTCTACCAATGTTATCACTCATTGTTTCCTCCATACTTTACAAATATAACACAAACAATTTCATTTCTAAACATTTTTTTATTAAATCTTATTTTTATCACTATTTACAATAATAAAAAATCTATATGACATTCCTATAGACTATAATAGCTTTATTTTTTCATAAATCCTAATACATTTTGAACATTGTAATTTGTGTAGTACCAAAATTAACCACACACCTCCTTGGCTTACCCTCTGTTTATTGCAGTAATAGTTTAAAAAAATAAATTTAACTTTTTCGTTAAACTTCAATAGTTTTATAGATTAAAAGTAATTTCAATTCTGTTTTTTGAATACACTTCAATTCTATTTATGATTTCTTTTAGAAAATGATTATTTATGCACTTTCCATTTTTGAACTCATTTACAACTTCTTTTATTCTTTTTTCTTCTAACTTATTTCCATTATTTTGTTCAATTTCTTTCATTAATTTCTCAAATTTCTTTATTTCTTCTTTTGCTCGTATATATTCTGCTTTAAATACTTCTATTGTTATATACTGCTCACATTTCTTTTTATATAAAACACTTTTCCTTCTTTCTAGTTTTTCAATTTCATTTTTGTATTCTTTTATTTTTTGCATATCTTCGTCATTTTCTTTATAATAATCAATTAGTTTATTTGTTATCTTATCTATTTCTATTAGTTTTACTCTTTTGATTACTTCACTTTTTATAATTTCGTTTAGATTTTTTTCTCTAATATATGTCTTATTTTTACATTTCTTTTTATATAGTAAACTACAATTAAATGCTACACCATCATATAAAAATCTTTGTTTATCTGCTGATCTATAAACTTTATATTGCATTCTTCTTTTGCAATATCCACAATATAATAAATCTCTTAATAAATATTCGTGTTTTATACCTACTCTGCCCCTTTTCTCTTGTTTTATTTCTTGTACAATATCATATTTTTCCTTTTTAATTATTGCCTCGTGTGTATTTTCTTTTATAATCCAAGTATCTCTTTTCTTATTTTTTTTACAAGTCTTCGTTATATAATTAGTTTTATATTTATTCATAATAGTATTACCGACAATAAAATGGATTCCTTAAAATTTCATTTATTTGTTCTACCCCCCATTTATTGCTAGACTTTTTTAATTTCATATATCTACTAGGAGTGTCAATTTTGTTATTATTTAAATAATCTGCTATTTGACCACTTGTTTGACCATCTATGTACATATCATATATTTTCCTTATATTATTTGCTACATCTTCATCAATAATAACTTGATATTTATCATTTTCTTGTTTTTTATAACCATAAGGAACTCTATTTTCAACAAACTTTCCCGCTTCTTTCATTGCATTTTTGTTAGCTCTCACCTTTCTTGATATATCTGCAACATAATATTGATTTGCTATTCCTCTAAGCATTATGCTATCATCAATATCATATCTTTCTCCACTATCTATAAACTCTGTTGCTGAAATAAATCTTACATCATTATCTGGGAAAAAAACTTC
This sequence comes from Clostridia bacterium, assembly GCA_022794055.1. Classification (GTDB taxonomy): domain Bacteria; phylum Bacillota; class Clostridia; order TANB77; family CAG-508; genus CAG-269. The sequence continues at coordinate 55,807 of JAAWEA010000026.1, forward strand.
AGTATACCAACCTGTTTTATTTTTATTACGAGTTAATCTGCTAATATCTTTTACTATTACCATATTTATAAGACCTCTTTGTATATCCACCATCATTTCATTAAGTCCTGGTCTCGAATCTAATATTCCAGAATATCCATTATCTATATATTCTTTTACTACTTTATAATTATTTTTTACAGCATATTTTGTTGTAATTTCTCTTTGTGCCTCTATACTATTATTTTCTTCCTCATGTTCTTTTGATAATCTTAAATATATTCCTGCCTTATATTCTTTTATATTAGTTCACCACCCTAAAACATTATATTTATAATATATGTATATTTTATTATCATTATCTATTTCAATATTATCAACTATTTCAAATATAATTTCTTTACTAAAATTTTTTATCCCTAATATTAACTCTTTTATTTTATCTTCTGTTATTTTTGGTTTACAGCTTTTTTGTTTTTCTAAACTCTCTAATTCATTCTTTAATCTTTTTCTTTCATTAGATTTTTCACTATAATATTTTTTATAATCTTCTCTATCTAATAAATCATCTTTATAATCTAAATAAAGCACTTTTAATTCATCTTCTATTTTTTTCAATTCTTTATTCAATAGTTGTATATCATTACTTTTTTCACTTATATTCTCAGTTTCTAAAATCAAACTTTTTATTTTCTTCTTATCTAATTGTTCCATTATTTCTTTTAATTTTATATGAACAATTTTATTAAGAACTTCCTCATCTAGTCCTTTACTTCCTCTTATGCACACTTTACCCCTATACCTTTTTATCCCATCTAAACAACATATTTTTTTAGATTTTAATTCATTTGAATTATCTCTTTTATATTCAACCTTTAATGTCATTTTAGCTCCACATTCTTTACATTTTACAAGCCCATTTAGTATCCATTCATGTTTTTTTCTTTTTATTGATTTATTTTTATTTCTTTGTTTTTGAACTTTGTCAAATAATTCTTCTGTAATAATTGGTTCGTGCATATTTAAAGCTATTTTCCATTCTTCCTGTGGGATATATTTTCTTTTTTTAGACTTGTAACTCAAATTTATTTTCTTACCATATTCTATATGTCCTAAATATACTTTATTACTTAACATTCTTCTTATTGTTTCTTCTCTCCATTTATACCTAATTTCTCCATTATTGCTACTATTATTAGGACTTGGTATATTATCTTCCTGTAATCCTTTTATTATTTCTGAAATTGGTTTACCTTTGCTATATTCCTCATATATTCTTTTTACAACTCTTGTCTCTTTTATATTTTTTACAAGTTTATGTTTATCTTCTTTTGATTTTCTATAGCCATAAGGAGCTATTGCTCCCATATACATTCCTTTTTCTTTTCTTGCCCATATACTTGATTTTACTTTTCTTGATATATCTTTGCTGTACCAATCATTTATAAGTGTTTTAAATTGTATCATATCATTATTCGAATTCTTTGTTCCTGTATCTACATTATCTAAAACTGAAATATACCTTACATTTCTTTCTAAGAAATATAATTCTATATAATAATTTGCTTCAAAGCTATTTCTTGAAAGTCTTGATAAATCTTTTGTAATAATACAATTTATATTGCCTTTTTCTATATCTTGCAACATTCTTTGAAAATCTGGTCTATTTGTATTAAGTCCTGTATAACCATCATCAATATAATAATCTACTAAAAAAAATTCTTTGCCTAACTCTCTTATTTTTTTCTCTATTATATTTTTTTGACTTACTATACTATCACTTACATCTTTATCACCATCTTCCTGAGACAACCTTAAATAAGCTGCAACTTTATATTTTTCATACATAATTCAACACCTCTTTTGTGAGGTATATATATTTGATATGAAACATTTTATAAATATTAGTCCATAATTACAAATATGCAAATTGGCTTAAAGCTGTGAAATTGCATATTTGCATATAATATCATATAATTCATTTGTATTTTGTACATTTTCTACACATTTTGTTATTACTGTATATTTTTTATTATCTATTTCGTAAGTTGTTATATTTTGTATTTTTTCATCATCTTGTACCATATATACACCTCCTACTTTCTTTTAAAAAATATTAAAATTGTGTTGAACTTATGACTAATATTTATCTAAAAATAGTTTCTATCTATTACAACTAAAAAATGAGATTAAGTAAAAATATTACTTAAATCTCATTTTCTAATAGCCTTTTAACAGCCTTAACTTATTTTTTTAAGAATTCTATAAATCTTTTAAACCAAAAGTGATAAACCTTACAACCTTATTATCAACACTTGTTATATCCCTTTCTGTAATATCCTCTAAATTCCAAATATTCTCATTTAAAAGCACTCTATTTTTATAAAATTCTTTTGTTAGTAGTTCTTCATTAGTAGCTGTATTTATACCTTCTATATCATCACTTGTAATTCCATTTGCTTCTGCATTCTGATAGCAATTTTCAAAAGTTGCACTTGCTCCTTCTACCACAGTTGCTATAAATTTATTAATTGGGTTACTATTTTGTTCTAATTTATTAATCATAGCTGAATTTCTAACAATCAAATTTCCATTTGCAACTTCAGCAACAACTCCACCCCAAGTTACAGCATTATTAGGATACGTTGTACTTACATTACAACCCATATAAACATTAGCTATTACATTTTCAATAGTAACATCACCTTGTGTTATAGATACTATACCACCACTACGTGTACCACTTCCATATATTTCTCCTTGTACATAGCAGTTCTTAATACTTCCACCTGTTTTAACAGCAACCATTCCTGCCAATTTACTTCCATAGCTTCTACCATTTATATACGCTTTCTCAATATAAATATTTTCATAATTACAATTTTCATCTTCTAAGATTACTGTTGCAACACTAGTATTTCCTAACATCGCCATATTAGTAAATTTCATATTAGTCAATGTAGCATTTGATGCTTTTAAAGCAAAAGCTGCTATTTTAGTTCTCAATGGATTACTTGTACTCCAATCAATAAATCCATTTTTCCATTTTATTGCATAAGAATAATTTTCCATATTTAAGCCATCTACTTTTCCTAAAAAATATTCAAATAATGCTGCATTTGATAGATTAGAAATTGTATGATTATTACCCTTAATTTCTCCATAAAATTCACCTGATATTACTGTCTTTGTTCCTTGTCCTATAGCCTCATACTTAATATTAGAAAAATCAATATCATTTTCAATAGAAAATACAGCATCTGGATGAGCTTGTACTAAATTTATAAATTCTTCTGCTGAATGTATTGTATATGTATCTATTTTATGAATTAGGGTTTTCTCATTTGGGTCAGCATTTTTTAATTTTGGAATACATTCTTCCCCTACATTAGCAAAATCCCAAATATCTATACTCCAACCTAAAGTATCTGTATAAAATTCTTCACTTGTTACATTTTGTTTAGTTGCTACACTTATTTTTCCTGTAAAATCAATGTCCTCTCTTGTTAAAGTTGAAATTCCTGTGTTTTCTTCATATTCGTAATTTCCTTCAAAACTTTCAAACTGGTCATTTGCTGTTCTTCCATCAAATTTATATTTTTCCATTTGATTTCCTAGTGATATATTATTTTTTACAACAGAATTATTTTCTGCTTTTCCTAGAAATCCTGCTACACCTGTATTTCCCAACACTTTTACAGTACTAAAACAATTTTTAATACTTGATTGTCTTAAGATTCCTACAAGTCCACCTACATCTTGATTTCCTCTGGCATTTCCAAGAGAATAACAATTTTCAATAGTTGTATTGTTAATAACATCACCTATTAATCCTCCACAAGCTGCTCCTGTTGCTAACATTACTCCATTACTACTACTTGCTTTTATATGAGAAGCTCCTACATAACCTACTAGTAATCCTACTCGACTAGTCCCTGTTACATTTCCTCCTAGTATATGTACATTTTCCAAGTTTCCATCAGTCATTGTACCAATTAGTCCACCTGTATTATTATTTCTGTTTGTTACTGTAATATCTTTTGCCACAATATTTTTAAATTCTATTTTGTCTGCTATTTTAGCAAGTGCTCCTACATCCGTTTCATTCTTATTGATATTGCTTCCTTCTAACTTCAAATTAGTAAGTTTAGCATAACGGATTGTAGAGAAGATTGGAACAGTATTTCCCTTTAAGCTGTAATTTTTTCCATCTATTTCTCCTATGAATTCCCCACTAATTACAGTAGTTGTACTTTCTAAACTAGATAAGTCTATATCATTTTCTAGTGTAAAGTTTTCATCTGGATATTGTTGTATTAAGGTTTGGAATTCTTCTTCAGTACGTATTGTATGAACTGGTATTCCAATTTCCATTGCTTCATTTGGGTCATTATTTTTTAATGTTGGTGTCTTGTGAGACTCAATTGTGCTAAAATCCCATATATCCTCATTCCAGCCTAAAGTATTGGTATAGAAGTCCTTACTTGTTACATTCTGTCTGTTTGCTACACTTATTTTTCCTGTAAAATCAATATCTTCTCTAGCCTCAGTAGCAATACCTTTGTTTCCTTCATATTCATAGTTTCCTTCATATTTTTCTAGTTGTTCTTGAACCGTTTTACCATCAAATTTATAGTGCTGTCTAACTTGATTTCCTAATGATATATTATTTCTAACAGTAGAGTTTGTAATAGATTGCCCTATAAATCCTGCAACGCTATCTGTTCCATCTACTTTTGTAGTACTCAAAGAATTGCTTACTGTAGATGCCTTGCTTAATAGTCCTACAAATCCTCCAACATTTTGATTTCCAGTTGCCTTTCCTCTAGAATAACAGTTTTGAATAGTTGTTCCATTAGTTACTTCTCCCATAAAGCCACCAATAGAATTACCAGTACCAGTAGCAATTCCATTACTACTACATGCTTTTATGTCAGAATATCCTACATAACCTGCAAGTGTTCCTACACGGTTAATTCCTGTAACATTTCCTCCAATTATATGCACATTTTCTAAATCTCCATAAGTCATAATACCGATTAAACCACCAGTATCATCTCTTCTGTTTGTAACTGTAATATCTTTTCCTATTACATTTTTAAGTTCTATATTATCTGCTATTTTAGTAAGTGCTCCTACATCTGTTTCATTTTTATTGATGTTACTTCCTTCTATTTTTAAGTTTTCAATATAAGTATGTCGAGCAGTATGGAAAATTGGTACTTTGTTCCCTCTTAAAGTATGGTTATTTCCTTCAATTCTTCCCATAAATACACCATCAATAATTGTTGTTGTACTTTCTAAAGTAGATAAATCAATATCTTGTTCAATTACAAATGTTGCTTCTCTATGTTCTTTTAATAATCTTTCAAATTCTTCTGCATTTGTTATATTATATCTTTCTCCTGAAGTTGTTACATCATTTGGGTCATCATTTTTTAGTTTTGGTAATCCACCACTCACAATTCTGCTAAAGTCCCAAATATTGCTGTCCCAATTTAAGTTCTGAGTATAGAACTCTTCTTTTTTAACTTCTGTTCCATCTACTTCTGTAATTTTTCCTGTAAAGTCAATACCTGTTCTTGTTGTAGTTGATTTTCCTACATTATCTTTATTTTCATAATTTCCAGTAAAATTAGCAAATTTATCATTAGCAGTTCTACCATCAAATTTATATCCTACTGTTTGATTTACTAGAGTAATATTATTTTTTATGATAGAGTTACTTGTTGTTTGCCCTACAAAGCTTGCTATACCAGCATTTCCACTAGCTTTTGTATGACTAAAACAGTTGATAATATAAGAGGTATTAACATAGCCAACTAATCCACCAATATCTTGGTTTCCTTGTA
>JAAWEA010000091.1 GCA_022794055.1 Clostridia bacterium
AAATTATCTGAATACGGTACTCAATTAAGAGAAAAACAAAAAACAAAAGCATATTATGGAGTTGGAGAAAAGCAATTTAGAAAATATTTTGAAATGGCTTCAAATAAAAAGGGTGTAACAGGTGAAAACTTATTACAAATATTGGAATCTAGATTAGATAATGTTGTATATAGATTAGGATTTGGAACATCTAGAGCACAAGCAAGACAATTTGTAAACCACGGACAATTTGAAGTAAATGGTAAAAAAGTAAATATACCATCTTATTTAGTAAAAGTAGGAGATGTTGTAACAGTAAGAGAAAGCAAAAAAGATAATTCTACAATAAAAATAAATGTAGAAGCAAATGCAACAAGACCAGTTCCAGCTTGGTTAGAAAGAGAAAATGAAAAACTAAGTGGTAAAGTAATTAGATTATCAGCTAGAGAAGATATTGATCTTCCAATAGAAGAACATTTAATAGTAGAGCTTTACTCAAAATAATAGTTTTTGAAAGTAAGTATATAGGTTTAATCAAAACTTTTAAATTTTACTTAAGGAAACTGATAAAGTTTTTATATAGAGTTTGAGAAATATTCTCAAATATTAGGAGGTAAAAATGATAGAATTTGAAAAGCCAAATATTGTATGTCTAGAAATTGTTGAAACTAGCAATTATGCTAAATTCGAATGTCAACCATTAGAAAGAGGATATGGTGTAACTATAGGAAATTCACTTAGAAGAATTTTACTTTCATCACTTCCAGGATGTAGCATAACAAGTGTAAAAATAGATGGAGTATTACACGAATTTTCAAGTATACCAAATGTAGTGGAAGATGTACCAGAATTAGTCGTAAATTTAAAAAATGTCAGATTAAGATTTGATGGAAATGAAGAAAAAACATTAAGAATTAACTTTAAGGGTGAAGGAGAAGTTACAGCAAAAGATATTGAAACAGATGGAACAGTAGAAATATTAAATCCAGATTTACATATAGCAACAATTTCTAAAGGCGGAAGTCTTGTAATGGAAATGACTGCTGATAGAGGAAGAGGATATAATTCAGCAGAAAAAAATAAGAAACCAAATCAAGATATATCAGTACTTCCAATTGATTCAATTTATACACCAGTTAAAAAAGTAAATTATCAAGTGGAAAATACTAGAGTTGGTCAAACAGTAGACTATGATAAATTAGTAATTGAAGTATGGACAGATGGAAGTTTAAAAGCACATGAAGCATTAAGTCTAGCTGCTAAAGTAATGACAGGTCATTTAGAACTATTTATAGATTTATCAGAAACAACTAGAAATACACAAGTTATGGTCGAAAAAGAAGAATCTAAAAAAGAGAAAGTTCTTGAAATGTCAATTGAAGAATTAGAATTATCAGTTAGATCATATAATTGCTTAAAAAGAGCTAATATATCAACAATTGAAGACTTAATAAGCAAATCTGAAACAGAAATGATGAAAGTTAGAAATTTAGGTAAAAAATCTTTTGATGAGGTTACTGCAAAACTACATTCATTAGGCTTAGACTTTGCACAAGAAGAAGATTAGAATGATAAAAAAAGGAAGGTGAAAAAATTGGCTAAAAATAGAAAATTAGGTAGAACTACAGATATTAGAATGGCAATGTTGAAAAATTTAACAACAGACCTTTTAGTACATGGAAAAATAGAAACAACTTATGCTAGAGCAAAAGAAGTAAAAGCAATAGCTGATAGTTTAATATCACTTGCAATAAAAGAAAAAGATAACTTTGAAGAAGTAGAACAAAAAATAATAAAAGCTAAATTGGATTCAAAGGGTAATAAAGTTACAGAATTAGTAAAAAGTAAAAATGGTAAAGAATATCTAAAAGTAGTAAAAGAAGAAACTACTGAAAAAAGACAAAAAGATATGCCAACTAGATTAAATGCTAGAAGAAAAATGATGAGAAAATTAAA
>JAAWEA010000027.1 GCA_022794055.1 Clostridia bacterium
TAAATCTCTTTTTTTGTTTTCTTCTATCCATGTAAATGTTATAAATACTGGTTTAGTTATTTTTACTTGTTTTAATTGGTTTAATATGTAGTTCCATATTTCTAACTCTATATTCTTTTTCATTGTTGCTCCTGCATATTTGTTTCTTCTATTTGCATTGCTATATTCGTTATAACTTGGTAACCTTCTATTTATCTCGAATCTATATTTCATATTTTAATCCTTTTTTATTAATTTATATGTTGCTACTTTTCTGTTAGTCTCAAAGTCATGTTTCTTTCCATCTACTTCTATTAAGTGATATTTATCTTTTAATTCAGTTAATCTTGGTTGTATGTCTTGCCTTTTCCAATTTTTATTTATTCTTTTTGCTATTTCATTTGCTGTTAATATCTCTCCTGTACTTAATATAGCAAGTGCTTTTGTATATAATATTGGTCTTGCTTCTTCTGTTCTTATATTGCTTTCATATCTTGTTTCATAAGTTATCATTTGCTACTCACTCTCCTTTATAAATTACCTTTCCTTGAGCTATCATTTTCAGTATTCTTATTCTTTTTTTATCACCAAAACTCATTAATTGTTTTTTGCTTATTTCTAGCATATTTTAAATCCTCCTAATATTTCTTCTTTACTTATTCTTTGTTTCTTTTCAATTATTTTTATTAATTCATCTAGTTCTGTTTTAAATTGCATTATTTTATCAATATATTTATTAAATTCCTCTGGGTGTGCTTCTACATAATTACAACCATTGTAATAACGATTTAAAATGTAGTTATATTTCATTTTTAATTCTTCTACCATGGCAATTCTTCTTTCTTATATTTTTGTTTTTCTACTTCTTCATGTGTCATTTTTTCACTTTCTATATACGTCTTAGTTTCTGGCAAATATTTTAATCCTACTAATCCACACCTTTCTCCTTTTGTTTTTAATATCTCTAAAACTGTATCTACATTTTTTATGTTGTAGTTTTCTTTTAATAATTCTTTTTCTAGTCTTTCATAGTCTTTACTATCTTTTTCAAGGCTATCAACTCTCATTATTGATATTATGTTATATGCTTTATTTACTATATTTGAACTTCCTGCTATATCATATAATGTTAATCTTGTTTGAAATCTCTCTATTTTTCTTGGATGTGCTACTAAATGTATATGTACTTTTCTATTTATCGCAAATGTTCTTAGTTTTTCCATTATTCTTGTTTGTTCTTGAAATACATTATCTATTGACATATCTATCTGCATAAAGTTATCTAAGAAAAATACTTTTATTTTTTCCTTTTGTCTTATTTCTTCCATTGCTTTTAATAATGTGTCTATATTTCTTTTAGCTTCATTATTGTATATAAAAATCTTGTTTCCATATATTTTGTCTAATAAAACTACTTTTTCTTGTTTTACAAAAGTATCATACACACAACTGTTTTTGTATTGCTTATATATTAAATCTTTTGCTTGAGATGTTTGAATATATAAATTGTTTTTAAAGTCTTCTTTTGTTTGTTCTCCATTAAAGAAAAATATTCTTTCTCCTTGTTCTATTGTATTTTTGGCTAACATTGTCATTACTGTTGTTTTTCCTGCATTTGTAAATCCTGTCCAAATCGTTATACAACCCATTTCAAATCCTTTTGTGTTGTAATCCAATTCTCTTATTTCTGATAATACTCTATTCTTTGAAGTGTCTATATACTTATAATCATCTAACCTATAAAACAATTCTTTTTGCTCTGACATTTTTATTCTCCTTTGTATAATTTTTCTTTATCTCTTGTATTTTGAATTATTTCAAATTCTATTTCTAATTTTACTTGCTTGTTATATAAAATTTTTAAAGTTTCATAATAAGTGCTATTTTCAAATATTTTTATGAGCTTTTCGTTTTCTTGTATTTCATCACATATATTCTGAATTTTGTTATTAAAGTATTTTTCTATTCTTAGCTTTTTTTCTTTTTCCTTTTCTCTTTTTATTTTTAGTTGTCTTATTGTTTCTTTATCTTCTTTTTCATCTAATAGAGATAATCCAAAATCATTACATAATATTTTTAACGCTTTATAATTATCTGTATTAAAATATTTTGCAACAAAACTAATAATATCGTAATGTTCACTACTTCCAAAGTCATGTATTCCTTTTTCTGATACATAAAAACTTGCTGTCTTTTCTTTTCTAAATGGGCTTTTATACCATATTCCTGTATATGTTCTTTTTTGTGGACTTCCTAGATAATGTTCTATTACTTCTTTCCTTTTTAAAAGTGTTTTTATTTCTGCAAATTTATTCATTTTCTGCCTCCACATAATCTAATATCGCTTTATTAAAAAATGTTTCTCCATGTTTTATAAAATTTAGTTCTATATTATTTTTTTCGCATTCTTCTTTATATTTCTTGACTGCTTTATACATTTGTAAATCTGATAGTTTTATATTTTCTTTATTTATCTTTCTTCCTTTTACCCATTTAAAGAATAATTCTTCTGCTTTTACTTTACCTTTTTTGTTTGGATATATTTCCCATATTTTTTCAAAATGTTCTTTCAGTTCATCATCTTTTGATGATGTATTATTTTTGTCTTGTCTTATTCTATATATGTCTGCGGTATTAACTACTGTTTTTACTCCGCTTTTTACTACTATTTATACTACTGTTTATACTACTATTTGTACTTTCAAAATTGACAGTACAAATTTTATATTTATTAGGGCTTCCTTTTTTCCCCTTCTGATATTCAAATAATTTTGAACTTATCAATTTATCTCTATAAGATATAAAAGTTGCTTCACGTTTTATATCTAAGAGTGCCATTAATCTGTAGTTATCTACTGTAATCCATTCGCACCACCCAGCTTTATTAAATAATGATACTAACTTATACCATAATAATTGTGCTGAACTTGGTAAATAATTAGTTTCGAGCCACTTTTCAAAGGCATTTATTAAATCTATATATGTCATTTTCCCTCCTTGTTAACTTATAAATAGCTAATTCCAAAAATTTGTCTAAATTTTTCTCTGCTTTCTTTTTCTTCAAATCTTGATTGTGCTAATTCTTTTAAATATGTATCTAAAGTTTTGCCTTCTCTTCCATGTACTCCTCTTGTTCCTCTGTGATGTTCTGTACATAGATATACTTTTAAACCATATTTTTCACTTAATTTTCTGTTTGCTGTTCCAAAAAATACATGATGTTCTTCTGCATTGGCA
>JAAWEA010000028.1 GCA_022794055.1 Clostridia bacterium
ATAAGTAATTGTCAAAGAAAAGAAATTGGAGTAATTGGAGCTAAACTAATTTATAGAAATAGAAAAATTCAGCATGCAGGAGTTGTTTTAAACTTAACAGGAATAGCAGGGCATGTAAATTGGAATGAAAAATCAAGAAAACCAGGATATTTTGGAAGAATTATGATACAACAAAATGTAAGTTCAGTTACAGGAGCTTTACTAGGAATATCAAGAAAAACTTATGAACAAGTAAAAGGGTTTGATGAGACATTTCCAGTTGCATATAATGATGTAGATTTATGTTTAAAAGTTTTAGATATAGGTAAGCTAATAACTTATAATCCTTATATTGAAGCATATCATTTTGAATCAAAATCAAGAGGATATGAAGATACAAAGGAAAAGCAAGAAAGATTAAAACAAGAAGAAAAAAAATTAAAATCAAAATGGGAAAAATATTTTAATGTAACAGATAAATATTACAGCCCTAATTTAAGCACAGATGTACCAAGTATGAGAATTAAAAGACAGTAAAATGCACAAAAAACGGCATAATTGTCATAAGGAGGAAAAATGAAATTCGATATTGTAATTGTAACTTATAATTCAAAAAAGTGGATGGATAATTGTATTAATAGTATAGAAAATCAAAAAGATTTTGAATTAAAAGATATAAATCTTTATATTATAGATAATGGTTCAAAAGATGGAACAATAGATTATATAGAAGAAAGAGCAAAAAAAACAAAACTAGGAAAAATTGAATTAGTTATAACAGGAGAAAATTTAGGATTTGGAAAAGCTAACAATTATGGTTTTCAAAAAGGAAATTCTGAATATGTATTTTTCTTAAATCCAGATACAGAATTGTTAGAAGATACAATTAAGCAAATAAAACAAGGTATAGAAGAATCCTCTGAAGAATTTGCAATGTGGGAATGTAGACAAAAACCTTATGAACATCCTAAAATATATAATATTTTAACAGGTGAAACAACTTGGGCTTCAGGAGCATGCTTTATAGTAAAAAGAGAAGTATTTAAACAAGTTGGAGGCTTTGATAAAAAAATATTTATGTATGCAGAAGATGTTGACTTAAGTTGGAATATAAGATTACATGGATATAAAATAAAATATCTTCCAAAAGCGGTCGTAGTACATTATTGTTATAAAGAAGCAGGAGAAATAAAACCTGTACAATATTACAATAGTATAATTAATAATTTAAATTTAAGAAGAAAATATGGATCACTTAGGCAAAAAATTGCATGGTACAAGCATTTTATAAATGTATTAAAATCAGATACTCCATTTAAAACAGCAAAAAGAAATTTAGTGAAAGCATATTTTAAGAATTTGAAATTTATAGGACATTTTACAAATTGGAGAAGAAAACTAGAAAATAAACAAGACTTCAAAAATTTTGAACCAAAGTTTGTTTATTTTGATTATGAATGTGTAAGATTAGGAGATTTTGAACCAATAGAAACTCAATTAAAAGAACAACCATTAGTATCTATTTTAGTTAGAACTTGTGGAAGACCTAATGTATTAAGAGAAGCATTAATCTCAATTAGAAACCAAACTTATTCAAATATAGAAATTGTAATAGTTGAGGACGGGAAAAATATATCAGAAGAAATGATAAAAAATGAATTTTCAGATTTAAAAATTATATATAAAGCAACAGGAGAAAAACAAGGAAGATGTAAAGTAGGAAATTTAGCAATGCAATTAGCAAATGGAAAGTATTTGAATTTTTTAGATGATGACGACTTATTTTTTGCAGACCATGTAGAAATTTTAGTGCAATCATTCCAAAAACATCCTGAATATAAAATTGCTTATACAACATCATTTGAAACAAGAATAGAAGTAAAACAAAGAGAGCCAAAATATGAATATGTAGAGGAATCAAGAGACATTGTTCACAATAAGCCATTTTCAAGAGTTAGATTATTAGAAGTAAATACATTTCCAATTCAAGCAGTTATGTTTGAAAAAGAGATTTTTGAAAAATATGGTGGACTTGATGAAGAACTAGACAATTTAGAAGACTGGGAAATGTGGCAAAGATTTTCAGCTGAAAATACATTTTTATATGTACCAAAAACAACCTCATTGTATCGTGTTCCAGCAAAACAAAAAAATTATAAAGAAAGACAATGTGAGCTTAATTCTTATTATGAAAAGGCAAAAGATAAAATAAATTCAAGAAACATAATAGTAAATGCAGAAGAATTATTAAAAGAAATTAAAAATATTTAGATGATTGGAGAAAAAGATGGAAATTATATATATAATAACAATTTTATTGTTATTAATTACAACAATGTTAATTAAAAGAAATGATGAAAAAGAAAATGTGTTATTTAGAGGAATATTAACTATAATCTTATTTACAATTTATAATATATTATTAACTCTAATATTTTCTGCATTAAGAATTCCAAGTAACCTAATTGTATTATCAATCGCAAATATTATTTTAACAACAATCAATATGTTAATATTAATTAAAAAACACGAATTTCAAAAATATTTTATAAAAATTCAAGATGTAATTTTTATGTTTATTTTGTTAATCTTAATATGTGCAATAGCGTATAATCAATATGGATTTCCATTTGAAATTAAATATGAAACATCAGACCCAGCTTTACATTTTTCAGTAGCAAAAGATTTCTATGATGAAAAAATATTAGAGGGAAGTATACCAGCAGCTTCTGTAAATACAGCGATACTATTTGATGTTTTTGATGTTTTTGTTCCAGAAAACGACTTTTATTATATTTTTATAGTATTTGATATAGGAATATTGTATTTAATAGGGGCAATATTTTATCTAGGTATTACAAATAAAGTAGAAGGAAAAATAAAATCAATAATTACGATGATATTTACAATATTATTTGTATGTGCATACCCATTAAATAGTGTTTTATTTGGATTTTCATATTTAACAGTTGCAATCTTATATATTACAACATTATTAGCTATGTCAATAAATATAAAAGATAAAGAATTAAAACAAATACCATTACATGTAGAAATGTTTTTAATAGTTTTAGGAATATTCTTCTCTTACTATTTATTTGTACCAGTGATATATTCTGCATTTGGACTATACATCTTATTTGATATGATTAAAAACAAAAAAGGAAAAAATATATTATCAATAATTACAAAGGAAAATATTATAAAAGTATTTACAATTCTTATATTACCAACAATAATAGGATTTGGATATTTTGTATTACCAGGATTAATATCTTCAGAAGGAACTAAAATTAGCCATATATCTCGTGAAGGGTATATATATAGAGATTTATATTCGAATTTTGTATTACTTGCACCACTAGCAATTTACTATGTATTGTATAACTTAACCAAAAAGAAAAACAGTTTATCAACTATTTTAACAATAATAACATCTTTATTCACATTAATATTACTAAAAAAGGGATTAATAGGAAGTGTATCATCTTATTATTATTATAAAATGTATTTCGTATTATGGATTTTAGTTTTATATATGAATGTAAAAGCAATGTTTATAATGTTTGAAAATAAAAACGAAATATTTGTATATTCATTTACTATTTTAATGTTAGCAATACATGCAATTTCTTGTACAGAAATTGAAACTAAAGTAAAAAAAATTAAAGTTGAATTTAATCCATCATACAGTGCACCTTATTATACAAATATATATTTATATAACAAAATTAAAATAGATACAAAAGAAACAATATATAGTAAAACACAACTAGAAGCAATGAATTTTATTTTAGATAAAACATGTAATAAATCAGAAATATTACTGAATGGCTCACAATTACAAAGGCTTTGGGCTAATTTGGCATGGGAAATTATTGATACAGAAAATATTAAAGAAATTTTATCAAGTAATCGCAAATTTAATATAAATAATTGGTTGGAGGATAAAGAAAAGAAATATTTAATTTATTTTTATAAAGAAGAAGCAAATGATATAAAAGAAGAACCTAACAAATATCAAATAATTTATAAAACAAATGATGCTATAGTTTTAGAAAAGATAACTAATGCAACATAGAAAAATTAAGAATTTAGGGGATAAAAATGATTAATAAAGAAAAAATAAGTAATTTTGTAAATAATGATGAAACATTGGAAGAAAAATATGACAGAAAGAGTAATATATTTGATTATATTAAGATAATATTAGCATTGTTTGTAATAATAGCACATTCATATCCAATCTTTTTTGGAGGTATAGCTTTAGATCCTATATCTGAAAAAATATTAAAAACAGAGTCTCTTGGAGGAATTGCTGTAATTGGATTTTTGATGCTAAGTGGATTTATGACAACACAAAGCATAATTCATTCAAAAAATCACAAGGAGTTCTTTTTTAAAAGAATATTGAGAATTTATCCATCATTAATAATAATGTTATTAATAACAATATTTATAATAGCTCCTTTGGGATATGAAGGAAATAAAAATGAATATTTTAATAAAAGTGTATCTAGTTACTTTTTTAAAAATTTGAATCTTTTTGGAAATACAGTATATGGAATAGATGGAGTCTTTACAAATAATATTTACCCAAATGTAATTAATGGATCAATTTGGACACTAAAACATGAGTTTATGGCATATATAGTATTAATTGTATTATCTTTATGTTCTATATTAAAGGAAAGGAAGTATACACTAGGAATTACAATTTTAACAATCTTTTTATATGTTTTAGGTCTTAATGCTAAACTAAATATAAGTTTTTTAGGGTACTTTGGAGTATTAACAGAGTTAAATCAATTTATAAAATTATTAATGTATTTTTTAATAGGAGCTACAATCTACTTATATAAGGATAGAATACAAATGAATTTTAGATTATTTGTAATGGCATGTATTATGTTCTTATTTGGGATAGTAATAAATATAACAAACTATGTTGCAATATTTGCTATTCCATATATAATAATGTATATAGGAACATTTAAGATAAATAAAAAAATAGATATAATTGGAAAGATTGGAGATTGCACTTATGCAATGTATATATATGCCTTTCCAATACAACAGATATTAGCATTTTATTTAAAAAACAAAGTTTCAATATGTCAATACATGATTTTATCAATATTGATTACTATAGTTATTTCTATAATAACTACAATGTTAATAGATAATAATATTAAGAAATTAAAAACAAAAATTTTCGTGAATAAAAAGATATGAAAATGAAGAAAGAGGAATTTTAAATGAGGGTCTTATTAATTATTCCAGCATATAATGAAGAAGAAAATATATTAAATACATGTAAAAAAATAGAGAATTTTAGTAAAGATATAGATTATGTAGTAATAAATGATGGATCACAAGATAATACATTAAAAATATTAAAAGAAAATAATTTGAATTATATAAATCTAATAAATAATTTAGGAATAGGTGGAGCGGTTCAAACAGGATATAAATACGCAGATGAGAATAATTATGATATAGCAATACAGTTTGATGGTGATGGACAACATGATGTGAATTATATTAAAGATATATGTAAACCATTAGAAGAAGGACAAGCAGATATGTGCATTGGAACTAGATATTTAGATAAAACATCAAGTGAATTTAAATCTACATTTATGAGGAGATTAGGATCAAACATAATATCACTTTGTATAAAGATGTGTTGTCATAAGAAAATAACTGATCCCACATCTGGTTTTAGAGCAGTAAATAAAAAAGTAATAGAAGAATTTGCAAAAGAATATCCTAAAGAATATCCAGAACCAGAATCAACAGTATCATTACTTGTAAATGGATATAAAATAGAAGAAGTACCAGTAAGTATGAATGAGAGAGTTGCTGGAACATCTTTTATTAAATTATGGACACCTATTGATTATATGGTAAAAGTGGTATTAGCGATAATAATAGATAGTATTAGCTTTAGAAGAGGAGGTAAAAAATAATGCAAAAACAATTAGCAATAGCATTAATATGTATATTATTAATTTATATATTTTTTATCTTAAAAGCAGTAAAAAGAAAAAATATGAGAATTGGATATTTAATTTTTTGGATGATAACAGCAGTAATATTAATAATAGCATTATTAATACCAGATTTAATAGATAAGATAACCAAAATAATTGGATTTGAATTACCTATAAATATGATATTTAGTGTTGCAATATTTATAATTTTGTATTTAATTTTTAATTTAACAGCATTAATATCAAAAGAAGAAAACAATACAACAATGCTAATACAAGAAATATCAATATTAAAAAGAAGAGTAGAAGAACTAGAAAATAAAAATAAAATATGAGAAGGTAAGATTAAATGAAAGAATTTAAAAACCATACTTTTGTAGTTTGTGCATATAAAGAATCTCCATATTTAAAAGAGTGCATAAAATCACTATTAAATCAAAAAGTAAAAAGTAATATAATAATATCAACATCAACTCCAAATGAATATATAAAAAATATAGCAGAAAGCTATAATTTAGAATTATATATAAATGATGGAGAAAAGGGGATTGGACAAGATTGGAACTATGGTATTTCTCAAATAAAAACTGATTATGTAACAATTGCTCATCAAGATGATATATACAAAGAAAATTATCTTGAAGAAATTGTAAATAATATAGAAAATGGAATTGACTTCATAATTGCTTTTACAGATTATAGAGAAATAAAAAATGGAAAAGAAATTCCACTAACAAAGAATCTTAAGATTAAAAAAAGTTTATTATTGCCATTTAGAAAATTTAGAAAATCTAAATTTATTAAAAGAATGAGTTTATCTTTAGGCTCAGCAATTTGCTGTCCAAGTGTTACAATAAATACTAAGATAGCAGGTAAAAAACCATATAAAACAGAATTACAGTGTGATTTAGATTGGGATACATGGGAAGAAATGACTAAATATAATGCCAATTTTTTATATATTCCCAAAGAATTAATGCAACATAGAATTCATGAGAATTCAGAAACATCTAATTTAATAGAAAACAATATTAGATTAGATGAAGATTTATTAATGTTAAAAAGATTTTGGCCAAAGCCAATAGCAAATTTTATAATGAAATTTTATAAAAAGGCAGTAGATACAAATAAAATGTAATGGAGACTAATAATGGAAAAAAATATTCAATTTAGAAAGAATTTTATATGGAATATATTAGGAACTGGTTTTAATGCCTTTAATTCACTATTTTTTATGATTGTTGTAACTCGTATAAATGGCGTAAATGATGCTGGAATTTTTACAATAGCATTTTCAACTGCTTGTATTCTTAATATTATAGGAGTATATGCTGGAAGAATTTATCAAGTAACAGACCAAAATAAAGGTATAACAGATAAAGAATATATAATCAATCGAATTATTACAACTATTTTAATGATTATGCTAGTTACAATATTTAGCTTTGTAAAAGGATATTCGGTTTTTAAATTTACTATATTTTTATTGCTAACAATATATAAAGCATTAGAAGCATTAAGTGATGTTATTTATGGTATTTTACAAAAAAACGAAAAATTAGACATTGTGGGGAAGTCATTATTGATTAAATCAATAATATCGGTATGTATTTTTATTATAGTTGATATTATTACCAAAAATATAATTACTTCAATTCTTTCTATAATTTTAACAAATATTATAATTTTACTAATATATGATATAAAAATTAGTAGAAACATGATTGATTTTTCTGTTAAAGTAAAAAAAGAAAATGTATTACAAATATTTAAGTCAGGATTTTTTACTTTTGCAATTGCTTTTTTAGGAATGTATGTATTAAACGCTCCTAAATATGCAATAGATAGTTATCTGACAGAAAATTATCAAACAATATTTGGAATAATTGTAATGCCAGCAACAATAATTGGCTTAGTAGCACAATTCTTGATACATCCATACTTAAATCAGATTTTAGATTTATATAAAAAGAAAAATTTAAAATTGTTAAATAAGTTAATTCTAAAATTAGTAATTTATATATTAGTATTTGGAACAATATCATCAATTTTGGCGTATTTCTTAGGTATTCAAGTACTAGGATTAATTTATGCATTGGATTTAAGTTTATATAGAGCAGGTTTACTAATAATTATTATAGCATCGACTTTATACACAATTGGAGTTATTTATTCATCAGTATTAACAACAGTAAGAGAGACATTTCCACAATTTGTAATATATATATATATGTCTATTTTTGCTTTTTGCATATCAAATATATTAACAAAAATTTTAGACATTAATGGAGCTATCTGGTCATACTTAGGCATTATGACTATGCAGTTCTTAATTTATATTATTTATACAAATATTAAGTTAAAGAAAATATTTCAAAATATTGTAGAATAATTAGTATTTTACAGAAGCTATTTTAATTAACTACAATACTAAGAAAGGAATGAATATAATGAAAAAAGTAACACTGATTGTACCAGTATATAATTCAGAAGAGTATATAGGAAAATGTTTAGAAAGTATCTTAAAGCAAACTTATAAAGATTTTGAAATAATGATTGTAAATGATGGTTCAAAAGATAATTCACAAAAAGTTATAAATTATTATAAAGAAAATTTTCCAGATAAAATAATTACAATTGAACAAGAGAACAAAGGTGTTTCAAAAACCAGAAATGAAAGTATAAAAAGAGCTAATAGTGAATACATAATGTTTATTGATAATGATGATTATTTAGATAAAGACTATATTGAAACTTTAGTAAAAACAGTAGAAGAAGGAGATTATGATGCTGTTTTTGCTGGATATCGTAGACCAAATGAAAATAAAAAAATAATAAAAAAAATGGAATTAAAAGATACAGAATGGTCTAAATATATGATTATGGCTCCATGGGCTAAAATTTATAAAAAACAATTTTTAATTGATAATAATATAGAATTTTTAAGTGTAAATTTAGGAGAAGACATTTATTTTAATTTAAAGGCAATACTCGCAAGCAAAAAAATAAAAATTATACCTTATATTGGATATAATTGGTTTTTTAATACTGCAAGTGTATCAAATACTAGCCAAAAAAATATTACAGGACTTCAAGTATATGAATTATTAAATAACTGTTATGATATGGTGAAAAATGAAGGATATTTAGAAGAAAACTATGATATTATAAAAACTCATTTTACAAGATATATTATTTGGCTTATTTCATTTTCAACAAAAAGACTAGATTATAAAACAATTAGTGAAGAATATGATAAGATATTTAATTGGCTAGAAGAAAAATTTCCAGATTATCAGCAAAATAAAATGATTAGCTATACAAAACCAGAGGGAGAATTATTTTCAATTAGATTTTTAACAAAGACTTTTTTAATTTTTCATAAAATCAACTTAGGAAAGATTTTAGTTTACTTATATAGTAAAATATAATTAAATAGAATAAAATGTAAAAATAACCAAGAATTTTAATTTTAAAACTATTGACTAATAATGTAGAAAAATATACAATAAAATTACAGTAATACAAAAAGGGGGAAATAATATGAAAAGAAAATTGTGTGCAGTTATTATTTTAAGTATATTATTATCTAATATCTTATCAGGAATTATTTATCCTATAAAAGCTAATTCTGAAGGAAAAAATACTATTAATGAAACTAATGAAGTAGAAGAAAATATTATAGATGACAATACAACAATAGATGATTCAAATAATGAGATAGAAAATGCAGCAGGAAATACAATTGATAATGAAACTAATAATACAATAATTAACAATACCATAGAAAATGAAATAGAAGAAGAAACAGAAGAAACAGAAGAAATACAAGACGATGATGTATCTGTATTTTCTACAAATCCACAAACTTTAGGAGTAAGCTATAGAACTCATGTTGAAAACATTGGATGGCAAGATTGGAAAGAAAATGGAGTTATGGCAGGAACTTCTGGAATGAGCTATAGACTAGAGGGAATTAATATTCAACTAATTGGGCCAAGTGCAGGTTTAAAAATAAAATATCAAGTACATGTAGAAAATATAGGATGGCAAGATTGGAAAGAACAAGGTGATATGGCAGGAACTTATGGAATGAGCTATAGATTGGAAGGAATTCGTATTTTATTAGAAGGCAATGAAGATTATACAGTTCAATACAGAGTACATGTTCAAGATATAGGATGGCAAGATTGGAAAATAGATGGAGAAATGGCGGGAACTTCTGGAAGAAGCTTAAGATTAGAAGGAATAGAAATAAAAATAGTACCAAAAATAAAAAAGTCAAAAATGCAAATAGAAACTCCAGTAAATGAATCTAGATATTATGAAGAAACAGAAATTAAA
The DNA here is from genome assembly GCA_022794055.1 of Clostridia bacterium. Classification (GTDB taxonomy): domain Bacteria; phylum Bacillota; class Clostridia; order TANB77; family CAG-508; genus CAG-269. The sequence goes on from JAAWEA010000028.1 coordinate 10,320, forward strand.
GTACAAGGCTGGAAAATGGCAAATTTATCTAATACAACTATAAAAGCCTTTATAGATAATAGTACAACACCTATCAATACCCCAATTACGTATAAAAATAGAAATGATATTATTTCTAGTATAGAAGGGTATGGAACAAGTAGTCAAAATCCAAATCCAGGTTTTGAATTTACATTAGATATAACATCTATATCTGAAGGAAAACATAAAATTAGGATTGTTTTATATTCACAAAATAATGAAGTATTAAAAGAAGCTTCAACAGCAATTATAATTGATCGTGGATTACATATAATTTATAATTCACATTTACAAGATATAGGATGGCAAGGAGAGATATTAGAAGGATATATTTCAGGAATACCAGGTAGTGGACTAAGAACAGAAGCAATGAAGATGAAGCTTGTTCATGCACCTGCAGGAGGAAAAATAGTATATAGAACTCATGTTGAAAATATAGGATGGCAAAATTGGGTATCAAATAATGAAATGGCAGGAACTTCAGGGCAAAGCTTAAGGATTGAAGCATTACAAATTTATCTTGAAAATATGGATAATTATACTGTTGAATATAGAGTATACATTCAAGGAATTGGTTGGACAGATTGGTATATAGATGGAGAGACTGCTGGAACAGTTGGACAAGGCAGAAGAATTGAAGCAATTACAGCTAGGCTTACAAGCAAATATAAAAGAAAATATTATGGAATAGATGTTAGTAGCTTTAATGGTAATATAAACTGGGCACTTGTAAAAAGAGATGGTGTAGAATTTGCTATGATTAGAATAGGGTATAGAGGATATGGGCAAGCAGGTAATATGGCTTTTGATAAAAAATTCATAGACAATATCACAGAAGCTAAACGAGTAGGAATTCCAGTAGGAGTGTATTTTGTAACACAAGCAATTACACCAGAAGAAGCAATTGAAGAAGCTAATTGGATAATTAGAATACTTAGAGATAACAATTTGACTTTAGATTACCCAATAGCACTTGATATAGAAGCACCTGGATTAGAACGTCCAACAGATATACCAAGAACTGCAAATTTAGATAAATGGACACGTACATATCTAGCAAAACTATTTTGTATAACAGTTCAAAATAATGGGTATACACCTATGATATATACAAATGTAAATTGGGCTTATAATTATTTAGTTATGTCAGAGCTAGCAAATTATGATACATGGATTGCACATTATAAAAATAATATAAATTCAAAACCAGATTATAATGGTGAATATGCTATGTGGCAACATACAAGTTCAGGAACAATTAATGGAATATTAGGAAGAGTGGATGGAAACATTTGTTACAAAAAATATTAAAATAAAGGAAATAAATAATGGACAAAATTAAAAAATTATATAATAAATATAAAGAAATAATTAATTATCTAGTATTTGGAGTATTAACAACAGTAGTATCTTTAATAGTATATTATGTAGCAGTATTTACCTTTCTAGATCCAGAAAATGCAATGCAGTTGCAAATAGCAAATATACTTTCATGGTTTGTAGGTGTTGCATTTGCTTATGTTACAAACCGAAAATATGTATTTGAAAGTACAGAAAAAAATAAAATAAAAGAAGCAGGAAAATTTGTCATGGCAAGAGTTGTAACTCTTGCCATGGATATGCTTATTATGTGGTTAGGAGTAACTATTTTACATTTTAATGATAAAATAATAAAATTAATTTCACAAGTGGTTATAATTATTTCTAATTATATATTTAGTAAGATTTTCGTGTTTAAGAAAGAAAATAAAAAAATAAAGCAGATTAATATAAAAGATATAATTATAAAATTATCAACAATAATTTTCGCAATTTTATTTTTTACAATAGCTTTTAATGCTATATTTTTTAATAGAGCAATATATCCTAAATTTTCATCAATTATACTTTTTATAGGTGTTATTGTAGGAATCATACTTCTTACTATATTATATAAAACTAATCACATTTGGTATAATAAATTAATAAAATTATTAAAAAATAATAAAGCAATTGTAGCAATAATGATTTTTTTATTACAGTTATTATTTGTAAATTTAATATGGGCAAAGTCAGGATGGGACTGTGGAATTGTATTAAATAATTCTTATGCTCTATATAAAGGAGAACCTATTAATGCACAATATTTTGCAGTATACCCTAATAACTTATTTTCATTAATAATGTTAAAATATTTATTTGTTATAGTAGGATGGTTTACAAATATAACAGCAGAAAATTACTATTTTATAGCAATTATTTTTAATGTCATTTTAATAGATATATCAGTGATATTAACGTTATTAACTTGTAAAAAACTTTTTGGAAATAAAAAAACACTTTTTGTATTTTTATTTATTATACCTTTAATATTATTTTTTCCTAATATAATTATTCCATATACAGATACATTTTCATTATTTATACCAATAGGAATATTTTACTTTTATTTAAAAATAAAGGATAATACAAAATTAAAATATTTATATATTTTTATAGAAGGTATATTAATGGTTATGGGATATTTAATAAAACCACCTTGTGTTATTATGGGAATAGCAATTATTTTAGTAGAAATATTTTATTTTAGCTTTAAAAATATAAAAAATATTAAAACTACATTAATTAATTTTATTGCAATGATTTTAATATTTATTTTGGGGGCAACTAGTATTTATAAAATATATGATTATTATAAAGATAAAAATATATCAAAATACATAACAGATGAGATGTATGAAACTTATTCTACTCCTTTTACTCATTTTATAATGATGGGAATGTCAACAAATGAACTAGCTGGTAAACCTGTGTATGGTGTATGGTATTTATATGATGTTGATGGTACTAATAGTAAAATGGGACAAAAAGCAAAAAAACAATATAATTTAGAAGTTATAAAGCAAAGATTACATAACTTTGGGATTAAAGGATATGTTAAATTTGTATATAATAAAATGAATTTTATAACATCAGACGGAACATTTTATTATTGGTTAGAAGGTAATCAAACATATTTACCAAAAAATCAAAGTAAAATAGCAGTTAAATTACAAAAATTTTACTATGTATTATCAAAAGAATATTCAGCAATTACAGGCAATTTATTAGAAATATTATGGATAATATTATTAATAGGAATAGCTTTTTCATATAAATATCAAAATAAAAATATTAATATACTAAAACTTTCTATACTAGGTATTATACTATTTATAGTTATATTTGAAGGTAGATCTAGATATTTATATAATTATATACCGATATTTATAATAATGGGTACAATAGGATTACAAAATATAATAAAATTTATAAGTAATAAGTTACAAATCAAGGAGGAAAAATAAAATGGAAAAGAAAAAGGTAACATTAGTTATACCAATGTATTATGAAGAAAAAGTTGCAGAAGAATGTTACAAAAGAGTAAAAGAAAACCTTAATAAGTTAGAAAAATATGAACATGAAATCATTTTTGTTAATGATGGAAGTACAGATAAAACACTAGAAATATTAGAAGGAATTGCAAAGAAAGATAAAAATATAAAAATATTATCATTCTCAAGAAATTTTGGGCATCAAGCAGCGGTTACTGCTGGACTTCAATATGTAACAGGTGATGCAATAGTAATTATGGATGCTGACCTTCAAGATCCTCCAGAATTAATTCAAGATATGTTAAAACTATGGGAAGATGGAAATGAAGTAATTTATGGAAAAAGAAAATCAAGAAAAGGAGAAAGTGCATTCAAGTTATTAACTGCAAAAATGTTTTACAAAACTTTAAATGCTTTATCAGATGTAGAAATTCCAAAAGATACAGGAGATTTTCGTTTAGTAGATAGAAAAGTTGTAGATACAGTTAATTCATTACCTGAACATAATAAATTTTTAAGAGGTCTATTTAGCTGGGTTGGATATAAGCAAGCAGCTTTTGAATATGAAAGAAAAGAAAGATTTGCAGGTGAAACAAAATATCCTTTAAAGAAAATGCTTAAGTTAGCTTCAGATGGAATTATTAGCTTTTCTACTAAACCATTAAAAATAGTAGGAGCATTAGGAATATTTTCAATTGTAATATCATTTTTATTATTAATTTACACACTAATTTCTTTTGCATTTAAGTTAAATAATTTATCAGCTGGTTGGACTTCTATAATGGTTGCTATTACTTTTTTTGCTGGTATACAGTTAATATCTATTTGGATTATTGCTGAATATGTGGGAAGAATTTATGATGAAACAAAACAAAGACCACAATATATTATTGATAAAAAAATAAATATTGAAGAAGAATAAGAACATAAAAAAATCTAATTCATTTATGAATTAGATTTTTTATATTTTTAAGTATTGTAAAAATATTTAATTATCTAAAAGTATTATTATAATAAAGCTGATAATCATTATTCAAAATTAAATATAAGAAATACTTGTACTTTTTTATATTTAATGATATTATAATAACAAATTTTAATGAAAGAGGTCTAAACTTATGAAAATATTGATAACTGGCGGAAATGGAATGTTAGCAAAAGAAGTAAAAGAAAAATTTGAAGTGGAAAATGAAGTTATAGTAACAGATGTTGCAGAATTAGACATTACAAACGAAAAAGGAGTTTATGATTTTATAACAAATTTAAAACCTGAATATATAATAAACTGTGCAGCATTTACAGCAGTAGACAAAGCAGAAGAATGTTATGAATTAGCAGATAAAATAAATGGAGAAGGACCAGCAAATTTAGCAAAAGCAGCAAAAGCTATAGCAGCAAAATTAGTACATATTTCTACAGATTATGTTTTTGGTGGAGACTTAAATATAGAAAAAGATTACAAAGAAGATGACGAAAAGAACCCTGTTACAGTATATGGAATTACAAAACTACATGGAGAACAAGGAATTGAAAGTAATATGGAGGAATATTATATCTTTAGAACAGCTTGGTTATATGGAGTAGGAGGAAATAACTTTGTAAAAACAATGACCAAATTAGGAAAAACAAAAGATGAAATTAATGTTGTATCAGACCAGCATGGAAGTCCAACTTATGCAAAAGACTTAACAGATATTATTTATAAAGCAATTGAAAAGAAAATACCTTATGGAATTTATAATGCAACAAATGAAGGTTATACAACATGGTATGATTTCACAAAAGAAATTTTAGAAATTCAAAATATTGAGTGTAAAGTAAATCCAGTTACAACTAAAGAATACATAGAAATGATGAAGGTTACACAAGCAAAAAGACCATTCAATTCTCAAATGTCAAAACAAAAATTAGTAGAGCAAGGTATTATTGTACCAGAATGGAAAGATGGCTTAAGAAGGTATTTGAAAGAGGAGGAGACTATTAATGAAAAATAGAAAAGGAATTATTTTAGCAGGAGGAAGTGGAACAAGACTATATCCATTAACAGAAGCTATTTCAAAACAAATTATGCCTGTGTATGATAAACCGATGATTTATTACCCATTATCTGTATTAATGGAAGCTGGAATTAAAGAAGTATTAATTATAACTACACCAAGAGACAGTGAAACATTTAAGTCATTACTAGGAAATGGTTCACAATGGGGAATGAAATTTGAATACAAAATTCAAGAAAAGCCAAATGGATTAGCAGAGGCATTTATAATAGGAGAAGATTTCATAGGAGAAGATAATGTTACTATGATATTAGGAGATAATATGTTCTATGGTTCTCATTTACAAGAAATGCTAAAAAGAGCTAATGAAAGAGAAAATGAATCAACAATTTTTGGATATCAAGTAAAAGATCCAAGAGCTTATGGTGTAGTTGAAATAGATGAAAATGGAAAAGCAGTATCAATTGAAGAAAAACCACAAAACCCAAAATCAAACTATGCTGTTCCAGGACTATATTTCTATACAAATGATGTAATAGAAATTGCAAAAAGAGTAAAACCATCATCAAGAGGAGAACTAGAAATTACAGCAGTTAATGAAGAATATATGAAAATGAACAAATTATATGTTGAAACTTTTGGAAGAGGAATGACATGGTTTGACACTGGAACACACGATGCACTACTTGAAACAGCAAGTTTTGTTCAAACAATTGAAAAAAGGCAAGGGATGCAAGTATGTTGCCCAGAGGAAATAGCTTTTAGAAATAAATGGATAACAGCTAACGAATTATCAAAATTAGCTGATAAATATATGAAAACAGAATATGGAAAATATTTAAAAGAATTAATAATAAGCAAATAATTATTTTTATATAAATTATATTAGATGAAAGGAAATATATAAATGGGAAAATTCAAAAAAATAGATACCTCAATTGAAGGCGTATATATAATTGAACCAACAGTTTTTGGAGATAATAGAGGTTATTTTATGGAGACATATAATAAAAAAGATTTTGAAGAAATTGGACTAAATTATAACTTTGTACAAGACAATCAATCAAAATCTAAAAAAGGTGTATTAAGGGGATTACATTTTCAAAAGGAAAATACACAAGCAAAATTAGTTAGATGTATAAAAGGAGAAGTATTTGATGTAGCAGTAGATTTAAGACCAGAAAGTAAGACTTATGGAAAATGGGAAGGTGTTATTTTAACAGAAGAAAATAAAAAAATGTTTATGGTACCTAGAGGATTTGCACATGGTTTTTTAGTGTTATCTGAAACAGCAGAATTCTTCTATAAATGTGATGATATTTATAACCACGAAGCAGAAGGTGGACTAAAGTGGGATGATTCAGATGTTGGTATTAAATGGCCAGAAGTTCCAGGAATGAAACCAGAAGAATATTTAACTTCAGAAAGAGATACAAAATGGCCATCACTAAAACAATTAAAAGAGACAAATTTATTTCAAGATTTAAGATAGAAATTTCAATATTTTTAGTAAGTAAAAATAGGAAGAAAGGAAGATAAAAATGAAAAATAATGTATTAGTAACAGGAGCAGCAGGATTTATAGGAGCAAACTTTGCAGAATACTTTGTAAATAAACATCCTGACTATAATGTAATAGTATTAGATAAACTAACTTATGCAGGAAATTTAGATAATTTAAAAAAAGTTATGGACAAAATAAGTTTTGTACAAGGAGATATTTGTGATTTTGAATTTGTATTAGATTTATTTAAAAAATATGACATAAATGGTGTAATTCACTTTGCAGCGGAATCACATGTTGACAATAGTATTAAAAATCCATTTGTATTTACACATACAAATGTAATTGGAACACATACACTATTAGAAGCTGCAAAACAAGTATGGGGAGAAGGAAGTCCAAACAAATTTGTACATATTTCAACAGATGAAGTTTATGGATCATTAAAAGAAGATGGATATTTTACAGAAACATCTCCAATTAAACCAAGTAGTCCATATTCATCATCAAAAGCAAGTTCTGATTTAGTAGCTTTAGCATATAAAGAAACTTATAAAATGAATATTAATGTAACAAACTGTTCAAACAATTATGGACCATATCAACATAATGAAAAATTAATTCCACACATGATTAAATTAGCATTAAAAGATGAAAAATTACCAGTTTATGGTGAGGGATTAAACATAAGAGATTGGTTATATGTAGAAGACCATTGTGAAGCAATTGACTTAGTATTCCATAAAGGAATTTCAGGAGAAAGATATAATATTGGTGGACACAATGAAAAAAGAAACATTGAAATTGTAAAATTAATATTACAAAGATTAGGAAAATCAGAAGATTTAATTGAACATGTTGAAGATAGAAAAGGACATGATTATAGATATGCAATAGATCCAACTAAAATCAAAAATGAACTTGGATGGGAGCCTAAAACAAAATTTGAAGATGGGATAATTAAAACAATTGACTGGTATTTAGCAAATCCAGACTGGTTAAATTAATCTGTCAACTTGGTCAGAAGAGATATCTCTTTTTAACCACTTTTTTCAATAAAAAAAGTGGTTAAAAGGGATGTCTCTTCTAATTAATTTAGTAAGGATACCTTTCATATAAATAGCGAATTAGATTATCTGCATTTTCTTCTGTAACATTAATATATATTCCTTTATCTAAACAAATCCACATCATTATTTTAAAATCTTCAAAATTATCAGCAAAAGTGCCAATTATTTCTGTAATTTCAATTGGATTTTCATAATCATGTTTCCAATTCAAATTATTTTCTATATTAAAAGAAGTATTATAAAAAGAACTTAAAAAATTTTCTAATTCCTTAGAATTTTCGCTATACAAATTAACAGAAACCATAATTAAACTCCTACTTTTATTATTATATTAAAATAATTCAAAAATATACCTAAAAAAATAATCAAGAATACTTTATAAAAAAATTGTAAATAATAAAATTAAAAAGGAGGATATAATGCAAAAATATAAAAAAATAGCGTATATAGCCTTAATTTTACTTATTATTATATGTGTTTTTTTTATCTATAAAGTGTTTGCAAAAAATGGACAAAAAGATAATGATACAATAGCAAAATCTTTAGAAGATATAAAACTTTTAGAAGGTAAATTTTTAAATATTTTTAATGAATTAAATAATATAAAATTTGAGAATTATCAAATCTCAGCAAATGAAATAAAAAAACAAAATAATAGTTCAAAAGAGTCATCAGAAGGACAAGGAGAAGGATCATCAAGTGATTCCAAAGGAGGAAGTGGTAATTCAGAAGAGTCAAGCAAAACAGAAGAATCTGGAGGTAGCCAGACTAAAGAAGATTCTTCAAAGAACACAGAATATAGTTTAAAAGAACAAGGAATTTTAACACAAGATACAGAGATTAACTGGAAACAAATAAAAAATGATGTAGAAAATTTATATACACCATTATATAATATGACTCTTGATTTATATCAAACAAATACCAAACAACAAGATATTATAAATTTTAATAAAGAATATGATAATTTAACTAAAGCTGTAAAAAATGAAGATAAAGAATTAACTTTATATGAATTATCTACTTTATATAATTATTTGCCTCAATTTATAGCAAATTGTACAGAGAATACAAAAGAGGTTATAATTTCAAAAACAAAGGATAATATTTTAAAAGCATACAGTTTATTAGAAAAAGAACAATGGGCTACAATTGCAGAAAATATTAATTTAGCAGCACAGGAATTTACGAAATTAGTAACAGATATAAATAGTAATGAAAAAACAAATCAATATAACATAAATAAAGCTTATATAATGATAAATGAAATGCAAAATGCTGTATTATTAAAAGATAAACAGATTTTTCTAATAAAATATAAAAATGTTATAGAAGAATTAGAAAATATATGATATAATCAAAAAAGAGTAAATTGAATAGTCGCTGGTAATTTCCGAAAGGAACTACGAGAGGAAAGTCCGGGCTCCATAGAGCAATGATGCTAGATAACGTCTAGTGGGGGAAACCCTAAGGAAAGTGCAACAGAAAATAACCGCCAATATTTGGTAAGGATGAAAAGGTGAGGTAAGAGCTCACCGCCTTTGTGGTGACATGAAGGGCAGTGTAAACCCCATCTGGAGCAACACCTAAAAAAGAAGATTAAACCTGCTCGGTGCCTTCTTGAACTGCGTGGCTTGAGATATATAGTGATATATATCCTAGATAAATGACTATTTTTAAAGACAGAACCCGGCTTACAGATTTACTCTTTTAATAATTTTTTCAAATCTGATGGTAATTCACTAAAAAATTCCAGATTTTCTTTAGTAATTGGATGAGTAAACTTTAAATTATAACAATGCAAAGCTTGTCTATGAATAAGTTTTGAAGAAGAACCATATAAAGAATCTCCAATTAAAGGATGACCAATAGCAGAAAAATGAACTCTTATTTGATGTGTTCTTCCAGTTTCTAAAATACATTTTACAAGTACATAATCATTAAATTGTTTTAAAACTTCATAATGAGTAATAGACATTTGACCATCATTAGAAATACATCTTTCAATAATACTGTTTTCTTTTCTTGCAATAGGCAAAGAAATAATATCTGATATAACATCAAAGTTTCCTTCACAAATTGCAAGATATTCTTTTTGAAATATATGATTTTTCATTTGCAAAATCAAGCATTCTTGAATATATTCACATTTAGCAAAAACCACTAATCCAGAAGTATCAGAATCTAACCTGTTAACAGGTCTTATTTTTTTATTCAAAGATATAGAATCAAAATGAAATTTAATCCCATTACTTAGAGAATCAGAATAATGTAAAATAGAAGGATGAATTGCAATTCCAGCAGGTTTATTAACAATTAGTAGCCAATCATCTTCATAAATAATATCTAAATTCATTTTAGTAGGAACAATATTAGAATTATCCTCTTCATAGTTAAAGTCAATTGAAATTACATCATTTTCTAAAACTTTTTTTCTAGTATCACACAAAATACCATTTAAAAAAATCTTTTTCAAACGAATTAGTTTATATAATAACCTTGATGAAATTTGTAATTCATTTTGTAATATGTGGTTAATTGTAAATTGATTATTTTTAACAATATATTCTAATTTCATAAAATTCTATCCTTTCATAATATTTAATATTTTAACATTTTTAATAAAAAAGTACAAAGCTTTTAATAGAATTACTAATATTATGTAAAAAATTTATTCTATTTTAAAAGAGTATAAAAATTAAAAGTAATTGCAAAATTTACTTTACATTTTTAATAAATATGTATATAATTTTCATATTACTAGCTATGGAAGGAATAAGAAATGAGAATAAGGTATAAAAAATGGGCGAGACCAGAATTAGAAGCAAGTAAATTTTATATTGATAATCCAGAAGAATGGAAAGGAAAATGGAAAGAGCTTTTTGAAAATTCAGAACAACCTATATACTTAGAATTAGGATGTGGAAAAGGGCAATTTATATCCACATTAGCAGTACAAAATCAACAAAATAATTATATTGCAATTGATTTAGTAGATGCAATGTTAGGATTAGCAAAAAGAAATGTAGAACAAATATATAATGAAAACAATATAAATCCTAGAAATATTGTACTAACAAGATTTGATATAGAAAGAATCTTACTGATTTTAGAAGAAAAAGACAATATTCAAAGAATTTATATCAATTTTTGTAATCCATGGCCAAAAGGTAAGCATAGAAAAAAGAGACTAACTCATACAAGGCAATTAGAAAAATATAAAAAATTTTTAGCACAAAATGGAGAAATTTATTTTAAAACAGATGATGATGACTTATTTCAATCTAGTTTATTATATTTTGAAGAAACAGGATTTGAAATATTAGCAAAAACTTATGATTTACATCAAGAAGATATATTTGAAAATAATATACAAACAGAACATGAAAAAATGTTTTCGGAACAAGGAATTAAAATAAAAGCATTGATAGCAAAGAAGGTAGAATAATGGAAGAGGCAGAAATTATAGAAATAAAAAAAAATAAAGATAATAGAGAATATGTTATGCAGGCAGTAAAAAAAGATGGAAAACTTTTAGAATTTGCAATACCAGAATTTCAAGATGATGAAGAAATTGTTAAATTAGCTTTATCTCAAGATGGAGAAGCTATGGAATTTGTGTCAGAAAGATTAAAAGATAATAAACAAATAATGATGCTAGCAATAAAAAATGCACCTTGGACAGCTTGCTATGCTTCAGAAAGATTAAGAGCAGACAAAGATATAATTTTGGAAAGTGTTAAAAGCAACGGACAAACTTTGTATTATGCCAGTCAAGAATTAAGAGATGATAAAGATATTGTAAAAGCAGCTGTTGAAAATAAAGGACTTATTATAAAATATGCTAGTTTAAGACTAAGAAATGATAAAGAAATTACAAAAATTGCAATACAGCAAGACAAAAGAGCATATCAATTTTTAAGTCAAGAATTAAAAGAAGATGAGGAAATTAAAAATTTATTGGTATAATTATTAAAATTAAAAAAAAGGGTAAAATAACTATAAATAGAGGAGGATAAAAATGATTAAGAAAGTAGCAATATTAGCAAATGGAGGAGATGTAGCAGGATTTAATGCTGTTATCAGAGGAATTGTAAAAACAGCTGAAAATAATGGGGTAGAATGTTATGGATTTATAGATGGATATAATGGATTATTAAAAAATAATTTTATAAAATTAAGTACAGCAGAAAATGAAAAAGCAGAAGGAATCTTACCAAAAGGAGGATCTATAATAGGTTCATCTACAAATGCGAATGTTTTTAATTATAAAGTAAAAAAAGAAGATGGAACAGTAGAATATAAAGATATGTCTGGTATATGTGTAGAAAATATTAAAAAAGATGAATTTGACTGTGTGTTCACATTAGGTGGAGATGGAACACAAAAATCAGCAAGAGATTTTTCATTAAAAGGAGTAAATGTAATAGGAGTTCCAAAGACTATTGATAATGATGTTGCTTGTACTGAAATTACATTTGGATATAATACAGCTGTATCTGTTGCAATGGAAGCATTAGACAGACTTCATACAACAGGTGAAACACATCATAGAATAATGGTATTAGAAGTTATGGGAAGATATGCAGGTTGGATAGCATTAGAAGCAGCAATAGCAGGTGGTGCAGATGTTGCACTAATTCCGGAAATTCCTTATGATATAAATCGTGTAGCTGAAAAAATTAAAAATAGACAAAAAAGAGGTAAAGACTTTAGTGTAGTAGTAGTTGCAGAAGGAGCTAAACCACAAGGAGGAGAAATTGCAGTACAAAATTTAAGAGATAATGGAAAAGGTGTTGATAATACAAAACTTGGTGGAGCAGGAGAAATTGTTGCTAAGCAATTAGAAGAATTAACTGGGTTAGAATCAAGAAATACAACACTTGGATATATGCAAAGAGGAGGAACACCAACAGCATTTGATAGAGTATTGTCGACAAAATATGGAACTGCAGCTATGAGATATGCAATGGAAGGAAAATTTGGAAATTTAGTTGTAATAAAAAATGGAAAAATAGATTATGTTTCATTAGAGGATGTAGTTGGTAAAAATAAGGAAATTGGTGCAGTTTCAGGAAATACAGCTGAAAGTAATCAAAGAAAGGTTACAATGGATGATGATTTAGTTAAAACAGCAAGAAGTGTTGGAATAAATTTAGGAGATTAATATTATAGGAAATGCAAAGAAATTTCCTATAATATAAAAAAATGTATTGACAATAAAACTTAGTATATGTTATTATAAATATTGTTAATAAGAAATGTAGGCGGGTAAATTTACTAAGAATAGTTATTGTTGTATATACTAATACAGTATATTTAGCTTATATTTGCAAAAACACTATATTTGCGGATGTGGCGGAACTGGTAGACGCGCTGGTCTTAGGAACCAGTGCCAACGGCGTGGGGGATCGAGTCCCTTCATCCGCACCAAGACGAGTTTTTGTCGAACTCTC
>JAAWEA010000029.1 GCA_022794055.1 Clostridia bacterium
AAAAGTAATAAATAATACAGTAGAATTGACTAAGCAATTGATGTCAAAATACAATATACCTGTAGAAAATGTAATAAGACATTATGATGTAACTCATAAATGTTGTCCAGCTCCTTTTGTAAATAATTCTAATAGATGGAATAATTTTAAAACAAGACTAGTAGGGGATACTAAAGAGACAGATTTGCAGTATAAGGCTCATATTCAAGATATAGGATGGACAGATTGGAAGAATACAGGAGAAGTAGCAGGGACAACAGGTCAAGACAGAAGAGTTGAAGCAATAATATTACAAGGAAATAATGGACTAGAAATAAGCTATAGATCACATGTTGAAGACATAGGATGGACAGAATGGTCAAGTAATGGACAGGCAAATGGAACAACAGGACAGAGTAAAAGAATTGAGGCAATAGAAATAAAATCGAATAAAATGTTAGAGGTTCAAGAACATATTGAGAGTGTAGGATGGATGCCTTCATCAAAAGGAACTTGTATTAAGATTGGAACAGAAGGTAAGTCTTTAAGACTAGAGGCTTTTAAAATTAGAGTTATATAGACAATAAATGTATATTTATGAAGTTACTACATATAATAAATAACATAACGAAAGAATGTTTGGTGAGGTGTTGACAAATTAACATAAATATAATATAATATTACAAAGATATTAAAGTAATATTACATTTGTATTAAAAGAATTGACAAAAGAATAAAAATATAATAATTATAAATAGAAGAGGGTGGTATTATTACTATGTATAGTGCTAAAGATATAGCAGAATGGTTTTTAAATAAGAATAGAGTACAAATGAATTTTGAAGATTCTGAATATATTACAAATCTGAAATTACAAAAATTATTATATTATGCTCAAGGACATTGCTTATCAAAAATAGATGAGCCACTATTTGATGATGAGTTTTTAGCATGGGAGCATGGACCAGTTATTAAAGAAGTATATAACTTATATAAAACAAATGGCTCAAAAGGAATAGAATATGATAAGGACTTTAATATAATTATTGATGATGATATAGAAAATATATTGGAAGAAGTATATGAAAAATATGGACAATTTTCAGCTTGGAAATTAAGAAATATGACACATGAAGAAAGTCCATGGATAAATACACCAAGAAATGAAATAATTCCAAAATGTGAAATAAAGGAATATTTTAAGAAAAAGAGTTCATAGTGAATAATAAATGTTCTGCCAATAATGAAAAAATATTATTATCATTTAAATATTCTATAAATAATAGAGACTATACAATAAAAAACATTACAACTGCAAAAAAAAAATGTAATAGAGAAATAGAGAATTTATTCAAAAAATTAGAAGAAATTACAAATTTAACATGGAAAGAGCTACAAAATAGACCTAAACAAACAGGTTATGAAACAATTCCAATTAGTGAATTTAACATTTGCTTAGATAATATAAAACAAGATTTAAACTTATCTGATGATAGTAAAATAATAGTATTTAGATTTAATAGTCAAAAATCAAGATTATTAGGAGTTAAATCTTATGAATGCAGTTCAATATTATATATAATAGGGTATGATTGGAACTTTAGTGCTTATAACCATGGAAGCTAAAATTATTATTAGTGTTGTATATAGATTTTTAGAATAAATCTTTTGAAATTAGAGTTGTACAATAATGTAGAGCTAGATTGAATGATTTCAGTCTAGTTCTTTTTCAATTTTTAATAATCTAGAAGTTTTTGTTTCTTTTTGTCATTCATCTTTATAATTTCTTTTAAATTCCTCCATAAATTCCTCCTTGATTTTTCTAAATCTTTCGTATATAATTATATAACAAGAGAGGAATTATCCTCTCAAGACGTAGTTAAACATATAATGTATTTTAATGATGTCTGACCAAAATTGTTTGCGATGAGCTTGTAGCTTTCTGTTTTTGCGGATAGAAGCTATAAGCTTTTTAATTTTTAATATCATATTACAACCTCCTTAACTGTATGTATTACACAGCGTATATACTTATACTATATAAAAATAAAATCTATTTGTATAATTTTGATAATATAATATAATCAATATACAATACACAAAATTAATAAAAAAATAGAAGATAATTCATATTATTGAATCACAGCAATTAGAGTTAAATGAAACATTATCAAATATCAATTTAAATAATGATTTTATAAGTAAAGAAGGAGAGAAAGAAGAACTAGCAATAGTTTTTTTTTGTTCTTTTATAAGTTAATTATATTTTCGACAAACTTTTCAAATATAGATATAATTAAATAGGAAAAAATGTCGGTATTATGAGAAAAAAAACCTTTTATATATTTTTTAGTAAAAAAAACTAACTAAAATACTTTTTTCGACAACATTTGCAAAAATAAAATGTTAAAATATTTCTGTTTTACTAAAGAGATATTAAAGGAGAAGAATACAAATGAAAGAAGAAATAAAAAAACAAAAAGTCTTTACAAAAAAAGAAAGTAATAATATAATAAAAGAAAATCACAATCCTTTAAAAGTGAATTATAAAAATTTATTTGAAAAGGATGGATTATTTATGAAGGAAACAAAAGAAGTAATATTAAAAAAAGAAGAAGATATATTAGCTAATAAATATAAAAAGAACCCACAATTTATACAACTATTAAAGAAAATATGTACAGACTTTAAAATTAATAATCATAAAATGGAAATAGAAAAATTTTTAGAAAAAAATTAAAATATATTCAATATTTAGCCAATATTTAGCCACCAAGTTTAACATAGAATAAAATTAATTGAAAACGATAAACAGTAAAAAAAGCTAAAAATCAAAGAAAAACGTTATAAAAAAACGAATAGAAATGATACAGTCATTTCTCCCCTTCGCTACCAAAAAAATACAAAATAGTGTATCTTATGCAAATTAGGATACACTATTTTATATTTATACAAGCAGTTTTTTATTTTATGTAATATTAATATAAGCCCAATATAACAACTAGAAATACTCAAATATTATAGTACGAATATTCTAAAAGCTGAGAGACAGATAATAATTATGTACTAAAAGTAAAAGATATAAATAAAACAAAAAAATCCCCGCCTTAGCCGTAAGATGTCTTGAATTTTTAAGGACCTGCTCTTAAACAGGTGGGTGTCTACCAAAATACTCATGGGCTTCTTACATAAATGCAAGCATGCACGCCATATTTATGAGATCGACTCCTCTTATAAACTTGTAGGTTCTAAAAATTCTGTCTACACGTACTATGCAGGGTAAATCAATAACTTATTTATTAACTATAGTTTAGCATAAAAAAGTATCAGTTTCAAATGAACAATTAACTTAGAAAAATGATTAAAAAGTATTTTAATTATTTTACCTTACTTAAAATAATTTATTCTCATTTTATCAAATTTTTTTATTATTTGAATTTTAATATTATATATGGTATAATATTAGCACAAATTTTTATAGACTAATATTTACTCTTTTAATTCTTTATTAAGCTTACTAATAGCTTTAGTTTCAATTCTAGACACATAAGAACGAGAAATGCCAAAAAGACTAGCAATTTCATGTTGTGTCTTAGGCTTATGACCATCTAACCCAAATCTTAATTCTATTATAGTTTTTTCTCTATCTTTTAAAATTTCACCTATTTTAGAATAAAGTTTTTTGATTTTCATCTTTAAATCTACTTCATCTTCAATATTTCTTTCATCATTTTCAAGAACTTCTTGTAATGTTACAACATTATCATCTTTATCCTTACCAATAGGTTCATTCAAATATACTTCAGCATTTAACTTTTTAGTAGAACGTAAATACATCAAAATTTCATTATCAATGCATCTTGATACATAAGTACTCAATTTAGAGCCTTTATCAACATTAAAGCTATTAATACCTTTAATCAATCCAATAGTTCCAATTGAAATTAAATCATCTTGTTCTATTTTTGTATTAGAATATTTTTTAACAACATGAGCAACAAGCCTTAAATTTCGCTCAATCAATATATTTCTAGCCTCTTCATCTCCATCTTTCATTTGTAGCAAATATAATTTCTCTTCTTCACTTGTTAATGGTTCAGGAAATAGGTTACTTCCAGAAATGTATCCAACTGTAAAAACAGCAGTTTTTAAAAACTGAAAGAATCCTACAATTCCTATACTACAAAGTGCTTCTAACATATATGTACCTCCAAAATCTATCTATATTGATTATATGTAAAACTTTTATAAAAGTGCTTGACCATACAAATTTTAAATGATAGTATATTTTTTAAAGGATAGAATAAAAAAATAAGCATATAATAAAGTTGGAGGAAATGTATGGGAACACAAATATTAGTATTAATTATTTTAATTGCATTAAATGCTTTTTTTGCTGCAACAGAAATAGCCTTTATTTCATTAAATGATGTAAAAATAGAATTAAAGGCTAAAGAAGGAAATAAAAAAGCGATAAAAATACACAAAATGCTAAAAGACCCAAGTAAATTTTTAGCAACAATACAAATAGGAATAACTTTAGCTGGATTTTTATCAAGTGCTTTTGCATCAGATGCTTTTGCAGATTTATTAGCTCCAAAACTACATTCTATTATGTCAGGTATTTCACTTTCGCAATGGAGACAAATCTCAATTATTATTATTACATTAATATTGTCATATTTTACATTAGTTTTTGGAGAGTTAGTACCAAAAAGAATAGCAATGAAATATTCAGAAAAACTATCTTTTTTTGCAATAGGAATTATAAGAACAATATCAATTTTTACATTACCTTTTGTAAAATTATTAACATTGTCTACTAATATAGTTTCTAAAATCTTTGGAGTAACAGGTGAAGATGAAGAACAAATAAGTGAAGAAGAAATAAAAATGATGGTAGATGTAGGAGAAGAGAAAGGAACAATTGAATCTGGAGAAAAAGAAATGATAAATAACGTATTTGAATTTAATGATAGAGTTGTTTCAGAAATCATGATTCCTAGAACACAAGTATATTCTTTAGATATGGAACTTACTATTAGTGAAGCAATTGATTTATTAAACGAGGATACTAGATATAGTAGAGTACCAATTTTTGATGAAAATATAGACAACATAAAAGGAATTGTTTATTTAAAAGATATGTTATTAACGCAAAAAAACAAAAATACTAAACTAAAAAATATAGCTAGAGAAGCAACATTTATATTAGAAGGTATTTATATAGATGATGCTTTCAAAGAGTTAAAGAAAACTAAAAAGCAGATAGCAATAGTAGTTGATGAATATGGAGGTACTGCTGGAATTATTACAATGGAAGACATATTAGAAGAGATAGTAGGAGAAATTTATGATGAATATGATGTAGTAGAATCTAAATATAAAAAGATTGATAACAACACTTATATATTAGATGGAGAGCTACCAATATATGAAGTTGAAAAACTTTTGGGAGTTGATTTACCAGAAGGAGATTATGATACAATTTCAGGATATTTATTAATGGAATTAAATAGAATTCCTAATAATAAAGAAAAGGGAATTGTAGTAGAAACAGAAAAAGTAACATATAAGATAGAAAAAATGGAAGATAATAGGATTACAAAGATAAAAGCTTGTAAAAATTAAAAAATACAAATAATAAATTTCATATTAAAACATAAAATTTACAAAAAGGAAAGGGATTAAATATGAAATTTATTACAAATTTTTTAAAAGGAATACTAATTGGAGCTGGTTGTATTTTACCAGGAATTAGTAGTGGGGTTTTATGTGTAATTTTTGGAATTTATGATTTATTATTAGATAGTGTTTTGAATTTTTTTCATGATATTAAGAAGAATTTTAATTTCTTATGTCCAATTGCATTTGGAGGAGTAATAGGTATAATTGTATTTAGTAAGTTTTTACAATATCTATTATTAAAATATCCAATACAAACCAAATCAATTTTTATTGGTCTTATTTTAGGAGGTATAGTACTACTATTTAGACAAATATTAAAAGAAAAAGGATGGAAAAAACAAAACATTATCTATTTTTTTATGTCATTTATAATTGGAGTTGGGATGGTCTACTTAGAACACAAATTATCTATAAAAAATTTAGAAAGTGTTAGTTTTTTATATTTGATATTTAGTGGATTTTTGATGTCAATTGGTATTGTGGTTCCAGGTGTAAGCAGTACAATAATTTTAATGTTATTAGGAACATATACTTATTATCTAAGTGCAGTTTCGAATTTATATTTTCCAGTACTAATACCAATGGGAATTGGTATATTTTTGGGAAGTCTTTTATTCATGAAAATAATTAAAATATTTTTAGAAAATTATTACGAAAAAACAATGTATTCAATTATTGGATTTAGCATAGGAGCAATTTTTGTGCTATTTCCTACAATTTTAACAATTAAAGATTTTGCAATAAGTGTTTTGTGTTTTGTAATAGGATATATATTAATGAAAACTTTTTAATATATTCAAAAATTTATTTGGACAAAATAGTGAAGCTTGTTAAAAAATGTATATTGTGATAAAATATCATTAGTATTACATACACAAGGAGTAGCAAATCCATTAACGGAATTAAAGAATATGAACCAACAAAAATGTATAAGGGAATGCAGGAGAGTGTATTCCCTTACATAAAGACGTTAGGAAATGATAGTAAATTAAGTTATGGAAATATATGGAAGATGCGATATTTTTAATACCAACATCACTTGTAGTACAATAAATAGTGATGTAACATTAAAGAAATTACTAGAATTAACAAATAATACTTAGAACAAATTAAATTTAACTTAAAATTGAGGTGATTATATGACAATTCAGGAAGCATTAAACCAAGGAATGAATGAAATAAAAGGTACAGAATCCCCAAAACTAAAAGCAAGATTATTAATGCAGTATATATTAAAACAGACAAGACAATATGTTATAGTAAATGATATGAAAGAACTAGATGAAATGCAAGAAAAACAATATTTTGAAGCTATAGACAAAATAAAAAAAGGCTTTCCAATAGAACATATAACACATCAAAAAGAATTTATGAAACTAAACTTTTTTGTAGACAAAAATGTTTTAATACCACGCCAAGACACAGAAATATTAGTAGAAGAGGTAATAAAAATTGCCAATAAAATAGGAGCTACCAAAATATTAGACTTATGCACAGGAAGTGGAGCAATTGGGATATCTCTTGCAAAATATTTGTCTAAGTGCAGATTAACTTTAGTTGATATTAGTAAAGAAGCTATTCAAATTGCTAAAAAAAATGCTAATATAAATGAGGTTGAAAACAAAATTACATTTATTCATTCGAACTTATTTGATAATTTAGAATCACAAAAGTTTGATATAATTGTATCTAATCCACCTTATATAAAAACAGAAGATATAACAAACTTAGAGAATCAAGTAAAAAAAGAACCATATATAGCTTTAAATGGTGGACAAGATGGATTGGAATTTTATAGAAAAATTATAAAAGAAGCTTATAAATATCTAAATAAAGGTGGATATTTATGCTTAGAAATAGGATTTGACCAAAAATATGATGTTATAGAAATAATAGAGAACGAGGAAAGATTTGAACAAACTTATGCAAAAAAGGATTTATATGATAATGACAGAATTATTATTACAAAATTGAAATAAGGAGAAGAAAATGTCTTTTTCATCAGAGTTAAAAGAAGAATTAAGTAAAATAAATAATTTAAATAAAAAAGAAGAAGTTAAATTTGAATTACTAGGATATTTAATTTCTAAAAATACAACTTGCGATAAAAATAATATTCGTTATGCAACTGAAAGTGATTATAATATAAATAGGTTTTCAAAGTTATTAAAAAATTTAGATATTAACCATAACATTGAATTTGATGGAAAATCATTTATTATAACATTTAAACTAAAAGATAAGTTGGAAGAAATTGATTTAAAAAATAATCAAATAGTAATAAAACAAATAAATAATATAAATGAAAATTATAGAAGAGCTCTAATTAGAGGTGCATTTCTAGGATCAGGCTCAATAAATAATCCAGATAAAACTCATCATTTAGAAATCAATTTATCAAATAAAAATAATATGGACAAGCTATTTATAATTTTAAAAGAAAGTAATATAAAGAGTAAGAAATTTGAACAAGAAAATAAATATTCTATTTATTTTAAAGATGGAGAAGTAATATCAATATTTATTGCTTTAATTGGAGCTAACAACAGTGTTTTAAAGTTTGAGGATATTCGTGTTCAAAAAGAGATGAGAGGAAAAGTAAATAGAATAGTTAATTGTCAAACTGCTAATTTGAATAAAACTTTAAATGCTTCAGTAGAGCAAATAGATGCAATTAGAAAATTACAAGTAACAGGTAAATTTAATAAATTAGATGATAACTTAAAAGAGATTGCTTTATTAAGATTAGAATATCCAGATATGTCTTTAATTGAATTAGGAAAAAAATTAAAAAAGCCAATTGGAAAATCAGGTGTTAATTATAGATTAAAAAAGATTATGCAAATTGCAGACGAAAGGAACTAAAATTGGAACTAGGAATTTATGTACATATCCCATTTTGTATAAAAAAATGCTCATATTGTGATTTTATTTCATATCCAAATGAATATGAAAAACAAGAAGTATATATAAACAAAGTAATAAATGAAATAGAAGAAAATAAGCAATTATTGCAAAGTAATGAGATTACAACAGTTTATTTTGGAGGAGGAACTCCATCATCTATTAAGCCAGAACTTATTGAAAAAGTAGTAAAAAAGATTTTTGAATGTGGAAAAATAGAAAAAAGTAAAGAAATTGAGATAACAATTGAAGTTAATCCAGGAACTGTTAATAAAGATAATCTACAAGTGTATAAAAATTGTGGAATAAATAGATTAAGTATAGGTCTTCAAAGTGGAAAAGATGAAATTTTAAAAAAAATTGGTAGAATTCATAAATATGAACAATTCTTAAATACTTATAATTGGGCAATAGAGAGTGGATTCGAAAATATAAATGTAGATTTAATGTTAGGACTTCCTAAACAAACAATATTAGATTTAAGAGATAGTTTAGAAAAAGTAACAAGTTTAAGACCAAAACCTACTCATATATCAGTATATTCCTTAATTATAGAAGAGGGCACAGAGTTAGAAAAGAAAATTTCCAAAGGCCAAATTTTCTTGCCAGATGAAGATGAAGAGAGAAATCAATATCACTATGCTAAAAACTTTTTAGAATTAAAAGGTTATAAACATTATGAAATATCAAATTTTGCAAAAAGAGGTTTTGAATCAAAACATAATTTAAACTGTTGGGAACAAATGCAATATATAGGATTCGGACTTGCAGCACATTCTTATATCAATGGAATTAGGTATTCAAATACTTGTAATTTGAATGAATATTTAAGTAAGCAAAGTAAAACTATAAAAACTATTGAAGAAAAGCAAAAACAGGAAGATATGGAAAAAGAATATATGCTTTTAGGACTAAGAAAATTAGAAGGAATTAGTATAAATAAATTTAAAGAAAAGTTTGGAGAAAATCCAATTTATTTATTTAGAATTGAATTAGAAAAATTAGTAAAAGAAAATTTAATAGAAGTTGATTTAGACCGTATTAAATTAACAAATAAAGGGTTAGATTTTGCAAATTTGGTATGGGAAGAATTTATTTAATGTCATAGAAGAATTATATTATGATAGAAGTGTCCCTAGTTAATATACTTGTTTAAACAAGTATATTAACTAGGGACAAAGGAGAATGAAATGAAAAATATAAAAGATTATGATTTAGAAGAATTAAAAAAAGAATTAGTTGAAATAGGAGAAAAACCATTTAGGGCAGAGCAGATATTTAAATGGTTATATCAAGAAAAAGTTAAAGACTTTGATGATATGACAAATATATCTCTAGATTTAAGAAAAAAATTGAAAGATAATTATACAATTTGTAATTATCAAATTTTGAGAAAACAAGAATCAAAAGATGGAACAATTAAATATTTATTTGATGTATTAGATGGTAATGCAATTGAAACAGTATTGATGAGTTATCATCATGGATATAGTATTTGCATTTCTTCTCAAATTGGATGTAAAATGGGGTGTAAATTTTGTGCATCAACAGGAATTAATTTTGTACGTAGTTTAACATCAGGAGAGATTGTAGAACAAATTTTGGCTGTAGAACAAGATACAGGTATTAAAATATCAAATGTTGTATTTATGGGAATAGGAGAGCCATTAGATAATTATTCAGCAGTTGTAAATGCGATAAGAATAATAAATAATCCAAGAGGGTTAAATATAGGAGCAAGACATATTAGTGTTTCTACAAGTGGATTAGTTCCAGGAATTTATAGATTAGCAGAAGAAAAGATTCAATGTACATTGTCAATTTCATTACATGCTACAAATAATGAAAAAAGAAATAGTATGATGCCAGTAAATCAAGCTTTTCCAATAGAAGAATTGATGAAGGCTTGCAAAGATTATATTGCTAAAACAAACCGAAGAATATCTTTTGAATATGCACTGGCTAAAGATAATAATGATAATTTAGAAGATGCAAAAGAACTTATAAAGTTATTAAAAGGAATGCTTTGTCATGTTAATTTAATTCCAATAAATAAAATTGATAATGGAATTTATAGCAAAAGTTCAAATGAAAGTATTATGAGGTTCAGAGATTATTTAAATGAGCATGGAATTGTTGCTACAATTAGAAGAGAGCTTGGCTCTGATATTGATGCAGCTTGTGGACAATTAAGAAGAAAAAATTTGAAATAGAGAAAGAGGGAAAAAAGGTCCAGGACAAAAAATCCCTCTTAAATTTTTATCTTTTTTTAATTTTAGATAATTATATGAAAAAAAGAGGGATTTTTTGTCCTGGACCTTTTTTCCCTCTTTCTCTATTTTAAAGTATAATACAAATTAATCCACCAGAACCTTCATTAACAATACGTTCTAAAGTTTCTTGAAGCTTTAGTTGTGCTTCTTCAGGCATTTTAGAAAGTTTTGTTTGTAAACCTTCATTAACAAGCTCATGCAAGCTCTTTCCAAAAATATTAGATTCCCATATTTGTTTAGGATCATTTTCAAAACCAGAAAGTAGATAATTTACAAGTTCTTCAGATTGTTTTTCAGATCCTACAATAGGTGAAACCTCTGTTGTTACATTTGTTTTTATTAAATGTATGCTTGGAGCAGTTGCTTTTAGCTTAACTCCAAACCTAGAACCTTGTTTTACCATTTCAGGTTCATCTAATTCTAGTTCATCAATAGAAGGAGTTACAATACCATAACCTTTAGCATTAACTTCCTCTAATGCATAAGCTATTTTATCATATTTCTTTTTAGCAGTTGAAAGTTCAGAAATAATTCCAAACAAATCACCTTCATTTTCAACGTTTACGCCAGTAATTTCAGTTAAAACTTGATAGAATAATTCTTCTTTTAAATCAATTTGGATTTTGACATTTCCAGAGCCTAATTCAATATTAGAAATTGAAGTTCTAGAAATAATTTCAGTCTGAGCAATTTTTTGAGTAGCATTTGATATATCTTTTAATACATGAATATTTTCAAATGCTTCTTTAATTTCATTAAATAATTGTGATTTAATAGGATGACTAAAATCTATTCCATCAATCCAACGTGGAAGTTTTACTACTATTTGTTGAACTGGAAATTCATATAATATTTTAGAAAACATAGTATTAATATCATCAATAGTAAGAGTTGCACAATTAATTGGCATTACACTTGTTCCATATTTATCAGATAGTTTTTCAGCTAATTCATTTGTATAATCAGAGTAAGGATCTTCTGAGTTTAAAAGAATGATAAATGGTTTATCTAAAGCTTTTAATTCAGAAACAACTCTTTCTTCTGCCTTAATATAATCTTCTCTTGGAATATCTGTAACTGTTCCATCAGTTGTAACCAGAATACCAATAGTAGAGTGTTCTTCAATTACTTTTTTAGTACCAATTTCAGCAGCAGTTTCAAAAGGGATTTCTTCTTCAGACCATGGAGTTTTAACCATTCTTGGCATATCATCTTCCAAATATCCAATTGCATTATCTACTAAATAGCCAACACAATCAACAAGTCTTGTTTTAAATTTTAGATTATCATCTAAAGTTATTTCAACAGCTTCATTAGGAACAAACTTTGGTTCTGTAGTCATAATTGTTCTTCCACCAGCACTTTGAGGAAGTTCATCTCTAGCCCTTTCTTTTTTGTATTCATTATCAATATTTGGAATTACTAATAAATCCATAAAGTTTTTAATGAAAGTAGATTTACCAGTACGCACAGGACCAACAACCCCAACATAAATGTCACCATCAGTTCTTTTGCTAATGTCCTGATATAAATTTGAATTTTCCATCTATAATACCTCCTTTTAAATTCAAGAAAATGTTTGTACCAAATAACTTTAATTAATGTATATTGAGTTTTTTTAAGTATATGACAAGTTTATTAAAAAAATTGCCAAATTTATAAAATTATGTTAGAATACCAATATGTAATTTTATAAGTTATGAACAAAGAAAAAAGTGAAGAATAAAATATACTATTAGATAAGGAATTTCTTATAATATAATAAGAAGGAAAGGATGTAAAATATGGAAAAAAATGAAGATATTATAAAATCACTAAAAATGTATAATCAAGAACATATTATAAAACTATTAGAAAAATTAGATGAACAAAAAAAGACAGATTTATTAGAACAATTAAATGATATAGATTTTCATCAAATAATGGAATTGTATGAAAATACAAAAAAGACAATTGAAATAAAAGAAAATAAAATAGAGAAAATAGCCTATTTAGATAAAGCAAAACTTACAAAAAATGAAAAAGAACACTTTATGGAATTAGGTGAACAAGTAATAGTAAGTGGAAAGTATGCAGTTGTTACAATGGCAGGTGGTCAAGGAACAAGACTTGGTCATTTAGGACCAAAAGGAACCTTTAAATTAGATGTTTATGGAAAAGGAAAATATTTATTTGAAATTTTAGCAGAAAATTTAAAAGAATCAAATAAAAAATATAACACAATAATTCCATGGTACATAATGACAAGTAAAGAAAATCATAAAGAAACGAAAGAATTCTTAGAAAAAAATAATTTTTTTGGATATGATAAGAATAGTGTAAAATTATTTAGACAAGGCGAATTACCATTAATTGATATACATGGAAAAATGTTAATTGGAAAAAATTTGAAAGTAAAAGAAGCATCAGATGGGAATGGAGGAGTATTTTCATCATTAAGAACAACAGGAATGCTTGCAGATATGAAGCAAAAAGGAATTAAATGGATATTTATTGGATCTGTAGATAATGCAATATTAAAAATGGTAGATATCACATTGCTTGGAATGGCAATTGATAGAAATGTACAAGTGGCATCAAAATCAGTTATAAAAGCTAATCCAGAAGAAAGAGTCGGAGTATTTTGTAAGATGAATGGACATCCAAAAGTAATAGAATATACAGAATTACCAGAAAAAATGGCAGAAGAAGTAACAAATAATGGGGAATTAAAATTTGGAGAATCTCATATTATGTGCAATTTATTTACTATAGATGCAATTGAGAAAATAAGTAAAGAACCTCTAATTTATCATAGTGCATTTAAGAAAAATCCTTATATTGATGAAAATGGCAAAGAAGTAATACCAACTGAAGCAAATTCATATAAATTTGAAGCTTTTATTTTTGACAGTTTTGAATTGTTCGATGATATTGCCATTTTAAGAGGAAAAAGAGAAGACGATTTTGCACCTGTTAAAAATAAAGATGGAGTAGATAGTCCAAAAACAGCTAAAGAATTATATGAAAAATATTGGGAAAGACAAAAAATAAAAATTTAATTTGTAAGTAAAAAGGAAAAGGGAAAAAGGGTCCAGGACCTTTTTTCCCTTTTTGCTACATTTGTTGATTGCCAGGTATAAAGTAGTCAACTACACCATAAATTAAAGCACCTATTATAGCAGCTACCCAAGAAATAGAATAACCAGCTACAAAGAATTGAGTTACATATAAAATAATAGCGGCCAATGCAAAACCAACAAAGCCTTTTCCGAATGGACTTGCATGTAAACCTGTAAATTTAGTAACTAAATAATCTATTGCTGTTAAAACAACAGCAGCTATAATTAATGTCCAAATATTATTTATTGTAAATCCTGGTGTAAAGAATGCAGTAACTGCTAAAACAACAGCTGCAGCAACTAATCTACCAATTATTTGCCATACCGTAGAAGTAGTATTTTGAGTATTAGCATGAGAATTTGACATATAGAAAACCTCCTTAGTTTTAAAAATTTTAAATGCAAAAAATCAGGCTCTAAAATTATTATTAACGAATTAAAAATAATTATTCAAAAATATTAGTATAAAAAAGTTAATTTTTGTAAAAAATAAAGAAAAATTTTAATTTTCTATATTTTAGAAAGTTATCTGTAGATGCTTTCTAGAAAAAAATTATAGCAGAAGTTAGATTTTTAAACAGTTTTACTGAATAAAAAATCTTGATTCAAGCTTTTTAAGGAGATATAATGTTAATCAATTTTTTTAGAACTATAATAATTTATATTTTTGTATTAGTTGTTATGAGACTTATGGGAAAAAGAGAGATTGGGCAACTTCAACCTTTTGAACTTGCAATATCAATAATGATTGCAGATTTAGCATCAATTCCAATGAGTGAAACAGGAATTCCAATTTCTAATGGTTTAGTTCCTATTTTAGGATTACTTATCATGCATCTAATTATTTCTATTATAAATATGAAAAGTATGAAGGCAAGAAAAATACTTTGTGGTAAACCAAGTATATTGATATATAGAGGAAAAATTGATGAAAAGGCTTTAAAAAAAGAAAGATTTACCATCAATGAATTAGAAGAAAGATTAAGAGGAAATAATGTAGTTAATTTAGGAGATGTAGAATATGCTATATTAGAAACAAGTGGACAGGTTACAGTTATTCAAAAACCAGAAAAAAGAAATACAATACCAGAAGATTTTAATATAACTCCAGATTATGAAGGGATTCCTTATGATTTAGTAATTGATGGTAAGATTATGGATGAAAACTTAAAAGAAATAGGAAAAAACTATAATTGGCTAAAAAAACAAGTAGAAAAATTTAATATGAAGCCAGAAGAAGCACTTGTTGTAACATATGATGGCAAAGGTCAAATTTTCTGTCAAAAAAAAGAAAACTAAGGAGGAAATAATGATAAAAGAATTGGTTATCTGCATTATAATAGTAGTTTTAATTTTTGTAGGAAATGCAATTACACAAGGATATCTTAATGAATCAGTAAATATTACTACACAAAGTTTAAATGAATTGAAAGAAGAATTAGTTAAAGAAGAAGTTAATTTAGAGATTAGTAAGAAGAAAATAGAAGAAACTTATGGCGATTGGAAAAATAGATATAAAAAATTAGCATATTATGTTGAACATGATGAATTAGAGAAAGTAGATACGCAACTTACTGGTGTTAAATCATACATTGAAATGGAAGAATTTTCAGAAACTGTTCCAGAATTAGATAAAGCTATTTTCATTTTAGAACATATAAATAATAAAAATATTGTAAATTTAAAAAATATTTTCTAAAAATAAAAAATTTTCTAGGGCTAGAAGCGATTCTAGTTCTTTTTGTAATATAATAATATTATATTACAAAAATATAACAAGTTTAATTTTATTCTACGCTTTTTTAACAAAAATGGAAAAAGCTGTTGACATGTAGAAAAAAGCATTGTATAATATATAAGCATGAATTGAGCGATGATGTTGAATGTGGCTACACCCTACGGAAATATGGGTGGAGGGAACTTCAATGGAGTATGTCATGGCAAAGACCAGGCGGTAAGATGAGCACTTATCCCAGAATTATCATGCATATTTTGGGTTTTAATATATGATGTTATAAAAACACCAGAGTGCGTTTTAACTTGCCAAGGTTGAGTTAGCCGTATAATTTACGGATAACTAATACAATCTAGTAAAACAAGATTGTATACCTATAATAATTTTTTTAAGGAGGGAAAATTACAATGGCAAACACAACAGTTGTAACAAGTGAAAAGATTAGAATAAGATTAAAAGCTTATGACCATGTAGTTTTAGATCAGTCTGCTGAAAAGATAGTAGAAACAGCTAAAAAAACAGGAGCAAAAGTTTCAGGTCCTATTCCATTACCAACACAAAAAGAAGTAGTAACAATTTTACGTTCTCCACACAAATACAAAGATTCAAGAGAACAATTTGAAATGAGAACACATAAAAGAGTTATAGACATTCTATATCCAACACAAAAAACAGTTGACAGTCTAATGAAATTAGAACTACCTGCTGGTGTAGACATAGAAATTAAGTTATAAGTTAGCAAGAACGACTAAAAGGAGTTCGAGCGTTACTTATAACTTATGCAAACGAACGATAGTGAGTTTGTAAATCTTAAACAACTGAGCGATAGCAAAGTTGTAAAATAAGTTAGTTAAGAACAACTAAAATAAGTTTTAGCGTTTTTTATAACTTACACAATGGAGTGAAACGAAATGACGAAATTGTGAACATTAAACAACTAAACAATAACCAAGTTGTAAATTACAACTAAAAAATTAAAAACTAAACCAAGCTGATATAGCATTTTAAAGAATGAAATATAAAGTATCAGCCAATAGTTAAGTTAGCCGTTCAAGAAGACAAATTACGGATAACTTATGCGGTCAAACGTATAGGAGGAAAAAATGAAAAAAGGAATAATTGGAAGAAAAGTAGGAATGACACAAATCTTTGATGAAAAAGGAAATGTAATTCCAGTAACAGTTATAGAAGCTGGACCATGTACAGTAGCACAAGTAAAAACAATTGAAACAGATGGATATGATGCTGTACAATTAGGATTTGGAGAAGTAAAAGAAAAACATATCAACAAACCAGAAAAAGGACACTTTTCAAAAGCAGGAATCGAAGCAAGAAAACATTTAAGAGAATTCAGATTAGATTCAGTAGAAGGATTCAAAGTAGGAGACACAGTTAGTGCTAATACATTTGAAGCTGGAGAAAAAATAGACGTACAAGGAACATCAAAAGGAAAAGGATTCCAAGGTGTTATAAAAAGACATGGACAACACAGAGGACCAATGGGACATGGATCAATGTATCACAGAAGACCAGGTTCAATGGGAGCTTGTTCTACACCAAGTAGAGTATTTAAAGGTAAAAAATTACCAGGACACATGGGAAGAGTTACAATTACAATACAAAACTTAGATGTTGTAAGAGTTGATATGGACAAAAATGTAATTTTAGTAAAAGGTAGTGTTCCAGGAGCAAAAGGAGCTATCTTAAAAATAAAATCAGCTGTAAAGGCTACTAAATAAGGAAGGAGGAAATAAAAATGCCAAAAATAGATGTATACGATATAAAAGGTAAAAAAGTTAGTGACGTAGAATTAGCAGAAAGTATATTTGGAATTGAACCAAATGAATCAATAGTACATAGCGTATTAGTTAATTACTTAGCAAACCAACGTCAAGGTACACAAAGTACAAAAACAAGAGCAGAAGTTCGTGGTGGTGGAAAGAAACCATGGAGACAAAAAGGAACAGGTAGAGCAAGACAAGGAAGTATCAGAGCACCACAATGGGTAAAAGGTGGTATAGCATTAGGACCAAAACCTCGTTCATATAAATATGCTGTTAATAAAAAAGAAAGAAGATTAGCAATAAAATCATTATTAAGTTCTAAAGTATTAGAAAAAGAATTAACAGTTGTAGACAAATTAGAATTATCAGAAATAAAAACAAAAACAATGGTAAAAGCGTTAGCAGATTTAAAAGTTGAAGGAAAAACATTAATCGTTTTAGCTGATAAAAATGAAAATGTTTTAATGTCATCAAGAAATATTGAAGGAGTTAAAACAATTTTATTAAACAATATAAATGTATTTGATTTATTAAAATATAATAACTTAGTTTTACCTCTAGAAACTGTTAAGAAAATAGAGGAGGTGTACGCATAATGTTACCAGAAGAAATTATAATTGCACCAGTTGTTACAGAAAAAAGTAATGATGAATTACAACAAGGAAAATATACATTCAAAGTAAACAAAAAAGCAACAAAAGTTGAAATAAGAAATGCTGTTGAAAAACTTTTTGAAGTTAAAGTATTAAAGGTTAATACAATGACAGTAAGAGGAAAAAATAAAAGAGTTGGATACCATACAGGTAAAACTTCAGATTGGAAAAAAGCTATAGTTACTATAGAAACAAATCCAGGGGAAGCTACATATTTAGCTAAAGGTGGTAAAGCAACTAAAGCTTCTAAAAAATATAAAGATTCAATTGAGGAATTTATGGGAGCATAAAAATGAGAGATTTTCAAGGATTTAATCCACATAAAATAAGAACAAATATGTCTTCAAATGAAAAAGAAGATATAAAATGGTATGATGAAAATGAGGAAAAAGAAAATTATATAAATTTCAGAAGTCAAGATATAGAAGACTTAGATGAAGAAAGATGAAAATATCGAGAAATAACTCGGATAATAAAGAATATCTGCCATGCGGTGCAGGAAAAAAACCGTAAATATAAGTAAACAAAAGGATTTAGTAAAAACAATGTTGCTAGAAAAATTATTAAGATAATACATAAGTATATAAAAACAAAGTTTTTCATAAATTCAAGAAAGGAAAGAAAAAATGGGAATGAAACATTTCAATGCCTATACACCATCAAGAAGAAATATGACAGTATCAGACTTTTCAGAAATAACAAAGAAAACACCTGAAAAATCTTTGTTAGCTAAAAAGAAAGAAAAAGCAGGAAGAAACTGTTATGGAAGAATAACAGTAAGACATCAAGGTGGAGGAAACAGACAAAAATATAGAATAGTAGATTTTAAAAGAAAAAAAGATAACATGGAAGCAACAGTTATCGGAATAGAATATGATCCAAATAGAAGTGCAAATATTGCATTAATCCAATATGAAGATGGAGAAAAAGCATATATATTAGCACCACAAGGATTAACAGATGGAGACAAAGTAATATCAGGAGAAGCTGTTGATATAAAAACAGGAAACTGTATGCCAATCAACAGTATACCAGTAGGAACTTTAATCCACAATATAGAATTAAATCCAGGGCAAGGTGGAAAATTAGTAAGAACAGCAGGACAAAGTGCACAATTAATGGCTAAAGAAGGAAAATATGCACATTTAAGATTACCATCAGGAGAAATGAGATTAGTTTTAGCTAAGTGTAGAGCTACAATAGGAGTTATAGGAAATTCTGATCATGAAAACGTTAAAATTGGAAAAGCAGGAAGAAAACGTAATATGGGATGGAGACCACAAGTTAGAGGATCTGTTATGAACCCAGTAGATCACCCTCATGGTGGTGGTGAAGGTAGAGCTCCAGTAGGACACGCAGGACCAATGACACCTTGGGGTAAACCAGCACTTGGATATAAAACAAGAAACAAAAAGAAACAATCTAATAAATTTATTGTTAAGAGAAGAAAATAGCTGTTGGCTTAGAAATGCAATAGCGTTTCTAAGGTTACAGATATTTTCGGTAAAATTAAGATAGCCGTTCGAACAAAGTGAGTTACGGATATCTTATACAAATGAGCAATAGCGAATTTGTAATCATTATAAAATCGTAATGAAGGGAGGACATTAGAATATGTCTAGATCAAGCAAGAAAAAACCATTTGTCCAAGAAAAACTATTACAAAGAATAGAAAAAATGAATGAAA
>JAAWEA010000030.1 GCA_022794055.1 Clostridia bacterium
TAAATAAGCCAAATTCAAAATACTCTTCATCGAATTCATTATCAGGGTCATAAGTTTTAACAGGTGTAATAATTTTTGTATGAGAATATTTAAAAGCTTTTGAAACTCTACCTTGATCAGCAGTATCACCACGAGCCAACCTTTCTACTTCAACAACTAAAACGCCAGTCCATTTTTGGTCTTCAACATCTTTAAGAAGTTTTTGCATTTCTTTTCTTTCACTAATTGTTTCACCACTTACAACTTCTCTATAAATTTTTGAAATATGTAGATTTCGCTTTTCAGCTAAAGTGGTTAAAATTTTCTCATGTCTTGCTAAAGTTTCGCCTTCTCCATATTTCTCAGATTCTATATCTTCTCTTGATTTTCTTAAATATATTGCATATATGTCATCTTGCACAATTTCTCCTTTCCTTGTAATTAAGATAGCTGTTGGGAACGAAGTAACCTTACAGCTATCTTATGCAAAATGCTTTAGCATTTTGTATCCTTAAAAATACGTAAGTATTTTGCACTGCCTTTAAATATGATATAAATTATATCTGTAATTGCAACAAATTACAACAAAGAATTATTAATTTTTTTTATTAAATTAATAATAACATTATCTATATATTCTTTTTGAGTAGTTACATTTTCTATAATGTAATCATCGTAAAATTTTATATTTGTGTTTTCAATAAGATGTTCTTCTAATAACATATAAATCGCCTCTTTTAAATTTATGAAAAAACAATAAAAAAATACCAAGAATAATATTGTATTGAATGTTTTTTTGTTGATATTATATAGTATTAGAATGGGGGAAATAAATGAAATAGGGGACAAGTTTATGTGCAATATTATCTATGTATTATACGAAACAACTTTTATTTAATCTTATAAGTTATTTATTATTGAATAAAAAAATATTTTATCCATAGAATTAATAGTGGAGGGAAATTTATATGGATAAAATTAGGATAAAAAATTATCAAATAGCAAGTTTCATTTTTGTATCTATTTTAGGCACTTTATTACATTTTACATATAAGTTTTTTGGAGAGAATATCTTTGTGGCATCATTTTCTGCAGTTAATGAAAGTGTGTGGGAACATTTAAAATTATTGTTCTTTCCTATGGTACTTACTATCATAATTGGATATTTTTATATAGGAAAAAATGTTTCTAACTTTTTATGCTCAAAAGCGCTAGGAATAATTTCAGCTATGTTATTTATTATTATATTTTTCTACACATACATAGAAATAATTGGAAAAAGTATTGTATTTATTGATATAGCTTCATTTTTTGTTGCAGTCATTTTAGGGGAATATTTAGCTTATAAACTTATGATGAGTGATTTTAAGTGTAATAATATAATAGCAATTACTATTCTAATAATTATATTAATGTGTTTTGTAGTATTTACTTACTGTACTCCTAAAATAGAAATTTTTAGAGATCCAGTATTCAATCAATATGGAATTATAAAAGATATAGGGAATTAAATTGAGTATGTGTTTTTTATACATACTTTTTTTATAACCAATAAGTGGAAATATAATGGTTTTGTAAAGATGAATTTTTGATAACAACTATTTTAATTGTCAACATCGTGGTACTAAAGAATTAGCACATTTAGAAATGGTAGGAACAATAGTGCATCAATTAACAGATGGAGCTTCTATTGAAGAAATAGAAAAAGCTGGATTAAGTGCTTATTATACAGACCATGGGGTAGACGTATATCCATCATCAGCAGCAGGAGTGCCATTTACAGCATCATATATTGCATGTAAAGGTGATCCAATAGCAAATTTACAAGAAGATTTGGCAGCAGAACAAAAAGCAAGAGCAACGTATGAAAAATTAATAAATTTGTGTAGAGATAATCCAGATGTATTAGATCCATTACGTTATTTAAGAGAAAGAGAAGTAGTACATTTCCAAAGATTTGGAGAAGCGCTTAGAGGAGTACAAGACAAATTAGCAGAAAAGAAGTTTTACATGAAGGATATGAAACCATACAATAATGATTGCAACTGTAATTAAAAGTAAAAGAATGACTTACGTCATTCTTTTTAATAACTTTAGAATAATCATCTTTCGTAGCAATTTTGTTTGAAATTATCTTTCTTCTCCTCTATTAATTGTGTCTATAACTTTTCTTCTTAACTTAGATATTTCTATTGATTTTCTTCTCAAATTCCTAAATTTTCTTAACTTATTTCTAGTTACATTTCCTCCAAAGCTATCACTGCTAACAGTTTCACTACTGTCTAGAGTTTTATCAACATGAATATCAGTTCCTCCTGAGCTTCCTATTCTATGTTGCTTTACTATTTCTTTTATTTCACTTGTTACTTCTATATTTCCTAAATAAGAAGGGTGATACACTTCTGTTGCATCTATATGCGTTTCACTATTATTTCTAGGCGAATACGCTTTAATAAAATCTTCAGCAAATTTTACAACATTTCTAAATGCTTTATCTATATCAGTTTTAGTTCCTACTTTTGCAAAATAAGATGATGGATGGGCTAGATATGCTTTTCCGCCCATTTCGTGAATTAAACTAATGACTTCACTAACATCAGGATTTAAACTTGCTACATCCAAATAAAATGGATTATTTAAATCTTTTACACATCTATTTTGAAAAGCTCTCCAATTAGTTCTTAACTCAAATGGTAATTTGTTTTTATTTTCTTCTCCTTCTTGACAGAAGTTTTCATCCATATTCCTCATTAATGCTTGTACAAAAGCTCTACCTGCAAATTTTCTATTGTCATCTTCTGAATCTAAATATGCTTCTTCATCATTAAATGTAAGACCTATTTCATGACCTATTTTTATTAGTCTTTGTAACTCTTCTTCTTGATTAATAGATTTATACTCTTTATTACAAAATTGTTGTAGTAATTCTTCTTTTTCAATATCTACACCATATCCTAATATGTGAACTTCAATATTATAATTTTGTCCATCTAAATTAGTATAATTAAAACTTGCTGGCATTTCAATAGATGGTACTATCCTCATATCTTTATATGCTTGTAAATCCTTGTCCGAAAGCTGTGGTAAAACTTGTGTGTAAACTTTTAAACTTTTATAATTATTAACTGTCAATACTTTTACATTTTCTTCTTTTGCTTTTTTTAATAATTCTAATAATTTTTCTTTAGTTTCAGCACAATGACAGTGAAGCCCTAGATTATTTGATGTATATCTTTTATTTATCATGCTTTTTATGTAACCGCGAATCTTTCTCATAACCTTATTTCTTCTTTTCAAAATAATTATATACTAATTGTACCATTTTTTTCTAATTTTGTCCATAATTGTTTTATATTCTGTTCATTTAAAATATTTACTTATTTTTTTGCCTATCACTTTGTTTAAGTAAACTATAATACCTACTAATAGCCCAAAAGTTGAATTTTAATTAAAACACAATAATGCTTAATATAGTTATCATCAATTTTTTTATATCTTTACTAAAAAAATCACTAATTCTTTATCAGCATTTTCATCTGAATTTTCTAATTTCAAATAATCTTCAACACTAAATTCTTTTGCTAAGATATTTGCCATAAGTGATTTTATTATAACTTCTATTTTAATCTATAAGTGTTCATTATTCTTGTATTCTTTCATTGTACCTCAAAATAATATAAAAAATGACTCTATTTAATGTATATTTTTATAATGAAATTTGTATCTATCTGTTCAATTAGTTCGAACAGATATGTTTTTGGAGCGGGTAGCGAGAATCGAACTCGCGCAACCAGGTCGGAAGCATGGGATTCTACCACTAAACTATACCCGCATAAACTAATAATATTATACAATAAAATAAAAAAATATGCAATAATAGTATATTTAAGTTTTAGTTTTTTCAATAAAATGAAACTTAGATAGTATTGTAATATATCAACACACATAATGTAGTAAACTTAAAAAAAGATTTATACTAAGAATTACAAGTACCAATTATCTAAAGAAATCTCAAAACCATTTAAATAACTTAAAATGCCAGAATTATTCTTAAAACAAAACTTCAATTTATAACCACAAAGCATTTGCTGTTTTTTACCAAACTGCTTATTTATATTATTTTTTCCATATTTTCCATCACCAATAATAGGAAATCCAATGTGAGCTAAATGGGCACGAATTTGATGAGTTTTGCCAGTCTCTATTTGAACATCTAACAGACATGAATTATCTTTTCTTTTTTCAATAATAGAAAAAGAAGTAACAATTTTCATATAACCTTTTTTAGGAACGTCAGAAATATACACGATAGATTTTTTATTATCTTTAAATAAATAAGCTTCATTTCTTTTATAGAAAGTAGAAGGAAAGCCATATACTAAAGCCAAATAATGTTTTTCTATTTCATGATTTTTAAATTTTTGCATCAAAATATCAAGAGATAGTTGATTTTTAGCGAATAAAATAAGACCAGTAGTATTTCTATCTAATCTATGACAAGGCATAGGTTTAAAATCTAAATCTGAATAATTTTTATGTACAATTTCTGTAAAAGAGTTACTACCAGTTACTTCAATATTAGAAGGCTTATTAAAAATAACAATGTTATTATCTTCAAAAATAATATCTAATTTAATATAAGATTGTTTTAAATTTAAAACTTCATCAGAGATGTAAACTAAAATTTCATCACCTTCAGATACAATAACATCTTTATTAATTCTTTTTCCATTTACTTTAATATCTTTTTTTCGTAAAGTATTAGAAAAAAGTCCAAAAGAAAGATTACTAATATTTTCTAATAAAAATTTACTTAATTTTTTCTCATTATATTTTTTATTTACAATTAACTTTTTCATAAAATGATTATACGAAAGAAAATAGAAAAAAACAATATATTATTATTAAAATCTTGATTTGTGAGTAAATATGAAGTATAATCTAAAACATAAAATAGGACAAATAGGGAAGGAAGAAAATAAATGAGAGCAATAGAAATAAGAAATAAGTATTTAAACTTTTTTAAAAATCATGGACACACCATTATACCATCTGCACCATTAATTCCAGAAAATGACCCATCAGTATTATTTAATACAGCAGGAATGCAACCATTAGTACCATATCTTTTAGGAGCAAAACACCCATTAGGAACAAGGCTTGTAGATTACCAAAAATGTGTAAGAACAAATGACATAGATGAAGTAGGAGATAATAGACATTTAACATATTTTGAAATGTTAGGAAACTGGTCATTAGGAGATTACTTTAAAGAAGAATCAATTCAAATGAGTTTTGAATTTTTAACAAAAGAACTACAAATACCAGTAGAAAAGCTATCTGTAACGGTATTTGCAGGAGATGAAGATTGTCCAAGGGATGAACTTGCAGCAGAATGTTGGAAAAAAGCAGGAATTTTAGATGGACATATATATTATTATGGAAAAGAAGATAATTGGTGGATAGCAGGAGAAGAAGGACCATGTGGACCAGATACAGAAATGTTCTATGATACAGGAAAAGAAAAATGTGGATTAAACTGTCAACCTAGTTGTGATTGTGGAAAATATGTTGAAATTTGGAATAATGTATTTATGGAATATTTCAAAGATAAAGATGGAAAATATACAAAATTATCACAGAAAAATGTTGATACAGGATTAGGATTGGAAAGAGTAACAATGTTATTACAAGGAAAAGAAACACCATTCGATACTGAATTATTTAAACCAGTTATGGACAAGCTTCAAGAATTGCAAAGAATAGATTTTATTGAGAGTAGAAGGATTGTAGCAGAACATTTACGCTCTAGTATGATGATTATAGCAGATGGTGGTAAGCCAAGTAATGTTGATAGAGGATATGTTTTAAGAAGATTAATTCGTAGAATGGTAAGACATATCAATAAATTACAGATTAATTTAGATGAATTATCAACATTAATTGATGTAAATGTGGAAAGCTTAAAAGAACTGTATCCTGAATTAGAAGATAAAAAAGTAGAGATTAAAGAAACAATATTAGAAGAAAAAAATAAGTTTATAAAAACTATAGCAAATGGTGAAAAAGAATTTATAAAAGAGATGAATAAAGCAAAAGAACAAGGAAAAAATACCATAGATGGAAAGGTTGCTTTTAAATTATATGATACTTATGGATTTCCACCAGAAATAACAAAAGAATTAGCTAATGAAAATAATATGGAAGTAGATATGAATAAATTTGAGGAACTATTTAAAGTACATCAAGAAAAATCTAGGCAAGGTTCAGAACAAAAATTTAAAGGAGGTTTAGCAGAACAAAATGAAATGACAATAAGCTATCACACAGCAACACATCTTTTAAATGCAGCATTAAAAATAGTATTAGGACCAGATACTCATCAAAGAGGGTCAAATATAACAGTAGAGAGAATGAGATTTGATTTTAACTGTGATCATAAAATGACAGATGAAGAAAAGAAGCAAACAGAAGATTTAATAAACAAATGGATTCAAGAAGGATTACAAGTAACATCTGAAGAAATGAAAAAAGAAGAGGCAGTAAAATCTGGAGCAGAATGTATGTTTATAGAGAAATATCCAGAGGTAGTTACAGTATATTCAATTGGTACTATTTCGAAGGAACTTTGTGGTGGACCTCATGTAAAAAATACAAGTGAACTTGGAAAATTTAAGATAAAAAAAGAAGAAGCTAGTTCAGCAGGAATTAGAAGAATAAAAGCAGTTTTAGAAAAATAATACTTACAAATTGGTTAATAGGAATGTCTCTTTTGATAGATATAAAATTAAGAAAAAATAAAAATGTGTCAAAAAGCGATATTTCTATTGATTTATTTTAGAAAGGAAAATAAAAATATGGAAAATTGTTTATTTTGTAAACTTATAAATGGAGAAATACCTTCAAATAAAGTATATGAAGATGATGAAATACTTGCATTTTATGATATAAATCCAGCAGCACCAATTCATATATTGGTTATTCCTAAAAAACATATAACATCATTAGCTTATATGGAAAAAGAAGATGAAATAGTTGTTGGAAAGATTTATGGAGTTATTAATAAAATAGCAGAAGAAAAAGGTTTTAAAGAAAATGGATACAGGGTTATTGTAAATTGTGGAAAAGATGCTGGGCAAGAAGTGATGCACTTACATTTCCATATTCTAGCAGGAGCAAAATTTGGAGACAAGATAGTATGAAAACTATACAGTTGTCAGAACATTTTACATATAAAAAATTAATAAAATTTACAATACCAACAATATTAATGATGATTTTTACATCAGTTTATGGAATAGTAGATGGAATTTTTGTATCAAATTGTGTTGGAAGTGATAGTTTTGCAGCTGTTAATTTAATAATGCCTGTTCTTATGATTTTAGGTTCGATTGGATTTATGATTGGAACAGGAGGAAGTGCATTAGTTTCAAAGACAATGGGAGAAGGAGAAAAAGAAAAAGCAAATAAATATTTTTCTATGCTCATATATTTTGTTGTTATTTCAGGTTTTATATTAACTATTATAGGAATTATTTTTATAAAACCTATTTCATGTTTATTAGGAGCAGAAGGAAATATATTAAATGATTGTGTATTATATGGTAAGACATTATTAATAGCATTAATAGCATTTATGTTGCAAAACTGCTTTCAAAGTTTTTTAGTAGTTGCAGAAAAACCACAGATAGGATTAATTATTTCTATTTGTGTAGGTTTAACAAATATGGCATTAGATTTTTTGTTTATATATGTTTTTAAAATGGGAGTATTTGGTGCAGCTCTTGCTACAGGAATAAGTCAAATTATAGGTGGAATTATTCCATTTATTTATTTTATTAGTAAAAATAATAGTCCATTAAAATTAGTAAAAGCGAAATTTGAAGGAAAAGCACTTGTGCAAGCATGTATAAATGGCTCATCAGAAATGTTGACTAATCTTTCGATGTCATTAGTTAATATGTTGTATAATATACAACTAATGAAATTTGCAGGCCCAAATGGTGTTGTGGCTTATGGAATTATTATGTATGTAGGATTTATATTTACTGGAACTTATTTGGGATATGGAATAGGGTCAGCTCCGATTATAAGTTATCATTATGGAGCTGGAAATAAAGAAGAACTAAAAAATTTATTTAAAAGTAGTGTAATATTAATGTCAGTAACATCCTTTGTAATGACATTATTTGCTGAAATTTTATCAAAACCATTAGCAGGCATATTTGTAAGTTATGATAGGGAATTATTAGATATGACAATTATAGCAATAAGATTATTTTCTATTTCTTATATAATAAGTGGATTTAATATTTTTACATCATCATTTTTTACAGCTTTAAATAATGGAGTAGTTTCAGCAACAATTTCTTTTTTAAGAACATTATTATTTCAAATAGCAATGATTTTGATACTTCCAGCAATATTGGGCTTAAATGGTATTTGGCTTGCTGTAGTTGTGGCTGAAATTTTAGCGTTGGTTGTTAGTGGGTTATTCTTAGTAATTAATAGAAGAAAATATGATTATGTTTAAAAGTATATTTAAATTTTAGCTGAAATATGTATTAGTAAGAAAGGCAACATTAACTAGATAGTATCTGAAGCAGATGATGTTCGAATGCTCTATCGTGAAGGAAGAGAAGGAAGGACTTCAATTGTATTTGGCAAAAAAGCACCAGAAACAACAATGCTTACCATTGGTATCAAGAATGATACAGAAGATGGACGTGCAACCATTTTTACAGCGTTTACTGGGGCTAAGGCTCCAAGAGAACCTTGGGATTCAAGTTTAGAAGCCGAGGAAGAAAAATCAGAAGCAGAATATTTCTGGGCTACACATGCGTTAGTTTATGATGAAACTGCGATTGACTCTGAGAGAAATTAAAATGATATCTTTTAAATTAAAGGGGAATGGATAGACGAATGTCTATCTTTTTTCCTATAACATCAATTATTCTATACAATATTAAAAATCAATCTAAGAAAAAGATAATCTAAATTGCAATTTACAATTAAATATGCTATAATAATATTAGAGTGAATTAATATGGAGGTAAAGATATGTTTGAAAGTAGATATAGTAAAGTATTAACAGTTATATTAATCATAATAATCATAGCAATAGTTGGATTATTAGGATTTTTAGCTTATGATTATATAAAGAAATCAAATAACACAAAACAAGCTTCAGATTTTGTGGAAAATTATGAAGGAGACATATCAACTGGAGATAATTCAGAACAAGAAAATGAAATAGGAAATGTAGTATTAGATGAAAGCTTACAAGAAGAACCAAGTCAAAATACATCAGGAAATTCAAGAAAAAAGAAATATAAAGGATATACAGTCGCAGGAACTATAAAAATTCCATCTATAAATGTAGAATATCCAATATTAGAAGAAATAACAACATCATCATTAGATTTAGCAGTAGCAGTAATTCACCCAGGAGATGGTGGAGATAGATTAAATAAGCCAGGAAATGTAGTAATTGCAGGTCATAATTATAGAAATGGCACACTTTTTTCTAATGTAAAAAAATTATCTAATGGAGCAAAGATTTATATAACAGATTATACAGGAAAAACATTAACTTATGAAGTATATAATAAATTTGAAGCAAATGAAATAGATACATCATTTTATGATAGAGATACAAATGGATTAGCAGAAGTAACATTATCAACTTGTACAGATGCCAGTAATGACATAAGAACAATAGTTTTTGCAAAACAAATTTAAAAAAATTTATAAGCACCAAAAAGAATTAAAAATTCTGTTGGTGTTTTTATTATCTAAAATAAGTTATCTTAGTAAAGGACTTTTGTACAAAACAAAAATTTAAAGAAAACTCTTTTAAAATAATCATAAATGTTGTACAATATATAAAAATGTAAAATAATGAGAAAAGGTTGAAAAATAGTTACAATTTTGGCAGTTACATATATGTACCTTTGAGTTTTAATTAATATTACTTACCAAAATTTAATTCAGTAATGGTATATAATTATTGTTGATAAATCAAAAATTTATACAATAATTTATTTTACAATCAAATCTCAGCCATAAGAAAGGAATAATAGTTAAAGTGAATAAAAGATGGCAAATATATGAAAATAATGAAGCAGAAGTAGAAAAATTATCAAGTAAATATCATATAAACAAGCTATTAGCATCTATACTCATAAACAGAAAAATAAAAGATGAAGATATGGCAGTATTTTTAAATCCAACAAGGCAGAACTTTCATAATCCATTTCTGATGCCAGATATGGAAATTGCAGTACAAAGAATATTAAAAGCTATTAAAGAAAAAGAAAAAATCATTATATATGGAGATTATGATGTAGATGGAATTACAAGTATAACAGTATTAAAAAGCTTTTTGAAAGATAGAGAAGTACAAGTTGAATCTTATGTTCCAAATCGATTAGAAGAAGGATATGGACTAAATAAGCCAGCAATTGAAAAAATCGCAAAAGAACGGATATACTTTAATGATAACTGTAGATTGTGGAATTTCTGGAATAGAAGAAATAGAGTATGCTAATGAGTTAGGAATAGAAACAATTGTAACAGACCACCATGAAGTAGGAGATAGCTTACCAAAAGCAATAGCAGTTGTAGATGCAAAAAGAAAAGATAATGAATATCCATTTAGAGAATTAGCAGGAGTTGGAGTGGCATTTAAAGTAATACAAGCAATTAGTATAAAATTAGGACTAGAAGAAAAAGAATATTTAAAATATTTAGATATAGTATGTATAGGGACAATTTCAGATATAGTACCATTAGTTGATGAAAATAGAGTTATTGCAAAATTAGGTCTAAAATTAGTACAACAAACAAGAAATTTAGGGTTAAAATCTTTAATTACATCATCAGGATATAAAAATAT
The DNA here is from genome assembly GCA_022794055.1 of Clostridia bacterium. Lineage (GTDB taxonomy): Bacteria > Bacillota > Clostridia > TANB77 > CAG-508 > CAG-269. The sequence goes on from JAAWEA010000030.1 coordinate 10,877, forward strand.
AGACTCAAATACAATATCATTTGGAGTAGCACCAAGAATTAATGCTTGTGGAAGAATGGGACATGCTGAAGAAGCACTAAAGTTATTTTTAACAAAAGATATTTATGAAGTAAATGAATTAACTAAAAAATTAAATGATTATAATAAAATAAGACAAGATAAAGAAAAAGCTATTTATGAAGATGCAATAAATCAAATTGAAGAAAAAAATTTACAAGAAAAAAATGCAATAATAGTAGGAGGAGAAGATTGGCATCATGGAGTAATTGGAATTGTGTCATCAAAAATCACAGATTTATATTTTAAACCAAGTATTTTATTATGTTATGAAGGAGATTTAGCAAAGGGGTCAGGTCGAAGCATATCAGGATTTGATTTACACGAAGCATTAATGAAATGCCAAAATGAAATCGAAAGATTTGGTGGACATAGTATGGCAATAGGAATTACTTTAAAAAGAGAAAATATAGAAAAATTTAAAGAGCAATTTGAAAAAATTGCACGAGAAGCAAAAATAGAAGAAATTATTCCGATTATCAACATCGATTCAAAAATAAATTTAAATGAAATAAATAAAGAAATGGTTGAAAGCTTAAAACAATTAGAACCTTATGGAGAAGCAAATAAAATGCCAATATTTGCATTTAAGAATTTAAAAATTGATTCAATAAGAGCATTAACTGAAGGAAAACATATTAAATTAACACTAAAAGATGGAAATACTATTATAAATGCAATTGGATTTAATTTAGGACATTTAGCAGATGAATATAAAATCGGAGATAAAATAGATGTGGTAGGAAATTTAGAAATAAATAGTTTTAATGGAGTAGATAATCTGCAGATAAATATAAAAGATGTTATGAAGTCGATATAAAATAAGGGGGATAAAATGCAAGAAACAGAACAAGAAGTAACAATACAAGATGTAATTGCAAGGAAAAAACAATTAACAAAAAGAGTAGATAGTAAACAAATAATGAAGGCTTATAATTATGCAGTACAACATCATGGAGACCAAAAAAGAAGATCAGGAGAGCCATATATTATACACCCAATAAATGTAGCTTATGTATTAGCAACAGTTGGACTTGATGAAGCTACTATTTGTGCTGCACTTTTACATGATGTTGTAGAAGATACAGAGGCAACAGATGAGGATTTAAGAAAAGAGTTTGGCGAAGAAGTAGCAGATATGGTTGCTGGAGTTACAAAACTTGGAACAATGCAGTTTGCAACAGTAGAGGAAAAACAAGTAGAAGATTATAGAAAAATGTTTTTAGCAATGGGTAGAGATATAAGAGTTATTATTATTAAACTTGCTGATAGACTTCATAATATGAGAACATTAAAATTCTTAAAAAGAGATAGACAAATAGCAAATGCAAAAGAAACTATGGAAATTTATGCACCACTTGCAAATCGATTAGGACTATATTCAATAAAATGGGAATTAGAAGATTTAGGTTTTAAATATTTGTATCCTGAAGAATATCATGAATTGGTTGAAGGTATTAACAAAAAAAGAGAAGAAAGACTAAAATTCATAGAAAAAATTATGGGCGATATACGTGTTCAACTTAAAAAACAACGTATAGAAGCGGAAGTAACAGGAAGAGCAAAGCATTTATATAGTATATATAGAAAGATGAAAAGGGATAACAAAACATTAGAGCAAATTTATGATTTATTTGCATTAAGAATTTTAGTTAGCTCAGTAAAAGATTGCTATTCAGCATTAGGAGTAGTACATGAATTATATAGTCCAATGCCAGGAAGATTTAAGGATTATATTGCAGTACCAAAACCCAATATGTATCAATCTATTCATACAACACTTTTAGGAGAAAAAGGAACACCATTTGAAGTTCAAATTCGTACTTATGATATGCACAGAATTGCAGAGTATGGAATTGCTGCACATTGGGCATATAAAGAGGCAAGCTATTTTGGAAGAAAACAATCTGTAAAAGTAGAAGAGGATAAATTAGCATGGCTTAGAGAATCGCTTGAATGGCAAAAAGACATGCAAGATCCTCAGGAATTTTTAGATACATTAAAAACAGAATTGTTTGAAGATGAAGTTTATGTATTTACACCTAAAGGGGCTATAAAAGTGTTACCAATGGGAGCAACATCAATTGATTTTGCTTATAGCATACATGCAGAAATTGGGCATAAAATGACAGGATGTAAAATAAATAGTAAAATGATGCCAATTATTACTCCTCTAAAAAGTGGTGATATTGTTGAAATTATTACATCAGATAATTCAAAAGGTCCAAGCAGAGATTGGCTTAAATTTGTAAAAAGTACAAGTGCAAAAAATAAAATTAACAGTTGGTTCAAAAAAGAACAAAAAAATGAAAATATTGAAAAGGGAAAAGAACTGATTGAAAAAGAAGTAAAAAGAATTGGTTTTTCACATATTGAATTATTTAAAACTGAATATATTGAACCAATGTTAGATAGGTACAAATATAAAAATTTAGATGAAATGTATGCAGCAGTTGGTTTTGGTGCTAATTCTTCAGGCAAAGTTATTTCAAGAATGCTTCAAGAATACAGAAAAGAACATCAAGAAGAAAACATAGAAGAAAAATTGGAAGAACTAAATAAGTTAAAAAATAGAAAAGAAAAGGTATCAAATTCGGGAGTTGTAGTAAAAGGAATTGATAATTGCTTAGTAAAACTTTCAAAATGTTGTAATCCACTTCCAGGAGATGAAATTATAGGATATATTACAAAAGGAAGGGGAGTATCTGTTCATAGAAAAGATTGTGTTAATGTAGAAGCTTTATTATCAGAAGAAAATAGAATAATTGATGTAAAATGGTATGAAGAAGCAAAGGAAAGTTACAATGTTACAATACAAGTTTTTGCAAATGATAGAACAGGTTTATTAGTTGATATTTTAAATGTGATAAAAGATACAAAGGCGAAATTGATGGGAGTAAATACGAAAACTACTAAAGAAAGAATAGCTATTATGGATGTGAATATAGAAATAGAAAATATTGAAGAATTAAATAAATTGATAAAAATGATAAGAAAAGTAGATAGTGTTTATGAAATAAGAAGATAGATGTATCAAAGGAGAATATGATGATTTTAAAAGAACGAAAGATTGAAACTTGGATAGGTGATAAAACTAATTGCTATATTATTTTTGAAGAAAATAGTAAGGAAATTATGTGTGTTGACCCAGCAGGTGATGTAGATAAATTAGAAGATTTGATAAAAAATGTTTTTAAAGGTACATTAAAATATATTTATTTAACACATTGTCATGGAGATCATATTGGTGGAGTTACTGAATTGAAAAATTGTTGTGGTGGTAAAATTTTAATTCATCGTATAGATAGCGAAGGATTAAATGATGTAAATGTTAATTTATCTCAATATATTGGTCTACCAAAGATAGAGCTAGAGGCTGATTCAAGAATTGATGACGGAGATAAAATTCATTTAGGCAATTTAGAGTTTAAAGTTATACATACTCCAGGTCATACAGCTGGTAGTACTTGTATTTATTGTGAGAAGGAGAAATGCTTGTTTTCAGGTGATACTATTTTTGCGGGAACTTGGGGGAGAACAGACTTACCAACTTCAAACAGAGAAGATATTATGAATTCAATTATGAATAAAATATTGGTTTTGCCTGATGATACTTTTATTTTTCCAGGTCATGGTAAGGCTACTATGCTGAAAGATGAAAAGCCTATTTATCTTGAGTTGAAGCCTAAAATGTGGTGGACTTGAAAAAAATGGAAATTTATGATATAGTTAGTGAAGAAGTTGAAAACAACGAATTTATGTGTACAGGAGGATTACATCATGTGGGAAATGAAAACTAAAATATTGAAAGAATTATATGATAATGGGTACTATCTTACAGGTGAATACAATCGGGTAGATATAATAAACCCTAATGGAGACAAAAGTTTGGAAATTTTCTTTTTTGGATTGAGAGATATTCGGATACGTAAGGTAAAACAATGGTGGACAACTGATGAAATGTTTAACATATTTCTGGACGAGGAGGGTGAAGTAAGGATACAACTGCCAGAGTTTGTTATTTAGAATGTACAAATGGGGGCAAGCTTTTTGCCCCCTAATTTTAAATATGATATGTGTTGAAAAATATTTAAATTGATGATATAATGTGTACTGTAGTTAAAATTAACAGTTGTTATGTACAATGAAAAGGAGGCACCACCTATGATGACAACAATTAGTAATGTAGTAAATGCAGAAGTCTACAATCGCGGCTATCGACTGGAAGAAAATGATGGGCGGGAAGAAATTTTTAATCCCAAAGGAGTCAAAGAGTGTGAGATATTCTTTTTCAGTAATGATATGCTCGTTATGACCTGTAGTGAATATCACTGGGGAATTGTAACAGATGTATATTTTGATGAGGAAGAGAATGAATTAAAAGTAGAGGTTGTTTAATAAAATGCTTCTACAGACAAGAGATTGTATAAAGGGAGGGCAGGTTCTCTGCTCTCCCAACTTTAATATAAATATGATGTTAGAATGGAGATAAAAATGAGTAAAAAAACAGAACCTAGAACATTAGCAGGATTTATGGAGTTAATGCCAAATGAACAAATATTATTTGAGCAAATGAAAGAAAAAATAGAAAAAACATATCAAAAATTTGGATTTTTGCCACTAGATACACCAGTTTTAGAACTATCAGAAGTATTACTTGCAAAGGCAGGAGGAGAGACAGAAAAACAAATTTACAGATTTGAAAAAGGAGATACAGATATATCGATGAGATTTGACTTAACTGTACCACTTTCAAAATATGTAGCAAAAAACTATGGAAATTTAAGTTTTCCATTTAGAAGATATCAAATTGGAAAAGTATATCGTGGAGAAAGAACTCAAAAAGGAAGATTTCGTGAATTTTATCAATGTGATATTGACATTATTGGAGATGGAGAATTAAGCATATTAAATGATGCTGAACTTCCAAGAGTTATTTATAATGTGTTTAAAGAATTAGGATTTGATGATTTTACTATTAGGATAAATAATAGAAAAATTTTAAATGGATTATTTGAAAGTCTAGAACAAAAAGAAAATTCAGCAGAAATATTAAGAATTATAGATAAAATTGAGAAAATAGGGGAACAAGCAGTAATTGAAGAATTACAAAAAATTGATGTTAAACAAGAGTCAATAAATAAAATAATGAGTTTTATAAAAATAGATGGAACAACAGACGAAAAATTATATAAGTTAGCTGAACTAAGAATTGAAAATCAAACTTTTAAGCAAGGATTGGATGAATTAACACAAGTTGTAAAGTATATTAGAATGTTTGAAATACCAGAAAATAATTTTAAAGTAGATTTAACAATTGCTAGAGGATTGGATTATTATACAGGAACAGTTTATGAAACATTTTTAAATGAAAATAGAGAACTTGGAAGTGTATGTTCTGGTGGCAGATATGAAAATTTAGCAGAATATTATACTAATCAAAAATTACCAGGTGTAGGAATTTCAATTGGCTTAACAAGATTATTCTATAAATTAAATGAGTTAAATTTAGTATGTGCTAATAAAAAATCTATTTCAGATGTTTTGATTATACCTATGTTAGAAGATATGACAGTTCCAATTAAAATTGCAACAAATTTAAGAGAGGCTGGAATAAATACAGAAGTATTTTTAAATGATAAAAAATTAAAAGCAAAAATGAAGTATGCAGATAAGTTAGAAATTCCTTATGTTATTGTTGTTGGGGAAGAAGAAGTAGAATCTGGAATTGTAAAAATAAAAGATATGAAAACAGGAGAAGAAAAAGAATGCAAAATTGAAGAGATAAATTTATAGAAAAGTGAAAAGGGAAAAAGGGTCCAGGACAAAAAATCCCTCCTACTTTATTAAATTATTCAATAAAGTAGGAGGGATTTTTTGTCCTGGACCCTTTTTCCCTTTTCACTTTTTATTTATATAACAATGTAATTTTATTTCCAGTTTTAAGAATAAAGCCTTCATCTTTTAATGATTTAAGTTCTCTCATCATAGCACTCCTATCAACACTCAAGAAATCTGCCAAATCAGTTAAAGAAAAGGGCAAAGAAAATGTTTTATTAAAATTTCTAGTAGATAAAATATTAAAATACCCACATAACTTTTCACGAATAGAACGTTTAGTAAGAATTTCTAAGCGAGTATTCAAATCCATTACTTTATTTAAAATTAAAGATGAGAAATTCTCAGATAATGTCTGATGAAATTTACAATTATTTCTACATTTACGATATATATTATCATAGTTAAAAAATAATATTTCACAATTTTTTTTGGCTTCTACATAAAGCTCATTATTTGTAGAAATTATATAAAAGGCTTCTCCAAAAATATCGTTTTTTGTGTAATGTTCAATAATAGATTTATCACCATTTAAGTCATAACGAACTAAATCAGCTTCGCCTGAGATAATAATACCAATTTGATTTCTTTTTTGAATATAGGTAGTTATGGTCTGATTTTTATGAAATGTTTTTCTTTGTACATTTTTACAATTGTTATAAAAATCAGTTAAAAAATTATCAATAGTAAAGTTAGAATCCATAATAAGCTCCTTTCAAGGTGTTTTTATTATATTATAAAAGTGTCGCTTTTGCAACACTAAAAATGTAATATAATTGTAATAAAACATAAAAGCTTAGAACCCAAGCGAATTAAAAAAATATAAAAATATATTTTTAGAAAAAGTTGCTTTTGCAACAGAAAAACAATTTTGTTGATATATAATAAACACATAAAAACAGTTAAGGAAATATACCAAAAACGTTTACAAAAAAAGGAAATAAGGGAGGAAATGCAGAAATGAAAATAATCAAAAGAGATGGAAGGGTTGTAGATTATGACAGACAAAAAATTTCAGTAGCTATTGAAAAAGCTAATAAGGAAGTAAAGGGAAGAGAAAAAGCTTCAAAAGAAGACATAAAATACATTATTGAATATATAGAAGAGTTAAATAAAAAAAGAATGCTAGTTGAAGATATTCAAGATATCATTGAAGAACAGTTAATGGCAAAAGGAAAATATGAACTAGCAAAAAAATATATAGTATATCGTTATACAAGAGCATTAGTAAGAAAAGCTAACACAACAGATGAATCAATTTTAGGATTGATAAGAAATGAAAATAAGGAATTATCAGAAGAAAATTCTAATAAAAATATAATGCTTGCATCTACACAAAGAGATTATATAGCAGGTGAAGTTTCAAAAGATTTAACAAATAGATTATTATTACCAGAAAAAATAGTACAAGCACATCAAGAGGGGGTTTTACATTTCCATGATGCAGATTATTTTGTACAACCAATATTCAATTGCTGTTTAATAAATATATCAGATATGTTAGATAATGGTACAGTAATGAATGGAAAACTAATAGAAAGCCCAAAAAGTTTCCAAGTAGCTTGTACAGTAACAACACAAATTATTGCAGCTGTTGCAAGTAATCAATATGGTGGTCAATCAGTAGATTTAAGACATTTAGGTAAGTATTTAAGAAAAAGTTATGAAAAATTTAAAAATAAGTTAACTGAAAAATATGAAGGAAAGTTGTCTGATGAAGTTATAGAAGGAATTGTAGAAGATAGAGTAAAAGCAGAATTAAAAGCAGGAGTTCAAACAATTCAATATCAAATAAATACATTAATGACAACAAATGGACAATCACCTTTTGTAACATTATTCTTAAATCTTCAAAAAGATGATCCTTATATTAAAGAAAACGCAATGATTATAGAAGAAGTATTAAGGCAAAGATATGAAGGAATAAAAAATGAAGCAGGAGTTTATATAACACCAGCATTTCCAAAGTTAGTATATGTTTTAGATGAACACAATTGCCTTAAAGGTGGAGAATATGATTATTTAACAAAACTTGCAGTTAAATGTTCATCAAAAAGAATGTATCCTGATTATATATCAGCCAAAAAAATGCGTGAGAATTATGAAGGAAATGTATTTAGTCCAATGGGATGTAGAAGTTTCTTATCACCATGGAAAGATGAA
>JAAWEA010000031.1 GCA_022794055.1 Clostridia bacterium
ATTGGAAGAAGTTATTAAAGATCATCCAGTTATATTAAACCGTGCTCCAACATTACATAGACTTGGTATTCAAGCATTTGAACCAGTTTTAGTAGAGGGTAGAGCAATAAAACTTCATCCATTAGTTTGTGAAGCTTTCAATGCTGACTTTGATGGAGATCAAATGGCGGTGCATTTACCATTATCACCAGAAGCACAATCAGAAGCAAGATATTTAATGCTTGCAACAAATAACTTATTAAAGCCACAAGATGGTAAACCAGTTGCAGTACCTAGACTAGATATGATTTTAGGAAGTTATTATTTAACAATGATTATAGAAGGAGAAAAAGGAGAAGGAAAATACTTTAAAGATCCTGAAGAAGCAATTATGGCTTTTGAAAATCATGATGTAGGAATTCATGCAAAAATACTTGTAAAAATTGAAAAGCAAATTGATGGAGAAACTAAGTCAAGCAAAATAGAAACAAGTGTTGGAAGAATTATATTTAATCAAGGAATTCCACAAGATTTAGGTTTTGTTGATAGAAGTAAAGATCCATTCCAATATGAAATTGATTTCCCTGTTATGAAAAAAACAATGGGACAAATAATTGAAAGGGTCATTAGAATACATGGTGTAGTAGAATCAGCAGAAGTAATTGACTATGTAAAAGCATTAGGATTTAAATATTCTACACTTGCAGGTATAACATTCTCTATGAGTGATGTAAAAGTACCAGGTGCTAAAAAAGGATTACTTGAAGAAGCTGATAAACAAATTGAAACAATTAGAAAACAATATGCAAGAGGATTAATCACAAATGATGAAAGATATAATGCAGTAATTAAAGTTTGGGAAGATGCTACAAAGAAAATTAGTGTTGCAATGGAAGAAAACTTTGATGATTTAAATCCAATTTATATGATGGTTAAATCAGGAGCCAGAGGTAATATGAACCAGTTAAGACAAATTGCTGGTATTCGTGGACTTATGGCAAGTACGACGGGTAAGGCTGTTGAAATTCCAATTAAATCTTCATTTGCAGAAGGACTTGATGCTTTGGAATACTTTATTTCAGCCCATGGTGCTCGTAAAGGACTTTCAGATACAGCATTAAGAACAGCCGATTCAGGATATCTAACAAGAAGATTAGTTGATGTATCTCAAGATATAATTGTTAGAGAACATGACTGTGGAACAGATGAAGGATTAGTTGTTTATGATATTAAAGATGGAAATCAAGTAATAGAGAAAATGCAAGAAAGAATTGTAGGAAGATTTGTTGTAAATGATGTATATCATCCACAAACAAAAGAATTAATAATAGATACAAATACAATGATAACAGAAGAAATAGCTGACCAAATTGTTGCAGCTGGAATTGAAAAATTAGAAGTACGTTCAGTTTTAGCTTGTAGATCAAAACATGGTGTATGTCAAAAATGTTATGGTATTGGATTAGCAAGAAGAGACTTAGTATCAATTGGTGAATCTGTAGGTATTATTGCTGCTCAATCAATTGGAGAACCTGGAACACAGCTTACAATGAGAACTATTCACTCTGGAGGTGTTGCTGGTGTAGCAGATATTACACAGGGTCTTCCTAGAGTTGAAGAATTATTTGAAGCTAGAAAACCTAAGGGAGTTGCAATTATTTCTGAAATTGCAGGTAAAGTTAAAATTAAAGAAACAAAGAAGAAAAAAGAAGTTATTGTTACTTCAAAAGATGATTCTAAATCATATACAATACCATTTGGATCTAAAATGAAAGTAAAAGATGGAGATATAGTAGAAATTGCACAGCCTCTAATTGAAGGTTCAATCAATCCATCAGAGATTTTAGCATTAAAAGGAGCAGAAGGTGTTTATGAATATTTAACATCAGAAGTACAGAAAGTATATAGAAATCAAGGTGTTGATATTAATGATAAGCATGTAGAGGTTATTGGTAGACAAATGCTTAAGAAGATAAGAGTTGAAGATAATGGAGATACAGATATGCTTCCAGGTGCTTTAGTTGATATGTATGAGTTTGAGGATAAAAATAAAGATGCAATTGCAGAAGGAAAACGTCCTGCAAAAGGAAAGAGACTACTTCTTGGTATTACAAAGGCATCTCTTGCAACAGACAGTTTCTTATCAGCAGCATCTTTCCAAGAGACAACAAGAGTTCTTACAGAAGCAGCTATTAAGGGAAGAACTGATGATTTAGTTGGATTAAAAGAAAATGTTATTATTGGTAAATTAATTCCAGCTGGTACTGGTATGAAGAGATATCAAAATACACATATTAGTACAGAAGATAAATTGGAAGAAGTTGCAGATGTAGTTGAATAAAAGACGTCCTAAGGGACGTTTTTTGTTGTATAAGAAAATCAATTTTTGCAATCAAGCTAATTTTGTGATAATATACAATAACTAAAAGTTGGAGGGAGTATTGATGACAGAAAAGGAACAAAAACAAGGAGCAAAACAATTTATTAAATTTTGGAAAAATAAGGAATATGAAAAAGGACAAAGTCAACAATTTTGATTAAATTATTAACAGATATTTTTGGAGTACAAAATGTATCTGAATTTATAGAATTCGAAGATAAAGTACATAATCAGATTGCGTTGCAGAACTTATGAAAATGTATAAAAAACTAGTTGTTGAAGAAAAGAAATAACATTTTAAATAAAATTAGGAGTTTATATAATTATGAATAGAGAAGAAAAATTTATGAAAGAAGCCTTAAAAGAAGCAAAAAAGGCTTATGATAAGTTAGAAGTTCCAGTAGGAGCTATTATTGTAAGGGATAACAAAATTATAGCAAGAGCACATAATTTAAAAGAAACAAAATTTGATACAACAAAACATGCTGAAATATTAGCGATTCAAAAAGCAAGTAGAAAATTGAATTCTTGGAGATTGATAGATTGTGAAATGTATGTAACATTAGAACCATGTTCAATGTGTGCAGGAGCTTTAATAAATTCAAGAATAAAAAAGGTTTATATAGGAGCAAATGATGAAAAAACAGGGGCTGTTGGTTCAGTTTTTAATTTATTAGAAGATTATACTTTTAATCATAAAGTACAATTTGAGAAAGGAATATTAAAAAAAGAATGTGAAAAAATTTTGAAAGATTTTTTTAAAGAAATTAGGAAAATAAAAAGTTCTAAATAAATTAAGTATAGAATATTCTTTAGTAGTATAACTTAAAATATAATTATATTTTGAGAAACCTTATAAAGCAAGGAGTAGTAGTGTGAAAAACTTTTTATCAAACTACAAATCAACAATAATTCTTTTAGTTGCGATTATTGTTGGTGCAATCATCGGAGTTATTTTCAAAGAGAAAGCGACTATTTTAAGCCCATTGGGTGATCTATTCTTAAATCTACTTTTAGTTATTATCGTTCCACTTATTTTCTTAAACATAACTACAGCAATATCCAGAATGAAACAGCCTAAAAGGCTTGGAAAAATTATTGTATCTATTATAGGAGTTTTTATTTTTACTTCTATAATCGCAGTATTGATTGGATTTGCTAGTACTTATTTCATAAAACTTGTAGATCCTAAAGATGGAGAAGAAATTAGAGCATCTTTATCAGAATCAGAGAGCGATGAAGAAATTTCTTCAGAAGATGAAGAAGAAGTTACAATTGCAGATAGGACAGTAAATTTACTTACAGTAAATGATTTTGCTAAATTGTTATCAAAAGATAATATAATAGCATTGTTAATTTTCGCTATCATTACTGGGATTGCAATTAATATGTCTAAAGAAAAAGGAGAAGCAGTTAGAAAAGTGTTAGAATCTGCTAATTGCATTTGTAACAATATAGTAAAAATAATAATGTATTATGCACCAATTGGATTAGGATGTTATATGGCATCTTTTATAGGAAGTTTTGGAAGTTCAGTTGCAGTAGGATATTTAAAAACTTTCGTGGCTTATTTTATTGTTTCTGTATTATTTTACTTTATAGTGTATACAATATATGCTTTTATAGCAGGTGGAACTAAAGGTGTAAAGGCCTTTTGGAAAAATGTTATTCCAGCAACTTTTACAGCTCTTGGAACTTGTTCGAGTGCTGCATGTATTCCTATAAATATTGATGTAACTAAAAAGATGGGAGTTTCAGGAGATATTGCAGAAACAACAATACCACTTGGAACAAGTTTTCACAAAGATGGCTCTATTATAGGAGGAGTATTTAAAATTATGTTCTTAGTTTGCTTATTTGGAACGAGTGTAGCAAGCTTTGGAGAAATAACTGGTGTAATAGGAATAGCACTTATTGCTAATTTATTGGTTACTGCTGTTCCAATTGGTGGAGGAACTATATCTGAAATGTTAATTATTTCGATGATGGGATATCCTGTAGCAGCATTACCAATTTTAACTATTATTGCAACAATTATTGATGCTCCAGCAACTGTTTTAAATGTTGTTGGTGATGATGTTTCTTCAATGATGGTTGCAAGGATAGTAGATGGAAAAGAATGGATGAAAGATTAATCGGTCAATAGAGACACTCTTTTTGACTACTTTGATTATAAACCCACCTAGCTGTTATATTTTAATATTTTTGACAAAAACATATCTGGGGTCTACCTATAGGTCTGTGTCTATAAAATATTAAAATATAACAGCTAGGTGGGTTTATAATCAAAGTAGTCAAAAAAGATTGTTCCTATTAACTAATAGTAAGTAAAAATTGGCTAAAATATTGAATTAAAAAAAATAAAATAGTATAATGTCAAAAAAGAGGAGGAATAAAGATGGCAAATTCAAAATTGATAATAGTTGAAGGAGCACAAGGAGCAGGGAAAACTACAATTACAGATTTTATAAGGCATTCATTACCATATACTAATTTATATAGATTATCTGGAACATCAGATAGTACAGCAACAGGAAAACAGAAGGCGAAGGATATGTATATTGATTTATTAGAATATATAAAAAAGATGGAGAATAAAAGTATAAATTTACTTTTTGATAGGACATTTTTTACAGAAGAAAATTATTGTAGATTAGGAAAAAAAGAATATTCTTTTACAGATGTATATGAAAATTTATTAGAGAATTTTGCGAAACTTGATTTTGATATTTATTATATAACGTTATATTTACAAGATGAAAATGAATTTATTAAAAGACTAAACAGAGAAGGCAAGGCTGTTTTTAAGGGGTCTGAGTTTGGAATGGAAAATAGTATTAATCAACAAAGAGTTTATTTGGAAATAGCAGATGAAATAAAAGAAAAGTATCCTAATATAAATGTAATCAATATAGAGAATAGCAAAGATTTGGAAGAAACTAAAAAAGAAATAAGAGAAATATTACAATATCAATTAGTATAGAAAAAGTAAGATTTTAATAGAAAAAGTGAGATTTTGGAATAAAATGGATAAAACAAAGGCATAGCTTTTTAAATAAAGTAAAAGAATGCTTTATATCAAATTGGAATATTTTAGAATTTAGTGTATAATATTAATTGATGGTGCATTATTCTAGTCATACTTAAATTTATGAGGGTGGGGCTAAAAATCCACTAAAGGGCACATCGTTGAAGTTTCTTGTTGGTGCGCGAAATGCCAGTTTTGTGTGTTTTCAGGGAGTAAAGAGGTTAGGGTAGTATATAGTGGCATATATATGATTCCCTGGTTTCGCGGAGGCTTAAGGAAAAGCTTAAGTAAAACCTATGTTGAGTGCCAAGACACAAAATACATAGTGTAGCCTGTCTTGAGTGAGGGTATTGGGATTAATTTATCAAAAAGTTTAAATTATTTAGGCCAAATGATTTTTGCTTTAGGTTATGAAATTGCACTTGCAAAAAAGACTAATAAATTTATAAAAGTATGTTAAGGAAAACTTCTAGAATGTTTGCTTTGTCAAAAGCTTGAAAATCTAGGGATTAAGGTACGGATTTAAGTGGCGATCTGGTGGCTATTAATTTAGTTATTCTCCTTAAACGGAAACGGCTATAACAGTAATGTTAAGCGGAGAGTAGAGAAATTCAACTAGACCTAAACCGTAAAATTTACTTAGATTTTTACCATCTATATAAATAAAAATATAAAATTTGAAGGTGAGCAATATGGCTTACCTTAATTTATTAATATAAATAAAATAGAAGAATGTAAATTAGGAAAGGAATGAATATAAGAGTGAAAAAGGAGCAAGATAAGAAAAAACAAAACTCGAGATGGAAATGGATTATTGAATCATTTATAATTACATTTATTTTATCAATAATATTTTCTTATATATCAACAAATGGAGTATCAAATTTAAGCTTATTTCCAGCAATTTTGATATTACTAATTGTAATTTTATTAGGAATATTTTTTGATATTATAGGAGTTGCAGTTACTGTTGCAAATGAACACGAGTTTCATGCAAAGGCAACAAAAAAGGTAGCGGGTTCAAAAGATTCAATTAAACTCATAAAAAATGCACCTAAAGTAGCTAATATTTGCGCAGACGTTATAGGTGATATTTGTGGAGTATTAAGTGGAGCTATTAGTGCATTAATTGCAATTAAAATTTCAAGCCAATTTAACATGCCATTTGATATTCAATTTATTTTAAGTGCATTAGTTTCGGCTTTAACTGTTAGTGGAAAAGCTTTTGGAAAAGAGATTGCTAATAATAATTCGACTGAAATTGTGCATAAGGTAGGTATTATTATTAATAAGTTTAGCAGAAAGTAAAAAAAAGAGGGAAGGGAAAAAAGGTCCAGGACAAAAAATCCCTCTTTTAAAATTTAATAAATAAAATAAATAATTATATGTAAAGAGGGATTTTTTGTCCTGGACCTTTTTTCCCTTCCCTCTTGTGGAGATAAAGTGATGAAGGCTTTGATTACAGGTGCTTCCTCAGGGATAGGAAGAGATATGGCAAAGAATTTAGCAAGAAGGGGATATGACTTAGTATTAGTTGCAAGAGATAAGAATAGATTAGAAAGTTTAAAGGAAGAAATATTAAAATATAACAGTATAAAAATTGATTTAATTTCTATAGATTTGGCAATAGAAGAAAATTGTAAAGACTTGTACAAAACTGTACCAGATGTCGATATTTTAATTAATAATGCTGGTTTTGGAGATTGTGGGAATTTTACTAATACTGATTTAAATAAAGAATTAAAAATGATACATACAAATATTATTGCATATCATATCTTAATGAAATTATATTTAATAGATATGAAAGCAAAAAATAGTGGTATTATTTTAAATGTTGCATCTATTGCAGGCTTTATGCCAGGCCCTTTAATGTCAACATATTACTCAACTAAAGCTTATATTGTTAGAATTTCAGAATCTATTAGGGAAGAATTAAAAAAGGAAAAGTCAAAAGTACAGATTAGTATTTTATGTCCTGGTCCAGTTGATACTAATTTTAATAAAGTAGCTAATGTAAAATTTCAGATGAGAGAGGCGAAGAGTCAAAAAGTAGCTGACTATGCAATAAATAAAATGCTAAAGAAAAAGTTTTACATTATTCCAGGAATAGATGTTAAGTTAGCTATTTTCTTTAGTAGATTTATTCCAAGTAAATGGATTGCTAAAATTACTTATAAAGTTCAGAAAAGAAAGTTAAAGAATTAAAGATTATACTAGAATAATTAAAAATAGAGATAAAAAAATGAATAAAGTTTGTAAAGTTCAAAATTAGAAAATTAATATTTTTATGTAAAAAGCTAAAAAACACTTGACAAATGGGTAAAAATAGTGTAAAGTATATTAGCATTACAAAAGAGAGGTGGTAGTTATAGAAAAGAATGTTGAAATTAGCATATTATGTGATTTATATGGAAAATTATTAACTAAAAAACAACTTGAACTTTTAAATGACTACTACAATAGAGACTTGTCGCTTTCAGAAATAGCAGAAAACAATAATATTACAAGACAAGCTGTTAGAGATAACATTAAGAAGGGAGAGAAAAAACTTTTCGAATATGAAGAAAAGTTATTATTTATGAAAAGGATGTTGAAACAAGAAAAGACAATTGAGCAAGTATTAGCAGAATTGTCAAAAATTCAAAAAGATTCATCAGATAAAAAAATAGCACACATATTAGAAGTAGTAAAAAAACAACTAAATTGTCTAGTATAGGTGTATAAAAGTATAGGAGGAAAATAATGGCTTTTGAAGGATTATCTTCTAGATTGCAAGAAATTACTAGAAAACTTAAAGGAAAAGCAAGAATAACTGACTCAGACTTAAAAGAAATGTTAAGAGAGGTAAAGCTTGCATTATTAGAAGCAGATGTAAACTACAAAATTGTAAAAGAATTTATTGCAAGTATACAAGAAAAAGCAATGGGGCAAGATGTTTTAAAATCTTTAACACCAGGACAACAAGTTATAAAAATTGTAAAAGATGAGTTAGTAGAACTTTTGGGAGGAACAGAAAGTAAGGTAAGCTTTTCTCCAAATCCACCAACAATTATAATGATGGTAGGACTTCAAGGGTCAGGAAAAACAACAACATCTGGAAAACTTGCAAATCTATTTAGAAAACAAGGGAAAAAGCCATTATTAGTAGCATGTGATGTATATAGACCAGCAGCTATTAAACAGTTACAAGTAGTAGGTGCACAGCTTAATATACCTGTATATGCAAATGAACAATCAAAAGATGTTGTACATATAGCAAAGCAAGCAATAAATGTGGCAATGTCAAAGTTAAATGATGTTATTATATTAGATACAGCAGGACGTCTTCAAATTGATCAAGAATTGATGCAAGAATTACAAAATGTAAAACAAAGTGTAAAACCAGATGAAATTTTATTAGTAGTAGATTCTATGACAGGTCAAGAAGCTGTAAATGTTGCAGAAACATTTAATGAAAAAGTAGGAATTGATGGAATTGTACTTACTAAATTAGATGGTGATACTCGTGGAGGAGCAGCATTATCAGTGAAAAAAGTAACAGGAAGACCAATAAAGTTTGCTGCAACTGGTGAAAAATTAAGTGATATTGAAGTATTTTATCCAGACAGAATGGCATCTAGAATTTTAGGAATGGGAGATATTCTAGCAGTTATTGAAAAGGCTGAAGAAGCATTTGACTTAGAAGAAGCAGAAAAACTAGAAAAAAAGATGAAAAAAAGTGAACTTGATTTAGATGATTATTTAGCACAAATTAGACAGATGAAAAAAATGGGTTCATTTTCATCATTACTAAAACTAATTCCAGGGATGAATAAACTTAAAGACATAAAAATAGATGATAAGGAATTTGAAAAAATTGAAGCTATTATTTGTTCTATGACACAAAAAGAAAAAAGAAATACCAAGCTTTTAAATGCAAGTAGAAGAATTAGAATTGCAAAAGGAAGCGGAACAACAGTACAGGACATTAACAAATTTATAAAATCTTATGAAATGTCACAAAAAATGATGAAGCAGATGAAAAATAAAGGCGGAATGAAAAAGCTTATGAATGGAATAGATGAAAACGCACTTAAAAATTTTAAAATATAGTTATTAACTTTTATTTATATAAAATATTCTTGAGAGTAAGAAATGGAAATTACTCCATTTCTAAATCTCTAAAAAATTAGGAGGTGAAAATAATGGTAAAAATTAGATTACAAAGAGAAGGAAAGAAAAAAGCTCCTTTCTATCATATTGTAGTTGCTGATTCTAAATCTCCAAGAGATGGAAAAATCATTGAAAAAATAGGTACATATAATCCTATGACAGATCCATGTACAGTTGTTTTAGATCAAGAAAAAGTTAATCAATGGATTAAAAATGGTGCTAAACCAACAGATACAGTTAAGAAAATAATTGAAAATGTAGCAAAATAATTTCATTTTCAGAAAGGAAATACTATGAAGGAAATTGTAGAAACAATAATACTTAATTTAGTAGATAACAAAGAAGCAGTTAAAATTAATGAAGTACAAGGCGAAAAATCAATAGTATTTGAAGTGAAAGTTGCAGAAGAAGATATGGGAAAAGTAATTGGAAAACAAGGAAGACTTGCAAAATCTATTAGAACTGTAGTAAAAGCAGTTGCTGGTAAAGAACAAAAAAAGGTTACAGTTGAATTTATAGGGTAAAGCTATGCAAGAATTTTTAGAGATTGGTCAAATCGTTAATACATTTGGAATTAAAGGAATGGTAAAAATAAAGCCATTTACAGATGATATTACAAGATTTGATAATTTAAAAAAAGTATATGTCGAAACGAACAAGGTAAAAAAACAATATGAGATTGAAGAAGTAAAGTATCATAAGGAAATGGTGCTAATTAAATTTAGAGAAGTCAATAAGTTAGAGGAAGCAGAAATGCTGAGAAATTCCTATTTAATGGTTGATAGAAAAAATGAACCTAAGTTAGAAGAAGGAACTTATTATATTGTTGATTTACTTGGAATAGATGTCTATTCAGAAGAAGGAAAACTTCTAGGAAAATTGGAGGATATCTATAATTATGGAAGTTCAGACATATATGTTGTAAAAAATGAACTTGGAAAACAATTATTGTTACCTGCAATTTCTGATGTAATAAAAGAAATTAATTTAGATGAAAAAAAAATAGTTGTTCATATTTTAGAAGGACTAGTATAAGATAGCCATTCAAGTCATAACAAATTACAGATATCTTGTAAAAAAATTATAAAGTAAATCTGTATATATTATTTAAAAGGAGAAAAAAATGCAATTTGATGTTTTAACACTTTTCCCAGAAATGTTTGAAGTTTTAAATGAAAGCATTATTGGAAAAGCAAAAGAAAAAGGACTAATTAATATTAATTTAGTTAACATTAGGAATTTTTCAAAAAATAAACACAAAAAAGTAGATGATACTCCTTATGGTGGTGGAGCAGGAATGGTAATCCAGCCAGATGTGGTAAAGGATGCTTATAATTCTTTAGAAACACAGAACGCTAAGGTTATTTATATGTCTCCACAAGGTAAAAAATTAGACCAACAAAAAGTAGAAGAACTATCAAAACAAGAACATTTAATTCTTCTTTGTGGACATTATGAAGGAATTGATCAAAGAGTAATAGATAGTATTGTTGATGAAGAAATATCAATTGGTGATTATGTCTTAACAGGTGGAGAAATTCCAGCAATGGTGTTAATTGACAGTGTTAGTAGATATATAGAGGGTGTTTTGAAAAAGGATTCAACAAATGAAGAATCATTTTCACAAGGTCTTTTAGAATATCCACAATATACGAGACCAGAGATATTTGAGGGTAAACAAGTACCAGAAATATTACTTTCAGGTCATCATGAAAAAATAGCACAATGGAGAAGGAATCAAAGTTTAAAAATAACATTTTTTAAAAGACCAGATCTTTTAGAAAATGTAGAATTATCAGATGAAGATAAAAAAGTTTTAGAAAAAATTAAACATGATGTGCCAAACAGTATAAGTTAACATGATTTTTAATATATACTAAAAAGTAGGCACCGCTCAGAATAAAGAAGGAGGTAAATTCTAAAATGGATATTATAAAATCAATTGAACATGAACAACTTAAGAATAAAATACCAGAATTAAAAGTTGGTAATACAGTAAAAGTACATGTAAGAATAAAAGAAGGAAATAAAGAAAGAATCCAAGTTTTTGAAGGGATTATTATTAAAGTACAAGGTGGAGGAGTTAACCAAACATTTACAGTAAGAAAAACTTCTTATGGTGTAGGTGTTGAGAAAACATTTTTAATTCATTCACCATTAGTTGAAAAAGTAGAGTTAGTAAGAGTTGGTAAAGCAAGAAGAGCTAGATTATTCTACTTAAGAGATAGAATTGGTAAAGCTGCTAAGACTAAAGAAATGGTTGGTGCTAGAATTGAAGATAGAGAAATTGTAGTCAAAGAAGATTTAGTAGAAGAACCAGTAGCAGAAGAAATAAAAGAAGAGGTTACTGAAACACCAGATGTTCAAGAAGTAAATGAAAAAGTTGATGAAACACCAGTAGCTGAAGAAGCTAAAACAGAAAATAAACCTGAATAAAACATAAAAAGAAAACAAAACTTGTTTTCTTTTTTTTCATATTAATATATAATAAATATGAATAGAGAGGTATATTATATGGAAATAAACGAATTATCAGTAGAAGAGAAAATAGGTCAAATGATTATGATTGGAATGGATACTTGCTATATTACAGACAGAATTAAAAATATGATAATTAATTATAAAATTGGAGGAATAATATTATATAGAAAAAATTTTTCTACTTATGATGAAATGATAAAGTTAATAAAAGATTTGAAAGGATTAAATAGTAAAAATAAAATACCACTTTTTATTGCTGTTGACCAAGAAGGTGGAAGAGTTAATAGGATGCCAAAACAAATAAAGAATTTGCCATCTGCTAGAAAAATAGCAAGACAAGGAGAAGAATTGGTAAGACAATCTGCACATATTACTGCAAAGATACTTAGGAAGTCAGGATATAATTTGAATTTTTCTCCTGTATTAGATATTGAATTGGATAGTGATGCAAAGCTAATTGGGGATAGAAGTTTTGGGCAGGATAAAGATTTTGTTAGTAAATGTGGTATTGCAACAATGAAAGCGTTACAAAATGAAAATATTGTATCTGTTATCAAACATTTTCCAGGGCATGGTGCAACAAAGCAAGATTCACATTACTTTTTACCAATTATAAATAAAAGAATTGAAAAACTAGAAAATATAGATATGTATCCGTTTATAGAGGCAATAAAACAAGGAGCAGATGCAATTTTAGTGGGACATTTATTAATACCACCTATTACAGGGATTTATCCAGCATCACTATCAAGAAAATTTATAATAAAATATTTAAGAAAGAAGAATAGATATAATGGACTAATTGTAACAGATGATTTAAAAATGAGGGCAATTCGATTTATATATGGAGCAGATTTAGCTGTAAAAAAGGCATTCGAAGCTGGAAATGATATAATACTTTTTCGTTTCAATGAAAAAGAAGAGAAACGTGTTATAAATCAAATTATAAAGGCTACAAAAAATAAAAAAATTAAAGAAACAAGAATTGATAGAAGTGTTAGAAGAATTATAAAGATGAAAGAAAAGTATAAAGTGTTAGATGATGCCGAAATTGAAAAAATAGATATTGAAGAAATAAACAAAGAAATTGAGGAAATAAGAAAGAAGTGTAATATGTGAAAGTATAAAAACAAAAGAAACTATATGTTTTCTTTTGTTTTTTTGTATAACTTTAATAATGTTTAAAATTGTAAATCTAAGGTATACTTTTACTATAGTAAAATGAAAGGATGTATATATTATGAATAAAAATATAGAATTTTTAGAAAATGAAGATTATAAATTAGTAATGAGTTTAATAGAACAAAAGATGGGAACATTAAAGAGAAATGAAAAATTCAATGAGCAATATACAAAGCTTTTTGATGTTATGGATGAAATTGAGTTATTACTAAATAATGAGCAAAAAGAAAAATTTAATGAAATTATAAATTTATTTTATAGTTTGGAAGAATATTATGTTGCTTTTTCATATTCTTTAGGTGTTAAATATGGAGAATATTTAAGTGAAATATAAAAAAGCCCTTTAATTTGAATTAATCTAAGTATAGTATTCAAATTAAGGGAGCTTTTA
This sequence comes from Clostridia bacterium, assembly GCA_022794055.1. Taxonomy (GTDB): domain Bacteria; phylum Bacillota; class Clostridia; order TANB77; family CAG-508; genus CAG-269. The sequence continues at coordinate 13,597 of JAAWEA010000031.1, forward strand.
TTTTGATAAGAAGTAATCTATAAAATGTAATATACTATCTTTATCTTTTTTATTTAATTTTTTAAATTTTTCATCATATATAGAAATTGACTTTTTGATTTCTTCATCTAATAAATCGTATAATATTATATCTGGTGTAATCTTATAAGCATTACACAGTTTTAATAAGGTATCGATACTTCCTTTAGATAAACCCCTTTCAATTTGACTTATATGTCTTGGTTCTAGACCAGTTAATTCGGCAACTTGATTTTGGGTTAAATTATTTTTTTGTCGATATTGTTGACAAATATTGCCAATATGTTTATTTATATTACTTTTTTCCATATTTTACACGCTTCCTTTACAATATACTATAATATTTTATGTTATTTTTTGGAATGATTTTATTTTTGATAAAACTCTAATAGAAAACGACAAAAAACGCAAAAAATATTTACAAAAAAAATTAGTAATGATAAAATATTAAATGATAAAAAACGCTTTAAAATTGTTTTTTCAAAGGTTAATTAATTAAAATTTTAAATGTTTAAGATTTTATAAAAATGGAAAAAATTTTAATGAAAGTTCTAAGGAGGAAATTAAATGAAAAGATTAATTAGGAGAATTTTTGTAATAGTAATGATGACTTTAACATTAATGATTATGATGGTAGTAAAATCAGAGGCAGGATTGCAAGCAAATCCAAATACACATTACAGAAAGGAAAGTAATACTACGTATTGGGCAACTGGTATAAGAAACATGGAGAAATTAGGAGAAGCAATGGGGCTAAATGAAATTTTAAATACAAATTTGACACCACAAAGTGATAGTAATGACATTGATGTACATTTTATGAGAAGTACAGAATATGGAGCAATAGCAATATTGTCAGCATCAGGATATGGGAATCCACAAACATTGCAACAAAGTGCATTAAAAACAACTACTGGAAATAAAACAGGAATATATTTTTCAGGAGGAAATTGGGAATGGGTAGCAGGATCAACAAATAGGATACCTATAGCAACAGGAATAGATAGTAGATATCAAGATGACTATGCTGATATTTATGATGTAAATAAGGCATCTAAAAAAGGAGATGCTTTAGGGACTAATATATCAATTAATCCAGGATGTGCTGGTTGGCATAATGCGGTATCAAAAAACTGGCCAGGAGGTGCTAGTAATATGCTTAGACGTGGTGGAGATGGTTTATTTTCGTTCAATAGTAGCTATAACTATAATAGTGCTTATGGTCGTGGGGTTGCAGTTTGTGGTAGTGGAATTTAAATTATTAAAGTTTGTAGTAGAAGTAAAGTAATATAAAATTAACATAAATTTCAAAGGAGAAAATTATGCAAAAAGTAAAACAATGGCTAGAACAGATAGGAAAAAAACAAAAGATATTACTAATAATTTTATTATTAGTAGTAATTTCTTGTATAGTTACTGTAACAACTCAAATAGTAGGTAATATACAAATAAAAAAATTAGAAGAAAAGCCATTATTAGAGTGGGAAATACTAAAAAGGGAAGGAAATAAATGTAAGATATTAATAACAGTAACAAATGTGGATGGAATAGAAACAATACAGTTTCCAGATGGAGATATTTTGAATTGCAATAATAAGAAAATAGTAGGAATAGACTATGAAGTGCAAGATAGAGTAAGTTATGATTTTATAATAAAATCGGAAGGAAATGAGGAAAAAACAGAAACAGTTTATTGGGAAATACCAAGAATAAAAGGTGAATATATATTAAAAGATGGAATTTATTTAAACAAACCAGATTTAACAGGATATAAAAGTGAATATACAAGATATTTACAATATAATGGTGAAAATATGGAGCCAGCAAATTGGATTTATGATGAAGAACCAGAAAGTTGGTATAACTATACAGAAGGTCAATGGGCAAATATATATGTAGAAGCAGGAGGACCAGAAGTGTATTATGTATGGATACCAAGATATTGCTTTAAATTAGACCAAGAAAACCAAAGAAGTGATGTGAAGTTTATAGATGTATATAATGAGTATAAGGATAAAGATGGAAACATAACAACTTGGGAAGAATTAGAAAAAGAAGGATATCAAGTACCAGAGGCATTTGCATTTAATGAGATAGAAATACCAGGATATTGGGGAATGAAGTATACTTGTGGAGATAATACAACACCATCAACAATAAATTATGATTTTGCAGTTACTAAAGGATTAATGACAATAAAAAATATAAAATTAAATACAAATATAACAAACCAGAATCCAATAAAAAAATATACAATTGCAGTAAATGGAAAGATAATACAAACAATAGAAAGTGAAGAAGAAATAGCAAATATAGCACAAAAAGTAATAGAAATAAATACAGAAGACAATAGTGAGAAAATAATAAATGTAACAGGATTAAATGAAAATGCAGAAGTAGTAGGAAGTATGACAAAGAAGTATTCGCCAGCAGTGGTAAATCCTCCAGAATTAAATGGATTTAATCAAGAAACAACATTTTATGTTACTTATGATCAAAATGGAAATGAACATAGTACAATACCAATAACAGAGCCAGCACCAGAAGGATGGTATGAGTATGGATATGGAGAATGGGCAAATATAGTAACTAGAAATAATGGATTAGAAACGTATTATACTTGGATACCAAGATATCAATTCATATTAGATCAAAATAATCAAAGAAGTATAGTTAAGTTTATAAATGGGACAGGAATAGAAGTAGATGCGGGCTATCAAATTCCAGAAGCCTTTACATTCAATGGACAAGAGTTGACAGGATATTGGGGAATGAAATATACGGTTGCAGATGTAGAAGTTGCAAGATTTGATACAGAGGTTGTTGCTAAAAATACAAGTATAATAACAAAGGGAATAACAGGAACAGCAAAAGCAGAAGGACAAGTATATAAATATTATATAAATGGAGAATATAAAGGAGAAAAAACTGTAGCAAGTGATGAGTTTGAGTATACAGACTTGGAATCTAATGTAAAGTATACAATTCAAGTAGAAATAAGAAATAGTGTAACAGATGAATATTTAGGAAGTATAGTAAAACAAGTAAGTACAATAGGAAGTAATAAACCAGAATTAATAGGGTTTAATACGAAAGATGTAGATGAAGAAGGAAATAAATTACCAGTAACTTACTATGTATTATATGACGAGGAAGGAAATGAAAAAATAGGAGAAAAAATAGAAAATGATGGAAGTAATATGCCAGAGGGATGGTATGATTATACAGACTCAAAATGGGCAAATATTGTTGTAACAGATGGAAGAATAGAAAATGGAGAAATAAAAGATGCAACAAATACAACATATTATACATGGATACCAAGATATCAATTCAAATTAGATCAAACTAATCAAAGAAGTCTGGTTAATTTTATACTAGGAACAGGAACAGAAGTAGAGCAAGGCTATCAAATTCCAGAAGCCTTTACATTTAATGGACAAGAGTTAACAGGATATTGGGGAATGAAATATACAGTAGGTGAATAAGAAATAATAATAGCTAAAATGATAAAGATTTCACTTTAGCTATTATTGTTTTTATTTTTGTATAATGATTTTTTATATATAGGTATTGCTAAAAATATAAAAATAATATATTATATAATTAAAAAATTTGAGGAGAAAAAAATGCAAAAGAAGATAAAATGTAGAACTGTTGAAACTCTAGAGAGAGAGAGAGAGAGAGAGAGAGAGAGAGAGAGAGAGAGAGAGAGAGAGAGAGAGAGAGAGAGAGATAGTTTAGAAAAAAAATTATTTTTTTAGAAAGATATGGAGAGAGTGGGGG
>JAAWEA010000032.1 GCA_022794055.1 Clostridia bacterium
CATAACAGAGGTAGTTCTGTTGCTCATTATTTTGAGGGGATACATCTCTTAGATGTGGGAGATGAAATTATATATATAACAAATATGGGAGAGAGGAGGTATCAAGTATTTAGTCAAAAAGAAATAAGTAACACAGATTGGTCTGTTACTTTAAATACAGAAGAAAACATCATCACATTGATTACTTGTGTAACAGGACAGCCAGAAAAGCGTCTATGTGTTCAGGCTAAAGAGGTTTAATGCGATTTTAAAAAGATTTTTTTTGAAATATACTTTTAACATATAAACTTGCTAAAATTTAAAATATAAGGCAATGAGCCAATATTTTAAAGGAGGGATTTATATGTTTCAAAGAATTATTATAGTTTGTGTGGTAACAGTTTTATTTTCAGGGGGTGTCATAAAAAATATCATAACACAAAAAAAGGAAAAGGAAGATACTGTAGTAGAAACAGAAGAAATACTAAATGAAAAAGAAAATGTTATTGATGAAGAAATAGCGGAAGCAATAGAAGACACTAGCAATGAAACAACAAGTGAGATAAACAATCAAGGACAGGATAACAACACAGAAAATATTATTGAAAAAGAAATTAAAAAAACTACAGATACAGTAAAAAAAGATAATGATACTAAAAAAGGAAATCCAAAACCAACCACTACAAACACAGGAAATCAAAAATCAGAAAACAAAAGAACAAGTAATCAAGTGAAACCAAATCAAGAAGTACAAAAGACAGAAACGAATAACAACAAAGAACCAGCAAAATCAGAGAAAATAACAGAAGAATATATCTATAATGATACTGAAACAAAAAGATTAATTTCAGATATAGACACAATTGCAAAAAGGAATCCAGATCTATGGGGAAAAAATGGGGAGAAATTATACAAGATACAAAAAAGCCCAAGTTTAGTAGGAAAAAATTATATGTATCCATATAGTTTTTCACAAATAGAGGGAAAAGTTCTAAATGTATATTCAGTCACATTTTTAGTATATGCAGCAGATTATAAAAAAACAGGATTTCCAACACAAACTAGGTATTTTGTAGATATAACAAATTATTAAAAATAAAAAATCAATAAAAGCATTAGTCAAATATGACTATGCTTTTTATTGTGGAAGGAGAAATGTAAAATATGAAAACAAAAAAAGGACAAAAAATAATAAGTTCAATATTATTAATATTTATGATAGTAAGTCAATTTAGTGGTGTATTTGCAGCACAAATTGGAGAAATAAAAGACATAGTCTCTTTAGGAGAATGTGGAAACGACCTAAAATATACCAATTCAGCAGGTGTAACAATGGAAGTATTAACTCACTATGTAGTCTATAATGAAAATGGAAGAAGCTACCCAGCCTATTGTCTTAATGTAAATCTACATGGGGTTGATGATAATGATAGTTATGGGGTTGAAGTTGGAGATATGAGCCAAATTGCTAATAATCAAGCAGTTTGGAGAGTATTACTAAATGGATTCCCATATAAATCAGCAAGAGAAATGGGATTAGATAATGATTATCAAGCCTTTGCAGTTACAAAACAAGCAGTGTATTCTGTATTAGATGGAAGAGACACTAATAGATATTTTGGAGCAACAGATGCAGGAAATAGAATGGCAAACAAAATAAGAGAACTTGCAAATATAGGAAGAAATGGAACACAAACATACACAGATCCAGTTATATCAGCAACAGCAAATTCACAAGCAGGAATTGATAATAAAGACTCAAAATATGTATCTCAAACATTTACAGTTAATAGTTCAGTAAATATGAGAGATATACAAATCATTTTAAATGGAACATCAGCACCTGAAGGAACAAAAATCGTAGATGTAAACAATAATGTAAAAACTACATTCAATAGAGGAGAACAATTCAAAGTATTAGTTCCAAGAGTTAATATCAGAAATGATATAAATGTTCAATTTAGTATTACAGGACAATGTGAAACATATCCAATTCTATTTGGAAAAGCACCTAATGCAAATTTACAAAACTATGTATTAACAACTGATCCATTTATATTAAGCACAGCAAAAGGAAATATGCAATATAAACCATCAGCAGAATTAGAAATAGAAAAAGTAACAAGTGGCGATAGTAAAATTACAGGAGCAACAGCAGGTTCAGGATTAAAGGGAGCTGTATTTACAGTAACATCTAAAGATGGAAAATTCACAAAAGAAGTAACAACAGATGAATACGGAAAATTTTTACTTTCAGGGCTTGATTTAGGCGAATACATTATTTCAGAGAAATTGGCTCCAGATTACTTCTTAAAAGGAAAGAACACTAAATTTGAAGTAAATTTAGTATATGATGGAGATGAAAAAAAAGTAATAGTTGAAAATACTCCAGTTGATATAAAAGTAAATGTAGAAAAAGGTGCAGACAAAACAGAAGCACAAGGAAGAGAAATTGTTACTTATGAAATTGATAAAATAAAGAACTTATCTAATGTTAAGTTAAATGATTTCACACTAACAGATGATTTACCAAAAGAAGTTAGAATACAAAACCTAGAAACAGGTATTTATAACGAGGATTTAAAATATTCTATTACATACAATACAAATAAAAAGACTAATGTAAAACTACAAGAAAATTTAAGTACAAAAACAAATAATAAAATAGATTTTACTAAAATTAAATTAGCAGATGGTGAATATATAACATCTTATAGTTTGAATTTTGGAACAGTAAAAATAGGATTTTCAAACACTACAAAAATGAAAGTTGCAACAAAAGTAATTGAAGGATTAGCTGATAAATCTAAATTTATTAATAATGTAAAAGTTTCTGGAACATACCTAGAGGCTAAAACTGAAGACAAAGATGATGTTCCTGTAACAGTATATGAAAATATTTTGAAAATTAATAAAGTAAGCAAAGAATATAATCAATATTTAGACAAAGAAGCTGGAACACCAATTGATGATACAGTTTTTGAGATTTTAGATGAAAACCAAAAATATGTAGCAACAGTAAAAACAGCAAATGGTGGAAAAATTGAATACAAATATTTAGAAACAGGAAAACAATATTATTTAAAAGAAGTTTCTACAATTCCATACTATGTAATTAGTAAAGACTTAATACCATTCAAATTTGAGAAAAACGGACAAGTTGTAGAATTAACTGTAAAAAATGATAATGTAAATCTAGTAGTTGATGTTCAAAAAGAAGCTCCAACAGAAGCACAAAAAGGAGAAATAATAGACTACACATTTAATCATTTAGGAAATTTCTCAAATACAAAAGTATCTAATTTTGTATGGGGAGATAAATTACCTAGACAAGTAAGAGTTCAAGAACTACAAACAGGAATCTGGAATGAAGAATTAGAATATGAAATCAAATATATAACAAATAAAAATACAAATTGGAAAAATATCGGAGAAAAATATTCAACAACAGAAAATCACAAAATAGATTTAACAAGTGAAAGTTTAGGATTAGAAGAAGATGAGTATGTAAAAGAATTTAAACTTGTATTTGATACAGAAGTAAAAGCAGGATTTGAAGCAACTACAACACCAGTTGTTAAAGCAAAAGTAAATGAAGATGTGCAAAACAATAAAATATTTGTTAATAACACCTATGTTACAGCATCATACCAAAAAACAAAATTAGAAGCTAAAGATAATGCACATACAGTTGTTTATACTAAAACACCAGATATAGATAAAGAACTACCTAAAACAGGTATGGATAATTAAGAAGAAGGAGGAATTTGTATATGTTAAATATTACAGAAATTAGAATTAAAAAAATAAATAAGGGAGATTTACTAGGAGCAGCAAGTGTGTGTATAGATGGTTGCTTTATAGTAAATGAAATTAAATTGTTAAATGGAAAGAATGGAAGGTATATTAATATGCCTAATAGAAAATTAAAGAATAAAGATATTAGAAGAAACTTCTCATATCCAATTAATAATGAAACAAGAATCCAATTATTAGATGCTATTTCAGAAGCATATGATGATATGATAGAAGAGTAGAAACAAGAAAATGGAAGGTGCTAAAATGGTGCTTTTCATTTTCTTTATATATTTTTAGTTAAATGTGTAGAAATTTACATTTTTTGTGATATAATCACTTTAAATAAAACATTTAAAGTGAAAGGAATGAAAACCATAATGAAATTTTATATAGGATCTGGATTTAAAAATTGTGAATTAGTTAATTATTATTCAAAAATATTAGAAGAAAATGGATGGAAACATACATACAATTGGGCAAAGAATATCAGTGGTGATGAAACCATTGAAGATTTGATTGAATATTCTAAATTAGAGCAAAAAGGTATTATTGATTCTGATGCTGTTATTATATTACTACCAGCAGGAAGAGGAACTCATATTGAATTAGGAATGGCATTAGCATTAAATAAAAAAATATTTTTATGTTCTGCTACTAAAGATGAATTTAGTGTTGAAAATACAGTTAATTTTTATCAATTACCGAGTATTGTTAAATTAGTAGGAACTGCTGATGAAAACTTGAAAGAAATAATTAAAGAAGGAAAATAATATACGATTTTAAGGTAGGAATAAAGTGAAAACAGATTTAATAACGATACCAAACATTGGAGAAAAAACAAAACAATCATTACTAAATATAGGAATTACATGTGTTGAAGATTTAAAAGGAAAAAATCCAGAAGAACTTTATTATAAGGATTGCATAGTAAAAGGTTTTCAAGAAGATAAATGTCAGTTGTATCTTTTTAGAATGGCTATATATTATGCAGAAAATACTGTTTGGGAAGAAGAAAAATTAAAATGGTGGTATTGGAAAGATAAAGAATATCCAGTAAAACAATAAAATAAAAATATAAGTTTTAGAGGTGTTAGATAGAAGATGAGTAAATATGGATTGCTATGGAAATGGTTAAAGGAAAACAATAAAGAAGATTATAAATTATCTTATGAAGAAATTAGAAATATTTTAGGATTTGACATAGACCATTCCTTTTTAACTTATAAGAAAGAATTAAAAGAATATGGATATGAAGTTAGTAAAATATCTATAAAGGAAAGGACTATAATTTTTAAGAAAATAAAATAATAGAAAGTTATCATTAAGATTGGGGGGATTTTTTATATGCCAAAAGTAATACTAATATGTGGAAAAATAGCAAGTGGTAAATCCTTTTATGCAAATAAAATAAAAAATAAAGAGAAAGCTGTTATTTTAAATACAGATGAGCTAACTTTTGCTTTATTTGATAATGAACAAGGAGAAAAATATGAAGACAGAGCTAATAGGGCTAATAATTATTTGATGAAAAAAGCAGTAGAATTAATAAAAGCTGAATGCAATGTCATTTTAGATTGGGGATTTTGGACAATCAAAAGTAGAAATGAAATAACAAGATATTTTCAAGATAATAATATAGATACTGAATGGCATTATATAGATATTGAAGATGCTATATGGATTAAAAATATTAAAGAAAGAAATGAAAAAGTAGAAAAAGGAAATGGTGGCTCTGACTTTTATATTACAGAAGGATTAAAAAGCAAAGTTTTATCTATGTTTGAAATACCTTCTAAAGAAGAAATTGATGTTTGGTATAAATTGAAAAGATAATTTACAAGTTGTAGGAAGGAAAGATAAAGTATGTTTAAAAATTTAACACAAAGTCAAAAAGAAGAAAAATTTAATGGATTAATAAATTATGCTGAAAAAATAAATAATAATATTTTAAAAAAGGTTTGTATAGAAATATTAAATGACTATAAAGAAAAATTATTTTGCAGAGGTGCAGGTCATGATGGAATAGAAATGAATAAATATAATAGAACTCATCAATGTTTTGATGGAGGGCTATTAGATCATTTATATAATGTAACTAAAAATGCATATAATATTGCTCTTAATTATAAAGAAAAAGTTGATATGGATTTAATACTTTTTGGAGCTATATTACATGATATTGGAAAAACAAAAATATTTGACAAATGGAATGAAGATGGAGAAGTTAAATCAAATCTTAATTATTCATATTTATTAGTAGACCATGTGTATATTGGAGAAAAAATAGTAGAAGAATATTTAGATAAAGAAGACATTTCAGAAAAATTCAAATATCAAGCACTTCATATAATTGCAACACATATGGATACTATGAATAAACATATGGCAGAGGCTTATATAGTTAGTTATGCAGATTCAATAGATGCAGATATAGAAAATATTATTAGTTATCCTAGAAATGCTATAAATCCAATTTATAATGATTATTATTACGAAAGTGAAAATCCGGATAAAATATAAAGATTTTGTGCAAAAAATTATATAATAGCTTTAAGAAAAAATACTAAAAGTAAAATTGAGGGAGAAATTATGATAGAATTAAATAAAATTAATCCAATTGGAATAGGTACATATAAACTTGATTTAGAAAACAAAGATAAGACTTTACAATCATTATTATACTCTGTAAATAAAGGGCAAAATTTTATGAGTACAAGTCTTTTATATGATAATTGTAATGTCGTAGACTTTCTATGTGACTTTTTTAAACAAGTAAATAAAGACAATATATTTCTTACTTGTCATTTAGAACCTTATATAGAGAAAAAAGAAGATGTAGAAAAACAATTAGAAGAATATTTAAAAAGGATGAATATTAATTATGTAGATGCCTTGCAAGTTCATATATCTTATGCATCAAAGATACCTTTACTAGAAACATATGAAGAAATAAGCAAGTTAGTAGAAAAAGGAAAAATTAGATACATATCTGCAAGTAATACTTCTTTTGAAGAATTGAAAGAAATCCAAAAATACTTTAAGCTATATAGTTTTGAAGGTGTGTATAATTTAGAATGTAAATATTACGAAAATGTAGGTTTAATAGATTTTTGTAAAGCTAATAATATTAAGTTTGTATGCTATCAAGCATTAAGAAGAAACAATATAGCAAAAATGAATTATCCTTTTTTAGTAGAATTAGCAAATAAATACAACAAAACACAAAATCAAATTTTATTGAATTGGATGATAAAAGAAAAAGCTTTAAATACAATCATAAAAACTAATACAATACAAAATATAGATAGTAATTTACAATCTTTAGATTTTACATTAGAGAATGAAGATATAGAGCTACTTAATAATTTCCAAGATAAAAGATTTAATAGCATTGAAATTGATTGGAAAAATCAAGGTGGCATTACGATTGATAAATTGGCAAGTCAATTTAAAATAAATTAAATTAAAATATATATAAGAAGATGCAAGAGCGAAAAACCTTTGTATCTTCTATTATTTTGCGAAAGGAGGGAAGAAAATGCAAAAAGAAATTTTATCAGAATTAGAAGATTTAAGAGATGAAACAGAATTTATTATTAACAATGAAGAAATTGTAGAAAATAAGCATATAGAAAATTACTTACGAAGTTTAGAAAGAATTAGATATAACATCTTTAATAAAATTAGCTTAAAACAAAAATGTCAAATAGATGAGGCAGACAAAATAAATTATTTAAACAATAGATATAAAGCTACAGTTGAAAATGATGTTTTAAAAATATATATTCCAGAAGTAATACCAAAATTCAAAAACATTAATAACTATGCTTATAAAAACATTATGCTAAATGTAATGGAAAAAACAAAACAATATAAAGACTTATTTAATAATGAATTAGTATTTGTATTTATAAAAGTATCAGAAAATCAAAAGAATATTGATATAGATAATAAATTCATAAAACCTATTGTAGATGGTCTTGTACTATCAAAAGTAATAGCAGATGATAATATAAATAATATGTTTTATGGTGTATTAGGAACAACAAATAAGACTAAAAAACCATTTACAGAGGTATCCATTTTCAAAGGAGAATCTTTTCTAAAGTGGATAGAAAACAAGGGTAAAATGGATATGTCTAATGTATCCACTTTAGGCAAATTTTAAGTGTAAAGTAGTGGATATTTTGACAGTGTTCAAATACCTAAAAAATAAACAAAAACTCAAAAAAAGTTGTTTGAGGTTTAAAGGGTATCATACAGAAAAGGGAAAAAACAGAAAAATAACAGTGTAGGGAGTAACAAATAAAAAAGATGGGAGGAATAGGAGATGTGAATTTAAGATTAAGTGAAAAAGATATAGAGCTATTAGCATTCTTGAAAAAGTACAAAGTTATGTTAGCAACAGATAGTAAAAAGATTTATAAATCAAAAGGCTATCATCATAAAAGGCTAAAGATATTAGAAAAAGAGAGATATATCCAAAGAGTAGACAGATATTATATTAAGCTAGATATAAAAGGAACAAAACTGATGAGAGAAATGGGATATGATTATTACAAAATATGTAGAAGGCAAGATTATCAATATAGAGTAAAAGAAATTGTAAAAATTGCAACATTAACATTAGATAGTACAATACAGTTTTTACCTAGTTGGGAAATGAAAAATAATAATATATATACAGAAATGGGAAGAAAATTTATAGGAGAACTGATTTACCAAGAAAAAGATTATATTACATATTATATTTCTAAAGATAAAAAAAGAGTATATGTTAGCCAAACAGTAAGTGATATACAAAAAACGATAGAATATAAAAATGCTATAGTATTTTTGGAAGATATTAAAATGCTAAATAAAAGCAATCAATATTTTATGTTTGGAAAAGAATCAACAATAGTAATAAAATCCAATAAAGAAAATTTAGAAAAGATGAGATATTTCCAAAAAATAGATTTGTATGAAATTTTAAAACAAATATACAAAGGACAAGAAGTATTATTGTCTAATTGGGTAAAAGCAGATTATATGACACAAGATAGAGAGTATATTATTTTAATGCCATTTATAGATACAGAGAAGTTGCACAAATTAAATATATTTTA
>JAAWEA010000002.1 GCA_022794055.1 Clostridia bacterium
AAAAACTATACTATATCCATCTTTTATATCTAATTCTAATATATTATAATTTTCTCTTATAAGTCTTTTTATTTTATTTCTTCCTACTGCTTTAGCTACTTTTTTACTTATAGCTATTCCTAAAAAATTAGAATTTTTATTGTTTTTTTTTATAAAAGCTTCTATATATTTGCCTGAATAATAATTGCCTTTTGAAATTATATTTTTAAACTCATAATTTTTTTTCAACATTTCTGTTTTTTTCATTCTATTTTTACCTTAATACCCTTTCTAGTAGTATAACAAAATGAAAAAATCATTTTTAGCCAAATTATATAAAAAGACAAGATAATTTTAAACATAATACTTGCCTTTTTATTATTTAAAATAATTTAAGCACTTAATTTTTTTCTACCTTTAGCTCTTCTTGCTTTTAAAACGTTTCTGCCTGCTCTTGTTTTCATTCTTTTCATAAATCCATGTTCTTTCTTTTCTTGTCTTGTTTTTGGTTGAAATGTTCTTTTCATTTATAGCACCTCCTATTAGCAATCTTTATTAAATTCCATTTAAGGAAATTTATGCAAAATCATAAGTATTATGATTATACAATAAGAGTATATTTATTGTCAATACTTTTTAAAAATAAAAGAAAAATACACTTATGTAAATCTTTTTTGTAATATTTTCGTAATATTTCTGTAATATATGTGTAATATCTAATTGTTTCTACAAAATTATCCACTATTCAAAAAAATTTTCCACAATTCTATTGACTTATTTATATTTAATTTGTTATCATAAGAATTATCAAAAAAAGATAAGATTTTTACTGAAACATTAATAAAATCTCTGTTCGTAATTTCCCTTCTTTTTTTACTTAAATATTACAAAGTTTTCAACAATTGTGGATAACTTTGTGGATAATTTTAATAGAAAGGATGAATAAAATGTCTCTAGATAAAGACGAGCTATTAAAAAAACTTAAAGGACTTCTTGAGGGTGAAATTTCTCAAATTTCTTATGATACTTGGATTAAGCCATTAGAAATAGAAAAAATAGAAAATGATAACATTGTTTTCATTGCTGCTAGTGAATTTCAACAAGATTTTATTGAAAATAAATTTAATAGCTTAATACTTAATACTTTAAAATATATTACAAATAAGGAATTAACCTTTTCTGTAATAGATAAATCAAAAGAAGATGAAGGTAAAATAATATCTAATAAAAATACAAATGTTTCTGATATAGAAATAGAAAATAACCATTCAACATTAAATACAAAATATACATTTGAAACTTTTGTTGTTGGTAATAATAATAGATTTGCTCATGCAGCAGCATTAGCTGTAGGAAATGAACCAGGAAACTCTTATAATCCTTTATTTTTATATGGGGGAGTAGGACTAGGAAAAACTCATTTAATGCAAGCAATTGGTAACAGAATAATAGAAAATAATTCAAAAGCCAATGTTTTATATGTAACTTCTGAAAAATTTACAAACCAATTAATAAACTCTATAAAAGACTATAAAACTGAACTTTTTAGAAATAAATATAGAAATATTGATGTACTATTAATAGATGATATTCAATTTATAGCTGGAAAAGATAGAGTTCAAGAAGAATTTTTCCATACATTTAACACTTTAAGAGAAGACGGAAAACAAATAATAATTTCAAGTGATAAACCTCCTAGAGATATTCAATTTTTAGAAGATAGATTAAAATCTAGATTTGAATGGGGTTTACTTGCAGATATATCTTGTCCTGATTATGAAACAAGATTAGCTATACTAAGAAAAAAAGCACAAGATGAAAACATAATAATAGACGATTTAATTTTATCTGATATAGCAACAAAAATTGATTCAAATATTAGAGAACTAGAAGGAGTTTTTAATAAAATAGTTGCCAGAGCATCTTTAACTCATAGTTCCATAACAATAGAATTAGCAGAAAATATTATAAATGAATTTAAATATGAAAGTGAAAAAGTTATATCAGCTGATTTTATAAAAGAAACTGTTTCAAAATACTTTAGTATAAATAAAGATGATTTATCAGGAAGCAAAAGATCTAACGATATAGCATTTCCTAGACAAATAGCCATGTACTTATGTAGAGAAGTAGCTAATATGTCTTTTCCTCAAATAGGTTCTGAATTTGGAAATAGAGATCATTCAACAGTTATGCATGGATACAATAAAATAGCAAAAGAGATAAAAGAAAAAAATAGTACTAAGCTAATTGTGGAAAGTGTGAAGAACATAATTACGAATGAAAAAAACTAGAATATTTCAAAAGAAAAATAAGTATTAAGAAATAGTTGTTTGTAGAAATAATTGTTTGTAAAAATAATATATAATTATTCTTACGGAAGCAATACATTGGATATCCACAATGATATGTGAATAAGCTGTTTAAAATATGTGTAAAAGCAACTTATACACAAATAAAAAATAAAAGTGTGAATAAAACAAAAGATTTTCCACTAAATTATTCACATATTTTTTTCTAGGCAAATCAACTTTCAACATTGTTTTCCACAGTTTCCACAATACCTAATACTAATACTACTAAAAATATTTATTATATTATATATAAAATGGAGGAAGTAAAAATGAAAATAGTTTGTTACAAAGACAAAATACTTAAGGCTATTAATTCCGTAGTAAAAGGAGTAGCATCAAAAACAACAATGCCTATATTAGAAGGTATATTAATTCAAACAAATGATAATGAAATAAAATTAACAACTTATGATTTAGAAATTGGAATTGAATACATAATGGAATGTCAAGTACAACAACAAGGAAGTACAGTAGTAAATGCAATAATGTTTAGTGAAATAATTAGAAAATTACCAGATACAGAAATATATATAACATTAAATGAAAAAAATTTACTAGAAATAGAGTGTGAAGGTTCTTTATATAAATTATCAACAATGAATCCAGAAGAATTTCCAGAATTACCAAAAATAGAGGTAGAAAACTCAATTGAAGTAGAACAAAATACATTAAAAAATATGATAAGAAAAACTATATTTGCAGTAAGTACAGAAGAAAATAGACCAATATTTACAGGTTGTTTATTTGAAATAAAAACAAATAAATTAAATATAGTTGCAGTTGATGGTTTTAGATTAGCTTTAAGAAGTATATTTTTAAATAAACAAACAAATGATTTTAGTGCTGTAATACCAGGCAAAACATTAAATGAAGTAACAAAAATTTTATCAGATTCTTTTGATACTGTAAAAATAGGTGTTTCTAAAAATCAAGCGTTATTTGAAATGGATAACTGTAAAATTGTTACAAGAGTTTTAGATGGAGAATTTTTAAATTACAAAAGTGTAATTCCTGAAAATTGGGAAACAAGAATAAAAGTTAATAAAAGTAATTTGCAAAATAGTTTTGAAAGAATAAGTTTAATTTCATCATCATCTATAGAAAAAGAAAAAAAATATCCTGTAAAAGTTAGCGTTGATATTGGAAAAGTAGTTATATCATGTACAAATCAAACAGGAGATGCAAAAGAAGAATTATTTATTTCAACAGAAGGAAAAAATCTTGAAGCAGGATTTAATCCAAAATATTTTTTAGATAGTTTAAAATCTATTGATGATGAAGATGTATATGTAGAATTTGGAACTAGCATATCACCATGTTTAATAAAATCTACAGAAAATAAAGACTATGTTTATATGATTTTACCAATTAGACTAAAAGAAGATTAATAATTTTTAGTATTATCCACAATTCATTAATAAATTGTGGATAATATAATTTTATATTAAAATTATAATGGAGAAAAAAATGTGGATAAAAAATATTAAAATAAAAAATTTTAGAAATTATGAAGAACAAGAAATAATATTAGAAAAAAATATAAATATTTTTTATGGAGAAAATGCACAAGGAAAAACAAATATAAT
>JAAWEA010000033.1 GCA_022794055.1 Clostridia bacterium
AAAGCGAAGTTGTAAACAATAAAAAAAGCTGTTAGCGAGGACGAATAGTCCGAGTGTTACGGATAACTTATGCAACTGAGCAAAGCGAAGTTGTAAACAATAAAAAAAGCCGTTAACGAGGACGAATAGTCCGAGTGTTATGGATAACTTATGCAACTGAGCAAAGCGAAGTTGTAAACAATAAAAAAAGCTGTTAACGAGGACGAATAGTCCGAGTGTTACGGATAACTTATGCAACTGAGCAAAGCGAAGTTGTAAACAATAAAAAAAGCCGTTAACGAGGACGAATAGTCCGAGTGTTACGGATAACTTATGCAACTGAGAAAAGCGAAGTTGTAAACAATAAAAAAAGCTGTTAGCAAGGACGAATAGTCCGAGTATTACAGATAACTTATTTAAAATTTGAGTTAGGAGGGAAACATGGAACACAAATATAAACCAAGAGGAGTATGTTCTTATGAAATGAAAATTGAAATAGAAGAAAACATAATAAGAAAAGTAATAATAGAAGGAGGATGTGCTGGGAACACTATTGGAATTTCAAGATTAGTTGAAGGAATGGAAATAGATGAAGCAATAAAAAGGTTAAAAGGAATTCAATGTGGTTCAAGAGGAACATCATGTCCAGACCAATTAGCAAAAGCTTTAGAAGAACTAAATAAAATAAAAGCTTCTAAATAGTAAAAGGAAATAAGAGTAACATCTTATTTCCTTTTATGCTGAAGTATAAATTCTTCATTAGCCAGTAACAACTTTTTTATTAATTCAATTTGACTTTCTGCTAAATGATAATTAGGACTCAAAAAAAACAAATCCCTTACCAATAAATTCATATTTAAATCGGAATTCTCAGGTGAAATTTGAATATTTTTATCATTTGTAAGTCCAAGTAAATAGTCAACTGATACATTAAACACATAAGCTATTCTAGTTAATACATCAAGTCGAGGGATTCTATCACAAGTTAGATATCTACAAATAGTAACATTAGAAGTTCCAATTTTCCTTGCTAGTTGTGTTTGGGACATATTATTCTCATCTAATAAAACATTTAACCTATAACTAAATTTTTCTATATCAAAATTCATGAAAACCTCCTATATCAATTATTATAAAACTATAACTAATAAGTTATAAAATAATTACCTAAATTATAATAAATCGAGATTATTAACCAATAGGAAATAAATAGAAAAACAATAACAAATAAAATTAAAAAACACAACAAACTAAATATATAACTTTTTATTTAGTATTAACAAAATCATAAAAATTAGAAAATTCATAGCCTTGTTTTTTTAAGTAATTAATAGAGTCTTTTAAAACATTATAAGTTTTATTTACATCAGCAGTATCATGCATTAAAATTATAAGTGTTCCTTTATTTTTAGAAGTTTTCTTTAAATTATTTAATAATTCATCATTAGAATATTTTTTTTCAGAATCTCTATTTAAACAATTCCAGTCAGCATAAACATAATCTAAATTTGATAAAACTTTTAAAGCATCTTTTTTTTCATTAGAATAAATATGAGACTTATAGCCATTTGGAAAACGGAATATATGGGAAGAATAATTTTCTAAACCAATCGCTTTAGCAATTTCTAAATCAGTATTAATAATCTCATTTTTAAAACTTTCCATATCCTTATATAACAATTTATTATTATGGTTATAACCATGATTAGCTATATAATGTCCTTCCTCATATTCACGTTTCACAATATTAGGATATTCTTTTACATGTTTACCAACAACAAAAAAAGTAGCTTTAACCTCTTCTTCCTTTAATATATCTAATATTTTCTCAGTACACTTTGAAGTTGGACCATCATCAAAAGTTAGATATGCTTTTTTATCATTAGATTTTGCAATATCATCTAAAGAATTAACAATATCAGTATTAAAAAAAGAATTTTTACTCAGTTCAATAGCAAAAGAGTGAGAATAATTTAAGAAGTAAAAAGATACTACAAAAAAGAAAAATATAAAAATAAAGACATATCCTAATTTTTTTTTCTTTAATAATAATATTTTCATTAAATTCACCTAATATTAAATATATGAAGAAACAAAAAAAATACTACTCTATAGAATAGTATTTTAAAAAATATAGATTATTTAATAGATAAAGCTTCATCTTTAGTAATATAGCCATATTCAAGCATGGTATTAATAACATGATATTGACGTTTTTTTGCTAAATCTGGATTAACAGTAGGAGCATAAACAGAAGGGGCATTAGGAACACCAGCAAGCATAGAGGATTCATCTAAATTAAGTTCACTAGGAGCTTTATTATAATATCCATAACTTGCTTCATAAATTCCATAGTAACCATCACCAAAATAAGCAGTATTTACATATAATTCAAATATTTCTTTTTTAGTATAATTTTTTTCTAAATCATAAGCTGCAAAAATTTCAGCAATTTTTCTAATCCAAGATTGCTCTTGAGTCAAAATGACATTTTTGGCTACTTGTTGGGTAATAGTACTACCACCTTCTACAAAATCTCTCTTTTTTATATTAGTAAAAATAGCACGAGCAATTGCAATAAAATCAACTGGTCCATGATCATAAAATCTATGATCTTCAACACTAACAACAGCATTTCTATAATATACAGACATACTATCAAACTTGACAAATTTATCATCATTCATAATATCTTCTACTCTAGTTATTAAAGGCTTTTCTTTTAAAGCTTTATTGTAATAAGAACGCCCAATCATGACTATTATACAAGATATAACTATTACTATAATAAAAATAAATAATAAAAATTTTTTAACCGTTTTCATAAAAAAATCCTTTCATTAATATAACAAGATTATACAATAAGTTTTAAAAAAAGCAAATAGATTAATATATAAAAACAAAAATTCGCAAATAAGTAATTGACATTTTGCGTTTTTATCTATATAATTAACCAAGAAAATTTAAAAATATAAAACAAAAAAGGTGGAAAAAATGAAAGAACAATTTTTAGAATTATTAAAACAAGTAAAAAGAGAAGGAATTGAAGAACTAATTGAATTTATAGAAAAAACGGACTTTTTTAAAGCTCCAGCAAGTACAAGATTTCATGGAGACCATGAAGGAGGACTTGTAGAACATAGTATGAAAGTATATGAAATATTAAAACATAAAGTAGAAACTAATATAGAGGCATTAAACATTAACCCAGAAACATTAATAATAGTACCACTATTACATGATTTATGCAAAGCAAACTTTTATAAAATAGACTATAGAAATGCAAAAAATGCTTTAGGGGTATGGGAAAAAGTACCATATTATACAATTGATGATACAATACCTTATGGACATGGAGAAAAATCAGTCATGATGATAACAGAATATATAAAATTAACACCAGAAGAAAAATACGCAATACGTTGGCACATGGGATACACAGAACCAAAGGAATTATATAACACAATAGGAGCAGCATATAAAAAATATCCACTAGCATTATTAATGCATGAAGCAGACTTAGAAGCGACCTATTTCTATGATATTTAAGATAGCTGTTCGAGCAAAGCGAGTTACAGATATCTTATGCAGAATTTATGAAGTAAATTCTGTAAACGTTAGAGCAAGCTGTTCGAGCAAAGCGAGTTACAGATATCTTATGCAGAATTTATGAAGTAAATTCTGTAAACATTAAAGAATTAAACAAATTGCAGTTGAAATAAAATAGAAGGAGAAGAAAAATGTTAGCTTATGTAAAAGGAAAACTAGAAATGAAAATGACAGGATATATTATTATAGATATAAATGGTCTAGGATATAAAATCTTCATGTCAGATACAGGAATTGACAAGTTAGGAAATATAGGAGATATAGTTAAAGTTCATACATATTACAAAGTAAGAGAAGATGATATTAGTATATTTGGATTTAATACATTAGAAGAATTAAGAATGTTTGAATTATTAATATCAGTTAGCGGAGTAGGAGCAAAAACAGCATTAGCAATGTTAGCAGTTTGTGATTCAACTGAATTTGCATTAGCAATAATATCAGAAGATATAAAAACATTAACACAAATTCCAGGAATTGGTGCAAAATCAGCACAAAGAATAATACTAGAATTAAAAGACAAGATAAAAAAAGAGCAACAGATAGAAGAATTAACAAAAGCATCAAGTGAAGCAAAAACAAAAATAGAACAAAAAATAGAAAAAGAAGAAAAGGTAGAAGAGGCAATAGCAGCATTACAAGTATTAGGATATAATAAAAAAGAAATTGAAAAAGCATTTGAAAAATTAGCAAAAGATGAAATGTCAACAGAAGAGTTAATTAGAAAAGGTTTAAATATATTAAGCTTATAAAATTTATTTAATTAATAAATAAATCTTAAGAAGAAAGTAGAAGAAAAAATGAAAAAAAGGGATAAAAATAAATTACCAGAAGTACAAAGAAATGGATTAAAAGCAAAAATACGAAAAGCAATATTTATTTTATTATCTTCTATGAGAATAGCAACTGTATCAGCGGACACTACTAAAGGAGATGTGGTTGAAGAACAAGAATATACTATTATGAATGAAGAGAAGAGAGACCAGTTTGCAGAATCTTTAAAGATAATAACTGAAAATGTAAGTGAAAAAATAAATGAAAAAATAATAGATGATATTATAGAAAAGAGACGGTAAAAATTTTTCAGAAGATACAGAAAAAGAAAAAGAAATAAGAAAAATTTTAGTACAGACATTAAATAAAATAGATAAAAACTTTGATATGAATGCAAGTAAAAGGGGAACTTTAGCAATAACAAAAGAAGAATATAAAAAAGATTTTATAAATGCAATTTCAAATTTAAATGATATAATTTATGTAGATATGAATGGTGAAGAAAATCAATATGTTTTATATTTTAAAGAAAACCCAAATGTTGGAGCTTTCTATGGAAGAATATTAGAAAATGAATTAGGGAAGATTCCAGGAAATAGCATAGTATATAATAATGATTTTGATAAAGGTTTATACTATAGAATGATACATGAGATAAAACATTCAGAACAAAAACAAGCCTATTCAGATATTTTCATTTTATATGATGATATTATAAGAATACTAAGAGAAGGAAATAGCAATTACTTTGCAGAATACATAAGAGATATTAGGTTATTTGAAGGGGAGGCAGTAACAACTGCTTCAAACAGGAAATATAGATTATTTAGTATAACAAATGTTTCAGAGAATGCATATAAATTATTAAGTATTATATATAATAAATTGTCTTATCTAATTGGAGAAAGAGAGTTGGACGAATATTTTAGAAAACAAGATGTATATTTACATGATTTTTTATCAGAAAAATTAGATGAAAAATATGGAGAAGGAACAGGCTTAGAATTATATCAATCTATAACAAATCTATCATTTTGGTCAATATCCTACTACAATGCAGGAGTTACAACACAAGAAAAACTAGACAAAATTCGTGAAGAAATAATTATGAAGAATAAGATAATAAAACAAGAATTAGAAGAAAACGAAGATTTGACAGATTATTATAATAAGGTATTAACTATTAATAATAATTATTATGAAATGTTAAATGCTGTTGAAAGAAATATATCAGAAAAATCTGTTAAAAGTGAAACAGATTCTGAAGAGTTAACTATGTATCAAAGGAATATAGAATTAAAAAAATTAGAAAATTTAACTCTTAGGTGTATAAATAAAGATATAGAGAATATTTCTAGTAAAAATGAGGCTTTAGATTATATTCAATTATGGGATTACTATAGAAACAGATGTGCAATATCTAAAAATATATATAATAAATTGGGAGATTCAATTGGAAAAGAAGAAACATCAAATGAAGATAACTTTAAAAGATTAACAGATGTCCAACATAATCTTTATAAAAAATGTATAGAATATGGAGCACTTAATATACAAAGCGAGCAAGTATTTGACAAAATGTTAGAAGCGCAATTATATGATTTAAGTAATGCATCAATTATATATGAGTATAAAGGAAAAAGAAAATTAATAATTTCAGATCAATATCTAACAAATGAAAGTATTATTGAGAAGAAAAAAGATGGTAGCAGAGAATTCAGTGATTATAAACAATATAGAAGTAAAGAAGTTAAAGGAACAAAAATCTTAGCAGAAAGAGAGAAAGAAAAATGGACTAAGAATGTTAATAAAGTGATTTTAGATATGGAGGAGGAAATCATAGATAAATAAAACCAAAATATCATAGGAGGTAAAATATGAATGGTAATGAACCACTAGCCTATAGAATAAGACCAAAAACACTAGAAGAATATGTAGGACAAGAACACATATTAGGAAAAAATAAAATATTATATAGAACAATAAAAGCAGATAGATTATCAAGTATTATATTATTTGGACCTCCAGGATGTGGAAAAACATCACTTGCAAAAGTAATAAGTGAAACAACAAAATACAAATTTTATAAAATAAATGCAGTTACTGCTGGTGTTTCTGATATTAAAAAAGTCGTAGAAGAAACAAAAAATTTTATGATAAATCCAACTGGAAAGAGTATATTATTTATAGATGAAATTCATAGATTTAATAAATTACAACAAGATGCTTTACTTCCATTTGTTGAAAATGGACTAATTATTTTAATTGGAGCAACTACAGAAAATCCTTATTTTGAAGTAAATAAAGCTCTAATTTCAAGGTCTATGGTAATTAAATTAGAACCATTAACAGAAGACAACATCTATACAATATTAAAAAATGCACTTGAAAGAAAAGATGGACTTGGAGAATATAATGTAAAAATAGAAGATGAAATACTAAGAAAATTAGCAATTATTTCAAATGGAGATGTAAGAACAGCTTTAAATGGACTAGAAATTGCAGTATTAACAACAAATATGGAAAGTGATGGATATATTTACATTACAGATGAAGTAATCAAAAATTGTGTACAAACAAGAAAAGCCATATTTGATAAAAAAGGTGATACTCACTATGATAATATTAGTGCTTTTATCAAATCTATGAGGGGATCTGATCCAGATGCAACAATATTTTATTTAGCAAGAGCAATAAATGGTGGAGAAGACCCAATGTTTTTAGCAAGAAGAATTGTCATAAGTGCTACAGAAGATGTAGGAATGGCAAATCCAAATGCCTTAATAGTAGCAACTTCAGCAATGGAAGCAGTAAAAATGGTAGGAATGCCAGAAGCAAAACTAATTTTAGCAGAAGCAGCAGTATATATTGCGACATCAAAAAAATCAAATGCTACTTATCTAGGAATAAATAGAGCACTAGAAGATGTTGAAAATAAAGATACAGGAACAAGTCCAATGCACATTAGAAATGCTCCAGTAAAAGACATGGAAAAATTAGGCTATGGTAAAGGATATTTATATCCACATGACTTTCCAGGCCACTGGATAGAGCAACAATATTTACCAGATAAAATGCTAGGAACAAAATATTATATAAAAGATGAAAATATTGAATAAAATAAATAAAAAATAAAAAAATGGAAAACCTACTTACAAAAGAGTAGGTTTTTTTATGTTAAAAAAGTATTTAAAACAATCAATTATAGGATTTTTAGCAGGAATAGTAAGTGGATTTTTTTCAACAGGAGGTGGCTTAATTTTAGTTCCAGCATTTATGTATATATTAAATATAAAGTCTCAAGAATCTAGAGGTACATCGATATTTTGTATATTACCAATGGTAATAACAAGTAGCTTTTTCTATTATAAAGGAAATTTTATTAAATGGGATATAGCTACTTTTTGTGCAATAGGTGGAGCAATAGGTGGATATATAGGAGCAAAATTATTAAAAAAGTTACCAGAAAAGTATCTAAAAATAGCTTTTACAATTTTTTTATTTTATGTATCAATCAAAATGATTATGTAACCATTTTATATACTATTAATTATATAAAAATTAACGTTTCATAAAAAAATATAAAAAAAACGAAAAAAATATATTAATATTAAATGAAAAAAGGATGGTAATAATGGAAAAAAATATGTATGAAGAAATGATATGGAAAAATAAAAATCAACAATATTTATTTGAATTACAGAAATTTTTGGATATAACTGATAATGTTGAGGAGGAAAAATTAAGGAAATTAATTATTTACCAAATGCTAAAATGTGATAAATGTTTGACTAAAATAGCAGAAAAAATGTTTAAAAAGAAAGAGGAAAATATATGACTCAAATATTAATTGGACTTATTTCTGGTATTGTTAGTGGCACTGGAATGGGTGGAGGAACAATATTAATTTTTTTATTAACCTTTTTATGTGGAATAGAGCAACATGAGGCACAAGCTACAAATTTAATATTTTTTATACCAACATCAATTGTAGCAATTATTGTTAATATAAAAAATAAAAATATAAATTTTAAATTAGCTACTATAATTTCAATATTTGGTATATTAGGAGCAATTATAGGAGCAAATTTATCAGTGCATACAGAAGTAAATGTTTTAAGAAAATATTTTGGGATTTTTTTAGCATTAATTGGAATTCATGAAATATATACCATGATAAAAGAGAATAAAAAAGAAAAAATAAGAGAAAATAAAAAACAAAAGGAGCATAATAAAATTTTTTAATATTCTAGACAACTTATATGCTCTAATTTTGTTCGAGTGCCAATTTTACAAAAGTAAAATTGTGTATGACATAAAAAAGAAAGGATTGGTATATATGAAATTTACAAAAGGATTACTTGTTGGTGGATTAATTACAACTGGACTTATTATGATGTATAATGACGCAAATTTAAAAAATAAAAATAAGATGATAAAAAAAGGTAAACAATATGCTAAAAAGATGGGAATATTATAAATAATAGTGGGCTGAATTCTGATATGCAGAGTTCAACCCACATTTAATTATATTAAACAAAAATTACAGAATTTTTGTTTAAGTTTATAACTTTAGAGTAATCCTCCAGCTATGCTGGGGGTGTCGGAAAACTTTTAGTTTTGCACAGAGTAACAAAAATGCCACCCCAACATGATATAATATTTTTAAGTTTGACGGCTTAAAATATTATAAATGAGAGGAGTGGGACGTATGAAAAGTCCATAC
>JAAWEA010000089.1 GCA_022794055.1 Clostridia bacterium
ATAACGCTTTTGCAAGAGAAAAAATGCATAATGCAAGTACTATTGCAGGAATGGCATTTACTAATGCATTTTTAGGAATTAACCACTCCTTAGCACATAAAATAGGAGCAGAGTTTCATATGCCACATGGAAGAATTAATGCTATTTTGTTACCTTATGTTATCAGATATAATAGTAAAATGCCAAGTAAATTTGTATCATTCCCTAAGTATGAGTATTTTATAGCAGACCAAAAATATGCAGATTTATCAAGAAGAATGAACTTCCCTGCATATGGAAATGAAGAAGGAGTTAACTCTTTAATTAAAGAGATTCAAAAATTAAATGAAGACTTAAATATTCCAAAATCTTTCCAAGAAGCGGGAATAGTAGAGCAAGAATTTTTAAGTAAAGTAGATATGTTAGCAGATAGAGCGTTTGAAGATCAATGTACTACTGCCAATCCAAGACTTCCATTAGTAGAAGAGTTAAAACAGATTTTATTAGATAGTTACTATGGAAGAGAAGTTTAAAAGTAAATATTTTTTATAAATTCCAGCTAAATAGATTACAATTTTGTAATCTATTTAGCTGGAATTTGCTATATTAAATGACTAAATAACTACACTAAATTTGGCATAATTAGGTAAAACATTGACAATTTACATAAAAAGTTATATAATAATCAACAGATTGGCAAGGCCAATTAATACAAAGAAGGAGAGATAAGCATGTCTAATGAGCGGAAATTGGACCTGAGCAAGTCATTGATGGAGTTAGCTGAGGAGGGGTGGACTCTTCAGGAGGTACTTGAGGCAATCGGCCTTCAGCCGGTTGCCAAGCAGGAACCTGAGGATCACGAGATGCCTGAGAAGGTGGAACTTACCAAACGGATTACCGGCATCCTCCAGGAAATCGGCGTTCCGGCTCACATCAAGGGATACCAGTACCTTCGGGATGCAATCCAAAGAGCGGTGGAGAACGGGAAGACCATCAACACCGTGACCAAGACCCTGTATCTTGCTGTGGCGAGGGAGTACCAGACCACCCCCTCCAGGGTGGAAAGGACCATCCGCCACGCTATCGAGGTTGCATGGAGCCGTGGCAATGTGGAAACTTTGGAGAGCTACTTTGGCTACACGGTTAACAGAAACAAGGGTAAGCCTGCCAACAGCGAGTTTATCGCATTGATCGCCGACAAGCTCCGCTTGGAGGGCTATGGCTCCGAGCAGTAATTATCTTTTCCCGCAAAGGGCCCGAGCATTTGCTCGGGTTCTTTTTTGCCTTTTTTGAACAATCTTAATGATATACTTGTATTTTACGAAAAAAACGGATATAATAAGCACGAAGAAAAAGAGAGGAGTTGAACTAGATTGCAAGTATCGAAGGAAGAATTATTACACATTGCAAATTTAGCAAGCTTAAAATTAAAAGAAGAAGAGATTGATAATTATTTGTTAAATTTACAAGATATTTTAAATTTTGCAAATATTGTTAGTAAAGCGCCAGTAGAGAATCTACCAGAAACAATTGGAGCAAATGATAAATATAATGTATTTCGCAAAGATGAGATACAAGTATTTGAAGATAATGAATTATTAATTAGTAATGCACCAGAAGCAGAAAGGAATATGTTTAAAATTCCTAAGGTTCTTTAGTAAATTATAATATGCAAAGAATATATAATATCGCTTGACCTTGCTGTCCGTTGCTTTCATATGTTAAAGACAAATAAAAGAAAGCAACGGAAGGCGCTCGGCTATGCCTCGCCTTGCGTGGTCTACGCTTTTATTATATATATCTTTACAAATAAAATATACAGAAAGAAAGGAGTATTTTAGCATGAATATAACAAAATTAACTGTGCATGAACTGAAAGAAAAGTTAGATAAAAAAGAATTAACTGTAGAAGAAATTGTCAAAGCTTATGCACAAAGAATAGAAGAAAAAGAAAAAGATGTACAAGCTTTTATAACAACATTAACAGAAAATGCAGTAGAAAAGGCAAAAGAAATAGATGACAGAAAGGCTAAAGGAGAAACACAATCACCATATAGCGGAATTCCAATAGGAATTAAAGATAATATTTGTACAAAGGGTATTAAAACAACTTGTGCTTCTAAAATGTTAGCAAACTTTATAGCACCATATGATGCAACAGTTATTGAAAAGCTAAATCAAGAAAA
>JAAWEA010000034.1 GCA_022794055.1 Clostridia bacterium
ATATAATCTCCATGTGTTTTTTCAAAAAAATCATCTATGGTAGGAAGATTAAATTTTTCTTTATTGTTCATACCAATTCCACCTTTCTAATTTTCATAAAAACTATTCCAAAATTCTTCTGACATATTTTCATAATTTCTTTGTTCAAAATTTGCTTTTCTAACTTTATTTTCTTTTCCTTTGTGTTTTTCTCGTTCTTCAACTCTATCTATTACCCATCTTTTAATTGTGTCATAATCACTAGAATAATCCACGTCTTTCGATTTTTTATATAATGACAATTCTTCAACACATTTATCTGTTTTAACTTGTCCATATTTTTCAATTAAGTTCTCATATTCATAATCATACAAAAACACCCTATCTTGATATTGAATCTTCGATAAGGTGTGTGTCTTTATATTATTATTCATTATATTATTCTCTTTCGATTTTTGAAGAATACACTCTTCTTTATTTATAGTATAAGGGTATTCTTTATAAAAATTATAGGGTATATCATTTATATAGATTCTTCTTTGGATAATTTCTTGCTTATCATTTCTAATAAGTTCTACTTGAATAAAATTCTTTCTTCGTAAATCTGTTATCCAACCAGAAACTGTATTTGCTCTGGCATTTAATTTTTCTGCTAAATATTTATTAGATGCAAAACAGTATCTTTCTTTATTACTCAGTGATGTTATAACTGCATACAAAATCTTTTGATTTGCCTTTAGATTTTTATTATATAGAATTGTTGATGGTATGATAGAATAGTATCCAATATTTTGTTTTTCTTCCAATTTTGCTCCTTCCTATGTAGTATAGAAAAGAAAAACAAATTAATCTCTTTCAATCAATTTGTTTTATGCTTGTCCTTTTAATAAATTAGCTTTGTTTTTCTTTTATTTAAAATTTTAAGATATTCATTCTTACTAATTTTATTCTCTTTTAGCAATTTATTATAAGGCTTCATATCATCAATAAATTTTTGTATATCATCTAAATATTTCTTTTCATTATTATTTGCTTTTGCTCTATTCCATTTTGTTCGATATGCTGTTTTATATTCTTTAAATTTTTCCAAATATTCACTTCTTTCACTTATCTTCTGAAGATACTTTGCTGTAAGCATTTCCTCAATTATTAAATTCTTTTGAAAACCTATGTTGCTTCTTCTACATAAGTCCATACTCCAGAATCAACTGCACTATTATACAATCTTGTTCTTTGTGTAGAACTCAATCTTTGTCCTACATCAAATGCAACACCAGCATAATGTTGACTCTGATTCCCATGCCCTCCTTCATAAGGTCTTTTAAAAGCAAATCCAACTGGAATTGGTCCACCATATATATAACGTTGACTATTCCAAGATTGCATTGTTCTCTTAGTAGTCCATAAGATATTACTTTTGCTTGATCCTCTAAACTCTTTTACCTTTAGTGTGCCATTAGTGTTATATGGCATTGGTTCTGATTCTCCTCTGTAATATGATTCCATTCTATCTGTATCATTATTAAAAACAATTATTTTAGCCATAATAAAAATTCCTTTCTTATTAATAATTATATGAAAGGAATTTTTATTTGTTCTTTACTTTATTTCTTTAGCTTTCACAATTACTCTTTGTTTACTATCATCTGTACAAGTAATTAATGTAATTTCTTTTTTTCCTCCTGTTAATTGTGTTGTGTCTCTTGTATCTGTTGGGTCAACTGTATGTTTATCATATACTTCATAAGAGATTGTTCTTCCTGTTAAATCTGTTAAATTTATGACACTACCTATTCCTAATGTAGGAACTTTACTGAAAAATTTTCTATTTCTATAGTTATGACCTACTATACAAAAATTCCCCTTTTCATTAGGCTCTCCTCCATGATATTTACATGGCGATATTTTTAATAAATCATCTATTTCTTCTGTACTACCTGTTTCACCTTGTAAAACTGGATATGTAAGATTAATTTCTGGTATTGTTATTGTTGCAATAATTCTATATGTACTTCCGTTTGCTGTTACTTTTTTTTCTGCTTGTTCATTTATTGTTGCAATGTTCATAGATTCTCTTTCTTCCATTGCTACATAATCCTCTTCTGTAGCATCTAATACTATTAAGAGAACATCATCTTTTGCTATTGTTGTATCTTCTGCTTCCGATAATGTTTGATTTACTTCTGTTAGTAATTGTTGTGAAGTTTGTTCACTTTTATTTCTGTCATATTCTGCATATATATATAAAGATGTTAGAACACAGACTAAAAATACAGATATAATAAAGTCAAATTTATATATTTTCTTTTTTCTTTTTAATTCTGGTGTTATATATAATTTTTTTGTTACTAAAATTTGATTCATTCTAACCTCCTTACAAAATTTTTCTATTTTATTATAACATATATTGTTATTTTTGTGAACACTTTTTTACAATTTATCTGATATTTTGGCAAATTCCTCTATTCCTAATTCTTCAGGTCTTACATTCTCATTTATGTTTAATGTTTTTAGTAACTCTATTCCTTGTTCTTTATTTTTTAAAATTCCATTATTATTTAAAGAGTTGATTAATGTTTTTCTTTTTTGCATAAATGCACTTTTTATAACGTTGAACATTTTATTCACATCAATTGGATTTACTATTTTCTCTTTTCTTATTGTTAATTTAATTACTTTAGAAGTTACTTCTGGCTCTGGTATAAATGAACTATTTGGTACTTCCAATATTTCTTCTGAATTAGCATAATAATACACAGAATAAGTAATTGCTCCTGTGTTCTTTTTTCCTGGAATTGCGATTAGTCTATCTGCTACCTCCCTTTGAATCATTACTGTTATGCTATTTAAATCTAATTTATTTTCTAATAATTTCATAATTATTGGGGTAGTAATATAATATGGCAAATTAGCTACAACTTTTGCATTTTTTATTTTTCCTGTTTGTTTTTCATTTTTTATCAATTTTTGTAAGTCCACTTTTAATACATCATTATTTATTAGTTCAAAATTATTATATAGAGAAAATCTTTCTTTTAATATTTGTATCATTTTATTATCCAATTCTATGCAAATTACCTTTCCAGCTCTTTCAAGTAATTCTTTTGTTAGAGTTCCTAATCCTGGCCCTATTTCTATTACTAAATCTTCTTTCGTTATTTCACTACATTCTACTATCTTATTTACTACTTCTTCATTTATTAAGAAATTCTGTCCTAAGCTTTTAGAAGCCTTTATGTTATATTTTTTCATGATAAATTTTGTTTCTTCTATAATATTATTCATCTTATCTCCTAATTATTTTATTATTTATATTTTTGATTATAGCAACTATTCGTAAGATTTTCAAGTAATATGTATTACATTTGATTACAGACTTTTGTTATATATTAATCTAAATTATCATATTATTTGTTTTATATGATTAATTTTAAATTTACCTTTTATCAAATTTATTTCTATAACATCAAATCTAATAAATGCTTCTGTTAAATTATTTTTATATAAAAAATAATTTGTAGCTTGCATTATACATTTTTGTTTTTTAACATTTACCGCTTCTGCTGGCTTACCAAATAAATTATTAGTTCTAGTTTTCACTTCAATAAAAATTATTTCTTTTCCTTTCTTTGCTATAATATCAATTTCTCCTTGTTTGCAATAAAAATTTCTTTCTATAATTTTATATTCCTCTTTTTGCAAATATTCACTTGCTATTTGCTCTCCTAAATTTCCTAATTCTTTTCTTTTCATTTTCTTTTATAATAATTTCCTGGAAGTGATACTATTTTATCTTCTATTTCTAGCATCATTAATTGATAGTTAATTTGTCCCAAACTCAGGCTTACTTTTCTTGCAATTTCATCAATATGAACTTCATCTTTTAAAATATTATAAATTTCTTTATATTCATCTTTAATTGAGTTTTCTATATTTTTTCTTTTTTTCAAATTTAATTCAGGATATTTATTTATAATATCTTCTGGACTCATTACTAAAAAAGCACTTTCCTTAATTAATCTATTTGTCGTTATTCCTTTACTATTTTCTAAACTTGAAGGAATACAAAATATTTTTTTACCGTCTTTTTTTGCTATTTTTGCAGTTACACTAGTACCACTTCTATAGCCTCCTTCTACAACTAATATTCCTATTGAAAGTCCACTTACAATTCGATTTCTTTCTAGAAATTTATTAGAAGTTGCAACTTCCTCTTCTTGATATTCACTAATTATCAATCCATTATTATTTAAAATTTTTTCATACAATTCTTGGTTACACTTTGGAAATATATTCTTAAATCCAGATGGTAATACAGCAATTGTATTACCACCAACTTCTAGTGCTTCAGAATGAGCATAGCTATCTATGCCTTTTGCTAATCCGCTAATTATTGTTAAACCATATAAACTCAATTCTCTAGAGAACTTTTTTGCCATTTTTTCTCCATATTCTGAACACTTCCTTGAACCTATTATTGCAATAGCTGGCGTTTTTAATAATTGTATATTACCTTTTATATATAATTGTTTTGGTGGTTTATCAATTTTATTTAATATCTTTGGATATTCTTTATCATTTATTTCAATTTTCATTTACTTATAACTCCAAACTTTTATCTAAACATCTATATTGAACTGCTTCTAATAAATGTTCTTTTTTTATATTTTTATCTCCTTCTAAATCAGCTATTGTCCTTGCAACTTTTAATATTCTTGTATAAGCTCTTACACTTAATCTAAATTTTTTAAATGCTAATTCTAATACTCTTCTTCCCTCTTCACTAATTGAGCAATACTTTTCTATTAATTTTGGAGTTAATTCAGAATTTGAGTATATATTTAAGTCTTTATAACGTAAATATTGTATTCTTCTTGCTTGATTCACTCTATTTTTTATTTCTTTTGAAGTTTCTATTTTATGGCTTGAACCTAATTTTTCATATTTAACTGGTTTAACTTCAACTTGGAGGTCTATTCTATCTAGTAATGGTCCACTTACTTTACTTAAATATTTTTGTATTACTTTTTTAGAGCATTTACATTCTTTTTCTTTGCTTCCATAATATCCACAAGGGCATCTATTCATACTTGCTATCATCATAAAGTTACAGGGATATTTAACTTTTGAATATAATCTAGAAATAATTACATTTTTTTCTTCACTTGGACCTCTTAATACTTCTAAAGTATTTCTATTAAATTCAGGAAGTTCATCTAGAAAAAGTACTCCATTATGAGCTAAGCTGATTTCTCCAGGTATTGGTTTTCTACCTCCACCAATCATAGTAGTTGTTGAAATTGTATGGTGTGGATTTCTAAATGGTCTTTTTGTAATCATTCCAATTTTACTATCTAAAATTCCAGTTATACTATGAATTTTTGTACATTCTAGTGCTTCTTCAAAACTCAAATCTGGTAAAATTGTGGTAATTCTTTGTGCTAACATTGTTTTTCCTGCTCCGTGGCTCTCCTAGTAAAAGGCAATTATGTCCTCCGACTTGCTACTATTTCCAATGCTCTTTTTGCATTTTCTTGTCCTTTTATTTCTGAAAAGTCTATTTCTTCTCTCTCTTTCTTATTTAATATTTTTATAATATCAATACTAGCTGATTTTATTTTTATATTATAATTTAGAAACTCTATAACTTCCTTTAAATTTTTTACACCTATTATTTCTAAATTTTTTACAATAGCTGCTTCTCTTTCATTTGCCTTTGGCAAAATAACCTTTTTTATTCCTAAATTTTTTGCTTCTATACATATTGCAAGTATTCCATTAATTGGATTTATTTTTCCATCTAGTGCTAATTCTCCTATTATAATTGTGCTTTCCAATTTATCTTTGTTAATTTTTCCAAGTGCTGTTAAAATTCCTATTGCAATAGGTAAATCATAAATTGTACCTTCTTTTCTAGTATTTGCAGGTGCTAAATTTACAATAATTTTTTTACTTGGAAATTCTATATTTGAATTTTTTATTGCAGATTTTATCCTTTCTTTCGATTCTTTAACACTCATATCTGGAAGTCCTACTATCTCAATTTTTGGTAATCCTCCTGATATATCTGTTTGTACTTCCACTAAACTTCCTTCTAATCCATTTAAAGAAATACTTTTTATATTTGATACCATTTATTCCTCCTTTTAATTTTAGTTTATTTTTTTATTGATTTTTGCATATATTTCATATAAAATGTTATTGTTAAATATTACAAAAGAGTGGTGAATAATTTGAATAATAAAACAAATTCGAAAGTTGTAAAAATCAATAATGATTTTAAATCTCAAAATTTCGTTCATACAAAGAAAATACAAGCAATATTTATTGTTTTTATATTAACTATATCAATCTTATTAGGTAGACTTGCTTTTTTGCAATTTGTTGATGGAAATCAGTTAAAAGAATTTGCTTATCAGCAACAAGCAATTAACCAAATCATTAGTCCTAAAAGAGGTTCTGTATATGATTCTACTGGTCAAGTACTTGCAACAAGTGCTTCTGTTGATACAATTACTGTGAATCCTGAAAAAATTAAAGATTCTAGTGAAGATATTGCTAAGACTCAAGCATTAAAAGAAAAAGTTTCTAAAGCTCTTTCTGAAATTTTTGGGCTTGATTATAATGAAACCTTAGCAAAAGTAACAAGTAAATCTCAAGTAGAAACTATTGTAAAAAAAGTAGAACAAGATAAGGTTGAAGAATTAAAAAAATGGATGGATAAAAATGATGTATCAATTGGTATAAATATTGATGAAGATACAAAAAGATATTATCCTTATGGTACAGCATTATCACAAGTTTTAGGTTCTTGTGGCATTGACAATCAGGGATTGTCTGGTATTGAATATGCTTGGGATTCTGTTTTATCAGGTACTCCTGGAAAAATTGTAAGTTCAAAAAGTGCAAGCCAAGAGGAAATTCCAAATGCTGAAGAAACTTATATTGCTGCTGAAAATGGTAGTGATTTGACTCTTACTATTGATTTAAATATTCAATCTGTTGTTGAAAAATACCTTAAACAAGCAGTTGAAAATAACTCTTGTGAAAATGGTGGAAGTTGTATTGTTATGAACCCAAAAACTGGGGATATTTTAGCAATGGCAACTTATCCAAATTATGATTTAAATTCACCATTTACACCAAATGAAACTGTTGCCAAGACTTATGATTCTTTAGATGCTGAAGGTAAATCTACTGCTATTTATAAAATGTGGTCAAGTAAATCTGTTTCTGAATTATATGAACCTGGATCTGTTTTTAAAATAATTACTGCTTCTGCTGCATTAGAAGAAAATATTACAGGTACTGATATAGCAAATGATTTTAATTGCGAAGGTTTTGAACATATTATTGATACTGATATAAAATGTTGGTGTTTTCCAAGTTCACATAGTTCTCAAACTTTGAGGCAAGCTTTAGAAAATTCTTGTAATCCTGCCTTTATTCAATTGGGAACACGTATTGGAACATCTAATTTATATAAATATTATAAATCTTTTGGATTTTTTGATAAAACTGGAATTGATTTACCTGGTGAATCTAGATCTATTTTTATAGTAGAAGACCTTGTAAAACCTGTTGAAAGAGCGACTATGTCTTTTGGTCAAAGATTTAATATTACACCTTTACAGATGATTTCTGCTATTTCTGCTATTGCTAATGATGGTGTTTTAATGAAACCTCGTATTGTTAAATCTATTACAAATACAGATACAGGCGCTGTTACAACTATTGAAACTGAAGAAGTAAGACAAGTTATATCTTCTTCAACTGCTAATAAAGTAAAATCTATGATGCAATCTGTAGTTGAAACAGGTTCTGGTAGCAGAGGTGCAGTAACTGGTTATACTGTTGGTGGAAAAACTGGTACTTCTGAACCTCGTTATGGAAGAGAAGAAATTGATGGATATGTTGCTTCTTTTGCTGCAATATCTCCAGTAGAAGATACTCAAGTTGTCTTATTGCTTACTTTATATAAACCTCCAAAAGATAATAACCAAGGTGGACAAGTAGCAGCTCCAGCAGTTTCACAAATGCTTACAGAAATATTACCTTATTTACAAATTCCTTATGATGCTGATGTTTATGATAATTCTGATTTGATTATGGTTCCAGATATTAGAAATAAAACAATTACAGAAGCTGAAAAGATTTTAAAAGATGCTGGTTTTGTAACAAAAATTACTACTTCTAATAATAAAAATAGTACTGTAGTAATAGATCAAATTCCTAAACCTGGTGTATCTTTGTTAAAAAATTCTATTATTATGTTATATGATCAAGATACTAGAACATCCACAACTGTTCCTGATTTAACAGGTATGGGAGCTTGGGTTGCAACTTCTGAATTAAAAAATGCAAATTTAAATATTAATATTGATGGTTCTGGTCTAGTAGTATCTCAAGATCCTCCTAAAGGGACTAAAGTTGATGCTGGTACTGTTATAAATGTTATTTTAAGGCAGTCTAGTTCAGCAGGTTCACATTAATCTAATTAATATTATAGGAAAATCTTTGAGTTTTCCTATAATAGAATAGAAAGTATTTATGAAAATATTTTATATGACTTATAATGAGTAAGTGGAATTTTCACTTACTCCATTTTTTCTTCTAACCAATATCTTTCAATCATTTTGTCTAATTTTTTTATTTGCATATTATTTTCTATTATCTTACTTAGAATCTCTTTATTTATATTCCCTTTTAAATAACATATCCACTCTTCTTTTTTTGTCATTTTTTCTTTTTCTATAAACTTATTAAGTTCTATTACTCTAAGTTCTATTTCCTTTAAATTGTGATTTCCTTGTTTTAATGTTATCCTTCTTTCATATTTAGAATCTGTAAAATAGTTAAAATCTAAAATATTAATTGTAATTGTTTTTACAAATTTTCTTTTTTTATTATATTCTGTCTGGTTTAAGTGTATTTGTGCATAATATAATAACATTTTTGTTTTTATATAAATTCCATCTAAAAATTGAATTCCAATATTCATTTCTTCATCTTGCGTTTTTACTCTTAAATCTGCAATTCCAAAATCTTCCTTTCTTGGTAAGTACTTTCTTTTTTTATCCAAATATTGGTTTAATGCCATTTCTTGAATTTCTATATCTAATATAGCTTCTATAAAATCTTTTAAAACATCTAATTCTTGTTTCTTATTTAATACTTTTCTAAGAACATAATTGCTATGGGATATTAATTTTTTATTCATCTTTTGGCTATATCTACCTCCTTAATTATTTTTATTATTGGGATTTTTGTTAGATTAATAATATTTGATAAAATTTATTTGAAAAAATATTGTTTTGATTATAACTTCTTATTTTTTTTATGTCAATATTTTTTGTCTTATATCAAAAAAAATCGACCGCAATATTCGACTTTTTTCGATTTGCAATCAATTTTTATATTATGAATTTAAAAATTTTACTACTTCTTCAATACTTTTTTGTGGTGTTGAATTTCCTAGCATAATTCCTATTTTCTTTGAATTATCTTTAATATCTTTTGTAAGTTCATCCTTTGTTTCAATTAAAATTGTATTTTTGCAATTTTTTTGTGATACATCATAGAGTCTTTTAGTATTTGAACTATTTTTTCCTCCTACTATAATCATAGTATCCACTTGTTTTGAGATTTCTTCTGTTTCTTTTTGTCTTTGTTCTGATGTTAAACATATTGTATTTTTTATTGTAATTTGTATATCTTCCTTTAATTGAGCTTTTATTATTTTTATATTTTCTTCAAATTTATGTATGCTATAAGTAGTTTGTGCAAAAACTAAGACATTTTTAATTTTGCTTTTTTCTAAATTTTTTATTGCCTCTTCTATATCTTCTTTTTGTACAATTAAGCTCTTATTTTCACCACAGTAGCTAATTGTTCCTATAGTTTCTGGGTGATTTGCAACTCCCATTAGAAAAATATAAAATCCTTTTTTCTGGTACTCATCTGCTAATTCATGTGTTTTTAAAACATTTGGGCAAGTACAATCAATTAATTCAATTCCTTTTTTATTTGCTTTTTGGTAAATCTCTTTTTCAATACCATGTGCTCTGACAATAACTTTTGCTTTCTCTTCTTTTACTTCTTCTATACTTTCAATAAATTTTATACCTTTTTTCTCTAAATCTTTTATTACTTCATTATTATGTACTAATTCTCCTAAACAATAAATTTGTTTCTTTTCCTTTTGGACTTCTTCTATACTTCTTTCTACAGCTCTTCTTACTCCAAAACAAAATCCTGCTGTTTTTCCTATTGTAATTTCCATTTTCATATATCCTCTCTTATTTTTATAGTTCTGTCATCTTTAAAATTTCTTTTTTTAATTCCTCTACTATTTCATATTGAGGAATCTTTTTTATTATTTCTCCTTTTTTAAATAATAGACCTTCCTTTACTCCTCCAGCAATTCCAATATCTGCTTCTCTTGCCTCTCCTGGTCCATTTACAGCACATCCCATAACTGCAACTTTTATATCTGCTTCAATTGTTTGCAAAAATTCTTCAACTTGTTTAGCAATTGGAATTAAATCAATTTGAGTTCTGCCACAAGTTGGACATGCAATAAGTGTTGGAGATTTTTTGTATAAGTTACAATCTTTTAAAATTTCTTTTGCAACCTTTATTTCTTTAATTGGGTCGTCAGAAAGTGATACTCTTAAAGTATCTCCAATTCCATGTCTTAATAAGATTCCAAGTCCTATACTTGATTTTATTGTTCCACTAAATTCTGTTCCAGCTTCTGTAATTCCTAAATGTAATGGACATTTAAAAACTTTAGCAGCTTCCATATAACTTTCTATACATAAGTCTAAATCTGAAGCTTTTAAAGAAATTGCATATTCATTAAAATCTAACTCTTCTAAAATATTTATATGTCTTTTTGCGCTTTCTACCATAGCTTTAGATGTTGGTTTTCCTCCATATTTTTCTAATAATTCCTTTTCTAGTGATCCCCCATTTACTCCAATTCTAATTGGTATCTTTTTTTCTTTACATTTATCTACAACAGCTCTTACTCTCTCCTTAGCTCCAATATTTCCTGGGTTAATTCTTACTTTATCTACTCCTGCTTCAATCGCTTCTAGTGCTATCTTATAGTCAAAGTGTATGTCAGCCACAATTGGTATATGTATTTGTTTTTTTATTTCTGAAATAGATTTTGCATCTTCTATGTCTAAACACGCTACTCTTATTATTTCACATCCTGCTTTCTCTAGTTCAACTATTTGCTTTACAGTATTTTTTATATCTTTTGTTTTTGTATTGCACATAGATTGTATTACTACTTTATTTTGTCCACCTATTTGTACATTACCAACCATTATTTTTCTTGTATTCTCTCTTTTCATTTTTTCTCCATTTCTTTTTTATTTAAACATATTTTAATATTGTTTGCAATAGTTATTAATATTAATTTTCTTCTGATTTCTAATCAAAACATCTATTGTATTTTTAGTTTACTCTTATATCATATTTACTATTGATTATTTTTCCAGAAATCATAAATTATATTAGAAAGTTCTTTTGGATTATCAATATTAACTTCATGTGCTGAATGGCTAATTACTTTAAATTCACTATTTTTTATACTATTATTTAATAATTTAGAACTTTCCATATTCACATTATCTTTAGCTCCACATATAATTAAGCTTTTACATTTTATTGTTTCTATATTTTTTACAATATCTAGATTATTCATTGAATTAACTAAAGTTATAAATTCTTTTTTAGAGCATCCCATTTTTTCAAATGTTGACTTTTTCATTATTTGAAATATTAATCCTTGTATCTTTAAAAGTGTTTTTGGAATTTTATATGGAGTACCAATTAAAATAATAGAATTTACTTTTTCTGGATATTCTTTTGCATAGTCTAATGCTAATACTCCACCTAATGAAAGACCACATAAATTAAGTCTTTCTTTCTGATTATTGCAAAAATCTGAAAAAGCATTGTACATCGTTTTATAATCTTTTGAAACTTTTTTTGTTATTTCAAATAAATTTGGACATATTGTATCAATTCCATTTTTCTTTAAATATATATTAGTATTATCCCAACTTTTATTGTTTTGTCCTAATCCATGTATAAGAATATTTTTCATGATTTTTCCTCCTACTAAATTGTAATTTTATATTATAACTCTTTTATGATTCTGCAAGGATTTCCGACAAGCTACTACATTTGATGATATGTCTTTATTGACTATACTTCCTGCACCAATTACAACATTATCTCCAATAGTTACTCCTGGAAGTACAACAACATTTCCTCCAATCCATACATTATTTCCAACTCTAATTGGTTTTGCATATTCTAATCCTTGATTTCTTCTTTCGACATCTAATGGATGTCCTGCTGTATAAAAGCTACAATTAGGTGCAATAAATACATTATCTCCAAATTGAACTTTGTTACCATCTAATATGATTAAATTATGGTTAGCATAAAAATTTTCTCCTATTTCAATATTGTATCCATAATCACACATAAAAGGTTGTTCAATATAAAAATTACCTTTGTATTTTCCTAAAATATTTTTCATTAGACTTGTTCTACTCTCTATATCTGATGGTTTTATATTATTATATTCAAAGCATTTATCCTTTACTTTTATTCTCTCTTTTATAAGTTCCTCATCATAATTAGCATCATATATTTCTCCTGCTAACATTTTCTCTTTTTCTGTCATAAAAATCGCCTCCAATCATAACAAAAAAATTACTATTAATTCATCTGTATATAATCATACACTTTTAATATATTTATAAAAATCAAATTGTTCTATGTATTGTACTATATATAAAAAATGGTCAAAAAGAAAAATTCCTTTTTGACCACTTGCTAAATTATTTCTTATTAGCAATATAATATCCTACTCCTCTTTTTGTGATTAATATTTTTGGATTTGATGTGTCTTTTTCAATTTTTTCTCTAATTCTTCTTACTGTAACATCAACTGTTCTAATATCTCCATAATATTCATATCCCCAAACTTTTTCAAGCAAAGTTTCTCTTGTAATAACTTGACCTGGCTGTGTAGCTAGAAACTTTAAAACTTCAAATTCTCTTAATGTTAAATCGATAATTTCTCCTCTTACTTTTACTTCAAATCTATCTAAGTCTAGTTCCAAATCATTTACAGATATAACATTTACTTTATTTTCTTCTTTAGTTTCATTTGATGCTATATTTTCTTTTAATATATTTGACATTTCCATTTTTCTTAAATTTGCTTTTACTCTTGCCATTAACTCTCTAACACTAAATGGTTTTGTTATATAATCATCTGCTCCAAGTTCTAATCCTACTATTTTATCTATTTCTGCATCTTTTGCTGTTAACATTAATATTGGTATATTTAATTGATTTTTTACTCTTTTACATACAGATAATCCATCTAATTTTGGTAACATTATATCTAGAAGCATTAAATCAGGCTTTTCTTCTAGGGCAATATTTACTGCTGTTAATCCATCATTTGCTTCTAAAGTTTCATATCCCTCTTTTTTTAGATTATATACTAATACGTCAATAATAGCTTGTTCATCATCTACAACTAGTACCTTTTTTACTTCTTTTTCTAAATTTTCTTCCACAAAAGTTCCGCCTTTCTATAGACATATTTATATAATATATATATCATAGTTTTTTTTAATATACAAGTATTTTATTCCAATCACTTAATTTTTTTAATATAACTTCTATATACTATTGTATTTTTGCTTTATTAAAAATGAAATTTACATTATTACTTCAACATTGAAAACTCCTGTTTCTTCTAATTTAATCTTATTTTCTCTTTCTATTCCATTTACTATAACTTTATTAACACCAGTATTTTTTCCTTCTGGATTTTTTATAATTATATTATAAATGCTATTTTTCCATTTATATTTTATAGTATATTCTTTCCAATCTCTTGAAATACAAGGTTCTATGCTCATAAATTCATCTTGTATCTTTAGACCTAATATATACTCTATACCAGCTTTATAATACCAACTTGAAGATCCTGTATACCAAGTCCAACCTCCACGTCCTGCTAAATTGTTTGCTCCATAAATATCTGCTGCAATTACATAAGGCTCTACTTTGTACTTGTTTGCCGCTTCCTTTGTCCTTGAATGTTCAATTGGATTAATCATTCTATACAGTTCTACAGCTTTATCTCCGAATCCTAATTTAGCCTCTGCTATAATACTCCAAATGGCTGCATGTGTGTATTGTCCTCCATTTTCTCTAACTCCTGGAAGATAAGATTTAATATATCCTGGATTAATTTTTCCTTTTTCAAAAGGCGGATCTAGTAATTTTATTATTCCATTTTCTCTATCAATAAGATGATTTTCTAAGCTTTCCATAGAAATATATTTTTTATCATTGTCTCCTGCATTTGAAATAACACTCCAACTCTGTGCAATACTATCTATTCTACATTCATCATTTGCCATACTTCCTAATACACTTCCATCATCCATAAAAGCCCTTTTAAACCATCTGCCATCCCATCCATTTGTATTTAAAGCTCTTTTTAATTTTTCTTTAACTTTTTCATATTTTTCTACATTTTCAATATCACCTTTTTCTTTACAAATAGGAATAAAATTATCTAATATATTATATAAGAAAAATCCTAGCCATACACTTTCTCCTTTTCCTTTTGTACCTACATTACTTAATCCATCATTCCAATCTCCACTACCTATTTTAGGTAATTCATTTTCCCCAAAGTTTAGACTTCTATTAATTGCTCTAATACAATGATTATATATTTTTTCTGTTATTTCTCCTTTTTCATATTTATCATATCTTTCATATTCATTTTCTTCTAACTGTTTCCCTACTAAATATGGTGTTTCTATTTCTAAAATTGATTTATCACCTGTAAATTCTATATATTCACAAGTCAAATATACAATCCATAATAAGTCATCTGAGAATCTAGTCCTAATTCCTCTTTGTGTTTCCTCATGCCACCAATGTTCTACATCTCCATCTTCAAATTGATGTTTACTGTGTTTTATAATTTGTTCTTTTAGAAAATTAGGTTCTACATATTTTAATCCTAAAGTATCTTGCAGTTGGTCTCTAAATCCAAAAGCTCCTCCAGATTGATAAAACCCTGTTTTTCCAATTAACCTACTTTGTATTGTTTGATATATATCCCATCCATTTAAAATTATATTTAATGATTCTAATGGTGTATATACTTGTAATCTTCCTAATAACTCTTTCCAATAATTTTTTACTTTTTCTAACTCTTGTCTGCAATTTTGTACTTTTCTATATTTATAAGCTATATTTTTGCTATCTATTAAAGACTCTTCTGCACCTAAAGAAAAAACAATTTCCTTTTCTGACATACTATCAATTTCTACTTCTATTTCATAAGCAATACATGCTTTTTTTCCTAAAGAATTTTCATTATTTAATCTATTTTTTCTCATTGCATCTGGGTTTGACATATTTCCTTCCCCAATAAAAAATTCTTTATCTCCAGTATAGCTTTTTATTTCTTCACTATTTGATACATATATAATATCATCTTTAAAATCTTGATTGTATAAATTATTTGCACATATAATATTGTTGTTTTTATCAAAGCTTAAATTAATATATTCTTTTGTTTTTACTTCATCTTCACCTAAAACTGGTTTTGAATAATAAACTAATTTAAGTTTTTTACGATTTATACTTGTATTTTTTAATTTTAAAATTTGTACTTTTATGCTTTCATCTTGTGGCACAAATACTTCTAATTCTTGCTCTATTTCATCACTTTTATGAATAAATTTAGCATATCCAAATCCAAAAATAACATTGTAATTATCATCATCTGGCATTGGATTTAATCCTAATGACCATGTTTTTTTATTATCTAAATCTTT
The DNA here is from genome assembly GCA_022794055.1 of Clostridia bacterium. Lineage (GTDB taxonomy): Bacteria > Bacillota > Clostridia > TANB77 > CAG-508 > CAG-269. Next base: position 15,891 of record JAAWEA010000034.1, read on the forward strand.
TATATAAATAACTTCTGATGGAATATCAAAACTTGCATGGTTTTGCCATGATGTTACTCTATTTAATCTACTATTTTTATACCAGGTATATCCTCCCATACTGTCAGTTATTAATGTTCCAAACTTTTCATTTGCTAAAATATGAGACCATACTGTTGGTAATTTATGATTTTTGTTTTGTCTAATTTTATATTCTTTACCATCTTCTGAAAATGCTCCATATTCATTATAATATTTTAGTTTGTCTGAATTTTCTAATACATCTAATTGTGTACTTTTTTCTTCAATTGCTATAATTTTATTTTCTGGTTCATTTTCTATATTTTTATATTTTTCTAAATATTCTTCTTCTATATCTTTAATTGTATTTCTAATTCCACCTTTATTTGCTTCTATTACTATAGATGCTAAAAATTTTAATAAATTGAAATCTTCCTTACTAATTTCATTTTTAGAAAGTTCAAATATTCCTCCTCTTACATTTTTTAGGTAGGATAATTGACAATTTAATATTGTTCCTTCTATTTCTTCTTTTACATAATTTTCATAACTGTATTTTTCTTCATCAATGATTATAACTTCTGTTTCAACTCCTTTTGTTTTCATAAATTCATAAGCTTTTAATACTTCTTTTACTACATAAGCATCATTACTATCTTTTATAGTTACTAAAATAATTGGTATATCTCCAGAAATACCATATTTCCATAACTCACTTTGTTCATAATTATGCTTTGGTACTTTTTCTAAGTTTATACTTTTAGATGGATTTTTGAAAATTATATAAGATAACATTCTTTGATAATCTCTTATTTGTTCTCCTTTTATTCTTAAATATCTACTTTGTGCTTCATTTTTTGCTTTTGATAGTTTAAAGGCTTTTCCAATATTTTCTTCCATTTTATATTTTTTAATATTTTCTATTGCTTTTTCTTTACTTTCACCTACTGCAATTAACAAATTAATATAACTTGTTTGGTTTGGCTTAACTTTCATTGTTCTTTTTAAGCTTACAATTGGTTCTGTTACAAGTCCTATTTTCTTAGAAAGTGGTTTTGAATTTTCTATAGTTTTTGGTATTCCAATATTGCCTCTTCCTATAAACTTTTCTTTATCTATTTCATATTCTAAATCCCCAATTGTCTCACAATGTGTGGATAAGTTTACACACATAAATAATTCTTGCTCATTTTCATCTCTTTTCTTCCTTTTAATTATGATACTATTTGTATCATGATCAAATTCATAAATTAGGAATAAATTATTAAATGCTGGATGTGCATAATCTTGTTCTTTTCTTGATAATACTGGCTCAAAGAAAGAACTAATTTCTAATATTTCTTCTTCATTACCTAAGTTTTCTATTTCCATCTGCCTTATTTCTACTGGCTCATCTGGTGCAACTATAGTTTTTATTTTTGTTTTTATATTATCATTTGTTGTTTCTTGCTCTATCCTGTCAGGCATAAAACTAATTTGATATTTATTATTATACTGCTTTTGTGAACTCCATATTTTCTTTGATTTTATATTTTTTACATAGAAAAATATTCCTTGTGAATAATCGTCTGTTTCTTTATATCTATTAATTAATATATTTTTATATCTACTTACACCTTCACCCTTTTGGTTCATTGCTATTAAATAATTCTCATTACTTATAACATTTCCTAATATTAATCTTTCATCTATTTTTTTATAGGTATCACATATATAGTCTTCATAATCAACACATTTAGGTTTTTCTACTTTCTCTTTATTTTCTTTTGTTATTATTGCTGTTTCTGGCATTCTTTCTTGTAATAATATACTTACAGCACTTATCTCTGGATTTTTTATAAACCTATTTTGCAAAATATTATTTTGAAATAAATTATTTATAGATAACAAAATAAGACTTTGATGATGTGCCATATAAGTTTTTACAACTGCTGTTTTTTTGTTTTTTTCTAACCTTTCTGGTGTAAAGTCAATTGATTCATAAAATCCATATTTCCCATACATTCCATATTCTTCTAGTTTTTTCAAGTTTTGATATACTTCTTTAGGATAATCTGTAATTGCTAATACGCTTCCATAAGGTGCAACTACCATCTCATCTGCTAGTCCTCTTTTTAAGCCTAACCATGGAATTCCAAATGCTTTATATTGATAATTAGATTTTAAATCTTTTAGATTAAATGCTGATTCTGAAATTCCCCAAGGTATTTGTAATTTTTTAGCATATTGCATTTGACTCATAACCATAAACTTACAAGATTCGTCTAACAAGCTTCCCTCATATTTTGGAATATTTATATTTGGCATTAAATATTCAAATGATGTTCCTGACCATGAAATTAACCCTTTAAATTTTCCTAGTGTTGTTAAGGTTCTACTCATCGAATTCCAATGCTTTGCTGGTATATCTTTTTTTGCTATTGCAACTAAGCTTGCTTGTCTAGCTTCAGATGCTAATAAATCATAATATGAATTTGTTAATTTATTTTCTTCTATATTAAAGCCAATTGAAAATAATCTTTGTTCTTTATTGTATAGATAAGAGAAATCTGTATCTTTTATTAGTTTTTCAACTATATTATATAAGTTCTCTATTTCCTCTTCTTGCTCTCTTTCTTGAAGCCAAGTTTTTACTACATACAAGTATCCTACAAAATTTCCACTATCTACTGTTGATATATATCTTGGTATAAGTGGTTTTTTACTTTCTGTTTGATACCAGTTATAAAGATGTCCATTCCATTTTTCTAATGTTTCTATTGTTTGTATAATATTTTTTAATAATTTCATTGCTTTTTCTATATCTATATATCCTAAATCGTGTGCTGAAATTACTGCTAACATTGATAATCCAATGTTTGTTGATGATGTTCTTTCTACAATCTTATTTTTTCTTCCTTCTTGATAATTATCTGGAATTAGATAATTATTTTTTTCATTTAAATAAGTTTCAAAATACTCCCAAGTCTTTTTTCCTACTTCTAAAATATATTCCTGTTCTTTATTTTCTAGTAATTCTACTCCTTTTCTTTTAGATTTTTCTTTACTAATGTAACACATTATCCAAGGTGTGATAATCCATAATATTCCTAATATTAATGCTAAAATACTTTTGTCTTTACTATATATAATAATTGCAATTATACCTGCTAAACTATTTATAAACATATTTTTATAATATGATATTAAATCATTTCTACATGTTTTTTCTGCTTCTTCTGAGGTTGTCCATTCCAATAAGTTTTTATGTGTTATACATAAACGATAAAGTGTTTTACTTATGGCTTTTAAACTACCATAAGCTTTATAAGGTACACAACCTAAAGTTATTATTGTTCTAAGAAAAATACCTTTTAAACCTGAAATTTTGGGTGTAAATGTTTTTTGTTTTTCTTCTCCTTCTTTTTTTGATACTAAATAATTAAAGAATTCTAATATATAAGGTGATATTTCTATTAATATAAATATTGCATCTATTCCTAAAATATTTATATTATACATAAATCCAATAATATTTATATAAATTATAGCAATTAAAATTGAAAGTTCAAAAACACTTCTTCTTAAATTATCTATTATTTTATATTTTGATAATAAATTAAGAGGGCTTTTTCTTTTCAGCCATCCTATAATTTGCCAATCTCCTCTAATCCATCTCGTCAATCTTGTCATGAAACTATTATACTTAGTTGGGTAACCATCCATTAACAAAATGTCAGATACTAGTCCGCATCTCAAATAACATCCTTCTAATAAATCGTGGCTTAATACTTTATTTTCTGGTATTCTATTTTTTAAAATCCTAGAAAATAACTTTAAATCATATATTCCTTTTCCTGTAAAAATTCCTTCTTTAAAATTATCTTGATATATATCTGAAATTGCATTTGTATAACTATCAATACCTCCAGCTCCTGCAAAAATTTTTGTAAATAATGTTTTATAACTTATATCTAAATTAATTCCTACACGTGGTTGCATTATTCCATATCCATCTATTACAATATTTTTTTGATTATCAATTACTGGTTTATTTAAAATATGTGCCATTGCTCCGACTAGCTCTAATGCAGAATTTAATATCAAGTCAGTATCTGCATCTAGTGTTATAATATATTTTATTTCTTTTAATATTTGCCTTGATTTCCCCTGTTCTATACTTTCTTTTATTGTATTTGTTCTAAAAGGATTTTCTTCATGTAGCAGGTATTCATTAAATTGGTTAATCATTCCTCTTTTTCGTTCCCATCCTAGGAAACTTGATTCTTTTTCGTTCCATTCTCTTTTTCTATATAAAAAATTGAATATTGAAAATTCTTTATTAGGATATTTTTTGTTTAATATTTCTACTTGTTTTTTTCCTTCTTGTATTATTTCTTGGTCAGTCTTATCTTCTTGTGTATTTTTTTGTGTACAATCTCCTAATAATGTAAAATATAAATTTTCAGATTTATTTGCTAAATAGTATCTTTCAAGATTTTCAAACATTTCTTTTACTTTGTTTTTATCATTTAATATTGTTGGTATTATTACCATACTTGTATTTTCTTTATTTATGCCACTTGAAAAATCTATTTTGGGGATTAATTTAGGTTTTACTACTTTATTTAATATTGTTTGTATTATTTGTATTATTACTTCACTTGAAGGAATTAAAAATAATATAAAACTTATAATCGCAACTTCTATCTTTTTGACTCTTAAATCCAATATATAACTTAATAGTGCTGACAATAGTATGCTTAAAGCGGCTATTACCATTATATATATTTTAGTTTTATTTTCTGGTGTTTCTTCTTTTCTACTTATATATCCTATTTTTTGATATAGCTGATTAGTGCCTTTATCTATTAAATAATATCCTATATGAGATTTTTTGTTTATTCCTTCTTTTTCATAGTTTTCTTGTGCTAGTTCTAGCATTTTTCTTCCTATATAGATTTCTGATATCTTACTTTTTTTGCTTATTTCTTTTATTTTTCCTCTATAATATTCTTTTGTTTTATGATCCATATTACTGTATACATTTACTGGATCTTGTTTTAATATTTCTTCAACTCCATTTATTTTTTCAAATATTTGTAAAAAGTTTATTCTTTGTACTTCTTTTATGCTTGTTATACTATTTCCCATTAATACTTTTTGATTTGCTATATCAAAATGTTCTTTTTTTATTACTTCTGATACTGTTGTTCCTAATTTTTCTATTACTTCTTCTAGTGCTATTAAATAAGCATTTGCTTTTTTTCCATATCTTTTTAAAATATATGACATATATTCTATAAATGGGTATTTCATATCTTGACTATTATTTTTTATTTTAAGACTTATTTTTTCTTTATTTTCTAATATTCTTTCTACTATATTTTCTGCTTTATATTTTTGAATCTGACAACTGTATATTTTTTTACATATTTCTGTTATGTTTTTTATTATTGCTATTTGTATAAATGTTCCTATATTCCATATTTCATCCATACTTAATGTTTTTTTAGTTTGATAGCTTCTTAAATAATCTTCTAGACTTTCTCTGTCTATTTTATTGTCAGAATACGCTACTATTTCTGCTGCTAATACATATACTCTTGCAAATCCTTTGTAGTCTCCATTTGCTATTCCTACAAAGTTTTTATATTTATTTATTGATAATTCTTTTTTTATTTGCTTTACTGTTTCTTCTATTATATAAAAGTTGTCTAATAACCATTCCCCAGCTGGATGTATTCCTATTCCTAATTTTAGGTGTTCATTTAATAATTTATATGTTTCTTCAATTTTTTCAAAATTTTCGGTTAACTCTGGTATTGGATAAGTGCTTTTTTGTGATTTGCTAATTATATTATGGCTTGTGGCTATTTTTTCTAGGTGTCTTTCTAATTGCACCTTTTCTAGTATTGTTCCTACTATTTTTAACTTTTTGTTTTCTTTCAAAGATTTCCACTCCTTGTAAACTTTTTTGTTTTATTGTTTGCTAAAGTGTGGAAATTTATTCATTTTTTACAGTTTTAAAAAGAGACGCTATTAGCGCCTCCTTTTTCTCTTTTTCTTGTAATCTGTATATGTTTCTTCCCAAAAGTAAATACAGATTAGTACTGCAAGTAAAAATACTACAAACCAGAATCCTTCAATCTTACTCCTTTGCATTTCTAAAGCCCATTCGTATACTTCCCAAAGAGCCTTTGCAGCCACAATAAGTGAAATTATACATATTGTAAGCTTCCGAATAATAAATGTTTTTTGCATTTTGTTTAACTTTCTGGTTCCCTTCCTGTTCCTCATCTTGTTCCTCGCTTTCTGGCTATATATAGCCATTTATTTTACAAACTACTGATATTATTATAACATATTTTATAAAAAAATACAAATTTAATCACTTTATGTTAATGTTTTTAATATTATATAATAATCAAACATTATGTTTGAAATAGAAAGGATGTATGTATTATGGAAATGGATGGAAAGAAACCTTTTTGCCCAGTATTAGATGTTGATGGAGTTATTGCAGGAGGAAAACAATTTGACTTAGATATTACTTTACCTGAGGACAATAGAGATGTAATTTATGGTGTTATAAAAAATTGTTTCAAAGAACCAATTTGTAATGCTGTTGTAAAATTAACAGAAATTGTTTGTGAAAACGGTAAAGAAGAAAGAAGACCTATAGGTCATACTTTTACAGATAAAGAAGGAGAATTTGTTTTTGGTCCACTTTGTCCAGACAGACATTATGCTATTCAAATTTGGGCAAATACTACAAAGAAAATAAAAGTTTGTGCAAAATGTCATCATGAGGGAAAATGTCTAAAAGGTGATAAATGCGATAAATGTGATTGTTTTATAGATGACAGAAAACCTTGTTGTGAAGACAAAAGAGAAGAAATTTGTGAAAAATAATAATTATCCCCCAGTATAACTGGGGGATTTTCATATTGGCCTATAAGGCCTTGATACTAGCTGACGCTTAAGCGTCCCAGTTTGACAGCTTACGCCACTTTCGTTTGCGTTTTTG
>JAAWEA010000035.1 GCA_022794055.1 Clostridia bacterium
AATATCTTATGTATCACAAAGTACAGAAAATTTAAAAGGAAATTTAAAAATATTTGCACAAGACAATAAAATTGATGAAAGCATTTTTAAAGCAATGCTTTCTAAAATGGGCTTTTCAAAATTAGACTTTGATATGGATATGCTAAATATGAGTGAAGGGCAAAAAAAGAAAGTTTTAATTGCTAAAAGTATCTCAGAACGAGCTAATATCTATATATGGGATGAACCATTAAATTATATAGATATAATAACAAGGATACAAATAGAAGACGCAATTTTAAATTATACACCTACATTAATTTTTGTTGAACATGATGAAACTTTTATAAAAAAAGTAGCTACTAAAATTATAAAATTAGAAAAGAATAGGGATAAATAATATAAAAAATGAAGAAATATACAAATTTTGATGAAAAAAATAAAAAAGTGCTATCAGACTATTTTGAATTTAAAAACAATAAATACATGAATGAAAAAACTTTTAAAAGTGAAAGAGGACATTTTGCTAATTTTTGTGATGATGATTTTGTTATAAATATCATGGGAATTAATCCATCAGTTCCTAAAGATGAAAGAAGAGAAAATTATGCAGATAATGAGTTTATTTTAGGAAATGATTTAGATTTGTTTTATGTTCCAAAGTATGACACGAAATATAAAGAAAAATATAATAATTATGTATTAGGGACAAATTTTTCAAGAAGCCAATACAAAATTTTGAATGATGAAATTTTCGGAAATAAAGATAAATATTTAAAGATGAGTTGGCAAAAATATGATGAACAGTTTTTAAAAGAAGTTTATGGAGAAATTAAAGCAAAAGAGTATACAAAAATACTTGAAGAAATAAATAGTGAATATAAAAAAAATGATATAAAATTTGAAGAAAAATACTTAATTTTCACTAACTTAATATATGTTTCAAATCATAATCAGAAAATTATTGAGTCATTTATTAATGAACACAAATATGTAAAAGATATAAATGAATTATTCATGGAACAATTAGAATACTATAATGCTAAAATAACTTTAATATCTAATAGTGCTGCTTCACATTATGTAGAAAGAAATATATTAAAAAAATATGATTGCTGGGAAAAAGTAATTTTCAATGGAGATGAAGAATATTCAGATTTTTGCAATTTATATATACATAAAAATAAGAAATGCTATATTTATTTAACATCTAGGTATTTTGATGGAAGAACAATGAATGAATTTACAAAAAGATTATTTATTAAGGAGATGAAAAAATTAATTAAGATAGCCAATTCTTAATATTAGGAGATATTATGATTTATAAATGGATTTATAAAACTCCAGAAGGTTTTTCAAATATGGCAATGAATAGTAATGGAGAGTATTTAACAGGGTTGTGGTTTGAAGATTCAAAGGATTCTTATAAACATAAAGTAGATTGTGAAGAAAAAGATTTATTAATATTTAGAGAAACAAGCAAATGGCTAGATATTTATTTTGAAGGGAAAAATCCTAATTTTACACCAAAATATAAAATAGGAAATTTAACACCATTTAGGCAAGACGTAATTGATATAATAAACTCTATTGATTATGGAAGAATTTTAACATACAATGATATAGCTAAAATAATTGCTAAAAATAGAGGAATAAAAAGAATGTCGCCCCAAGCAGTTGGAGGGGCTGTTGGCTGGAATCCAATTTGTATTATTATTCCTTGTCATAGAGTTGTAGGAACTAATGGTAGTTTTACAGGATATGGGGGTGGAATAAAGAATAAAATTGAACTTTTAAAACTTGAAGGAAATGATATGAAAAAATTTTTTATTCCAAAACTAGGTACTGCATTATAATTAATAATGATAAAATTAGATATGATAATAATTTATAAAGAGGAGTAAAATATGGATAAGTTTAAAGAAATAAGACCAATTGTTCTTGGAATAGTAAAAAGAGATAATAAAATATTGGTTAGTGAAGGATATGATAAGGTTAAATCTGAAGTATTTTATAGAAGTATAGGTGGAGGAATTGAATTCCTTGAAGACAGTAAAGAAGCATTAAGAAGAGAGTTTAAGGAAGAACTGAATATAGATATTAAAGTAGGAGAGTTTCTAGGAATTTCTGAAAATATATTTATATATAATGGAAAAAATGCACATGAAATAATCTTAATTTATAATGTTACTATAAATGAGTCTGATTATAAAGAAAGATATCATATTATAGATGATAATTATGAGACTGATGCAATGTGGATAGATATAAATAAATTTAAAAATAAAGAATTAAAGATATATCCTAAACAAGTATTTAAATACTTACAATGATAAATACTTACAATTTTTTTGAAGTATTAATTTAAAAATTTATGATAAAGCATAGATATAATAAAATTATCAAAAAAGTAAATTATAACAATAAGGAGGAATATAGATGGAAACAAAAATTATAAATGATATAGTAATAGTCAAAAGTAAAGAAATTATAATTAAAGATGTTCAATCAGCTATAGACTTTATAATGACTATAAATTATGAAACAAACTGTAAAAAAATAGCACTAAATAAAGAAGCAATAACAGAGGACTTCTTTATATTAAGTAAAGGATTAGCAGGAGAAATATTACAAAAATTTGTAAACTATCAAACTAAGTTTGCTATATATGGAGACTATTCAAAATATACAAGTAAGCCATTAAAAGACTTTATATATGAAAGTAATAATGGAAAAGATATATTTTTTACAGAAAATGAAGAAGAAGCAGAGAAAATGTTAAATAAATAGATTAAAATTAAGTAATAGTATTTTAATATAAAGTTGAAAAGGAGATAAAAATGGCTACAACAAATGAGTACATAGAATATATATGTGAACAAATAAAAGGAGTTGGAGAAATAAGATATAAGAAAATGTTTGGTGAGTATATGATTTATATAAATGATAAACCAATAATTACAGTATGTAATAATACGCCATTTATTAAAAAGATAGATTGTATTAAAGAAAGAATGAAAAATGCAGAAGTGGGCTGTCCTTATAATGGTGCAAAAGAACATTATATATTAGATATTGATAATTCAGAATTTTGCAAATCTATTATAATAGAAATAGAAAAGATAACACCAATTCCAAAGAAGAAAAAAGAGGAAGTATCAAAGTAAAAAAATGAAAAAATACAAAAATAAAATTACATTTTGTATTTTATTTATTATAACAATATGTATATTTTACCAATTCATAACTATGCAACAGATACATATAACATAATAAATTTAGGATACAAAGAATATGCAATTAAATACTCATTAAATAATGGAAGACCAATTATGTGCTTAATATCATTATTAGCAGAAAAAATAAATCTTTCAATAGAAGCTTATATTATAGGACTTACAATTATAGCAATTTTTATATTATGTATAAGTGTATTGAAACTAAAAAATATAATAATGAAATACACAGAAATAACTAAAAATGAATGGATAATTTTAGGAATATCTTATGTAATAATATTTAATTTTACATATTTAGAAAATATGCAATTTGCAGAATGTGCAGTTATGGCAGCAAGTGTATTACTAAATATTATAGTTGCACATATTATTGTAGAAAAGCAAAAAAATCACATTCCAAAAAGTTTATTATTAGCAATAATATCAATAATGATGTACCAAGGAATGATAAATTGGCTAATTACAATTACATTTGTTTTATCAATATTAAAAGAAAAAAAGATTAATAAAGTAGTAATCGAAAATGTATTGTTAAGTGGAATCTATATATTATTAGGAATTATATTAAACTTAATACAAATAAAAATTACAGGCAATATATTTAATTTAACACAAAATAGGATAGGGAATATAAAAAATATAGGAAACAATATAAAGTATATTTTACAAAATATATATCCAATATTAGAAGGTACATATCAATTATTTCCAAGATATATGTTATTACTATATTTAGCAATATTATTGATATATACAAATATTTTATTAAAAGATAAAAATCAAAAAATAAATGTATTTGGAATTATAATAATTTCAATTGGAGCAACTTTTGCTCCATACTTAATCACATTATCAGCTTTTGGAGCAGCAAGAATGTCATTTTCTATTGGTGCAATGTTAGGATTAATAATTTTATATGTATATAATGTACAAAAAGAAAATGAATATAAAAAAATTATAATAGTAATTTTAGTTTTTTATATGTTACTTACATATTTAAACTATATAAATATTATGTGTCAACATAAAATTGGGAATAAACAAGATAAAGAAGAAACACAAATAATTGGAAATTGGATTAATGAATATGAACAGGAAAGTGGAAATGAAATTAAAAAAATTATTTTTCTAAAAGATAAAAAAACTACTAGATATAACAATAATATAAAAAATAAATCAGCATTATGCTATCGACCATTATATGTAGAATGGTCTAGAATAGGTATTATAAATTATTACAATAATAGAAAATTTTTAGAAGTAAAAACAGATGGTAAATATGATAAATATTTTAAAACCAAAAATTGGGACAAGCTTGAAAAAGATCAGTTGATTTTTGAAGAAGATACATTATACTATTGTAGATATTAAGAAAGCAAGAGAGGAAAAAACAAAAATGAAACAAGAAAAAGAAGGATATAAAAAAACTATAAAATATTTTTTTAATAGTAGAGTTTTCATTTTCTCTATTATACTAGTTACAATATTAAGTTTTGGATTTACTATTACAAATTCTTCAATTGGAGTAGATGACACAGCATTTGATAGGTATTATCAAGGAAAAGAAATGCTATCAATTGGAAGATGGGGAGCGTATATTGTATATCAAATTTTAAATATTACAGAATTTACACCATTTTGGGGAGACTTAGTAGCAAGTATTGTATTAGTTAGTGTAGCAATTGTTTGGTGTATATTCTTAAAGAAAAATTTAAAAGAAAAAATAACAATGGGAGCATTTATTGCATTTTCCAGTATATTTATTTCTTATCCACTAATAAATGAAATATTTATATACCAAAATTGCAATATAGCAGTTATGTTAGGAAGTTTATTGGCTTCAATAGGTGTTATGATGTTTTATGAAAATTATCAAAATATTCATAAAAAAAGTTTATATTTTTTAGCAGTAATGACATTGACATTAGGAATATCAATGTATGAAGCATCTGTACAAATTATGTTATTATCTACTTGCATAACATCAGCCATTATGATTTTTAAACAGAAAAATAAGTGGAAAAATATATTAAAATATTTAATGTTTGCATTAGGAATTTTATTAACTGCAATAATATTGAATAGTATAATTGTAAAATTAATTTATTTAATAGGAGTTCCTGTATCAGAAGCGGCCGAAAAAGATATAAACTGGGGAAATTATACTATTTTAGAAAGTTTACAAATAATATGTTATGAAATAAAATGTTCAGTAACAAATATAAGTTATTTGCCAGTATTAGTATTTAGTATAAGTGCTATATTAGGATTTATAATTAGTATTATACAATCTTATAAAAAACGAAATGCTATGATATTATTAATATATATTGGAATGATATTATCAAATTTTGCAATAGCAATTTTACAATTAAAAGGAGTAATATATAGAGCATGTACATCTTGGAGCCTTTTTGTTGCAATAATAATATTCTTTACTTATATTTATTTATCAGAATATAAAATAACGAAAATAATGTCAGCAATTTTTATTACTATTTTAGTATTACAACAATCAAGATATGTAAGTCAAATGTTTTATAATGATTATATAAGATATCAAAGAGACCTAAATGTTGCATTTAATTTAATTGAAGATTTAGAAAAATCTTATGATATATCAAAACCATTAGTTATAATGGGAACACCTAAAAAGAGTATAGGAAAAGATGGAAGCCAAGTAAATAGTTTATCAGTTTTATGGTGGGGGAAAAAGGCATTTGATGATAATGGAGCAGAATTTATTAAGTTTTTGAATTCATTAGGATATAGCTTTAAAAGACCAAATGATGAACAATATGAAAAAGGTAAAATAGAAGCTGAAAATATGAATTCTTATCCAAAAAATGGTTCAATAGTTGAATTAAGTGATTGTATTGTGGTAAACTTTTAATGTATCCAACAGGGGAGCTTCGTACCACTGGAGTGTTATCCTGATTAGGACATTTGAGGAGGAAAAATGAAAAAATTAGTATTGATAGATGGAAATAGTATTATGAATAGAGCGTTTTATGGCATTATGGGAAGAAAAGCACTTACAACAAAAGATGGAAAATATACTAATGCAGTATATGGATTTTTATCTATTTTATTTAAATTATTAGAAGATGAAAATCCAGAGTACTTAGCAGTTTCTTTTGACTTAAAAGCACCAACATCAAGACATGAGTTATATGAGGGATATAAAGCGAATCGTAAAGGAATGCCAGATGAACTTGCTGAACAAATGCCAATTATTAAAGATATATTAAAAGCAATGAATATAGACATAGTAGAAAAAGAAGGTTATGAAGGAGACGACATAATAGGGACTTTATCGAGATATGGAGAGAAGAGAGGTCTAAAAGTTATTATCCTTTCTGGAGATAGAGATACTTTTCAATTGGCAACAGATAAAGTAGAAATCCACATACCAAGAACAAAAAGTGGAAAAACAGAGACAGAAATATTTGATAGGAGCAAAGTAAAAGAAGTTTATGGAATTGAGCCAAAACAACTCATTGAAGTAAAGGGGTTGCAAGGAGATACTTCTGATAATATTCCAGGAGTTCCAGGAATTGGAGAAAAAACAGCATTAAATTTAATAAAAAAGTTTGGAACTATTAAAACATTATATGAAAAAGTAGAAACAGGAGAAGCCGAATTAAAAGGAAAACAAAAAGAAAACATAGAGCAGAATAAAGAATTAGCAATTTTATCGAGGACACTTGGAGAAATAAATACAGAAGTTCCAATTGAAGATACTTTAGAGGAATTGAAAGTTGAAGAATGGGATAAGAGTAAATTATTAGAAATATTTAAAGAATTAAACTTTAAAAGATATATTGAAAGATTTAATTTGCAAGATGAAAATTCAAACTCAGAAGAAAATAAAAAAATAGAAGAAAAATATATAGTTGGTAAAAAAGATTTAGAGGAAATAAAAAAGAGCATAAAAAAAGAAAATGAAATGATTTTCTATATTAACACAGAAAAAGATGATAATTCTGAAAAGATTATTAAAGAAAAAATTATAGGAATGAGTATATTTTTAAAAAATGAGAATAAAGCTTGTTATAAATCACTTGATGAGAAACAAATTCAAGAGCTAAAAGAGATTTTTGAAAATGAAAAAATTAAAAAAGTAGGAATTGATTTAAGCAAAATATATATATTATTAAAACAACAAGGAATTGAATTAAAAGGAATAGAATTTGATGCAAGCATAGCAGCATATATTTTAAATCCAACCAATAATAGACTAAAAATAGAAAATTTAGCAGAACAATTTTTAGACATAGATATTAGTGAAATTTTAAAAGAAAATCAAAATAAACAAATAAATTTATTTGATATGAACTCACAAGATATAGAAGATAATAGTACTGGGAAAGAAGAAAAGTATACACTATATGCTTATATATTAAAAGAATTAAAAGAAATAACAAGTAAAAAATTAGAAGAAATAAACAGCTTAAAATTATTTAATGAAATTGATATACCAACAATAACAGTTCTAGCAGACATGCAATGGAATGGAATGTATGCAGATGAGGAAGAACTAAATAAATTTGGTAGTATGTTAAAAGAACAACTAGAAATTAAAACAAAAGTAATTTACGAATTAGCAGGAGAAGAATTTAATATAAATTCAACAAAGCAATTAGGGGAAATTTTATTTGAAAAAATGAAATTACCAGTTGTTAAAAAAACTAAAAGTGGATATTCAACAGATGTGGATGTTTTGGAAAAATTAAAGTCAGAAAATCCAATTATATCAGAGATTTTGGATTACAGACAATTGATGAAACTAAACTCTACTTATGTAGAAGGTTTGAAACCTTATATAAATCCAAAAACAAAAAGAGTACATTCATTTTTCCATCAAACTATAACTGCTACAGGAAGAATTAGTTCAACAGAGCCAAATGTACAAAATATACCAACAAGATTTGAACTAGGAAAACAAGTTAGAAAAATATTTAAACCAGAAGAAGGAAAAGTATATATTGATGCAGATTATTCTCAAATAGAGTTAAGAATTTTAGCAGCTATTTCAGAAGATAAACATTTAATTCAAGCGTTTAAAGAGGGAGAAGATATTCATAAACAAGCAGCTTCAAAAGTATTTAAAACACCAATTGATGAAGTAACAAAAGAGCAAAGAAGTAATGCAAAAGCAGTAAACTTTGGAATAGTATATGGAATTAGTGATTTTGGATTAGGTGAGCAATTAGGAATTCCAAGAAAGCAAGCAAAGAAGTATATAGAAGAATACTTATCAGAATATGTTGGAATAAAGGATTTTATGGATAATATTACAGAAAAGGCAAAAGAAATAGGATATGTAGAAACATTATTTAATAGAAGAAGATATATTCCAGAATTGAAGTCAAATAATTATATGGTAAGACAATTTCGGAGCTAGAGCAGCTATGAATACACCTATACAAGGAACAGCAGCAGATATTATGAAAATTGCAATGATAAATGTTTATAAGGAATTAAAGACTAGAAATTTAAAATCAAAAATAGTATTACAAGTTCATGATGAAATGATGATAGAATCGCCAATTGAAGAAGCACAAGAAGTTAAGAAAATTATAAAAGAAAAAATGGAAGGGGCAGTTAGCCTAATAGTTCCACTAGTAGCGGAAGTGTCAGAAGCAAAAAACTGGTATGAATGCAAATAAAGAAAACCAGATAAACAGTCAATAGGAATGCACCTATTGACCAATTTGATGGAAGATTTAATAAAGAGAGGAGTGTTAAAAATAGTTATTATTAAGAAAAAAACGATTTTTATTATATTAATATTAGTATTTATAATAGGAATAATAGCCATTGGAGATATTCCTCAAAAAATACAGAAGCTAATTTATATTAAAGAGTATACAGAACAAGTTGAAAAGTATTCTAATGAATATCAAGTAGATACAGATTTAATATATGCAGTTATAAAAGCAGAAAGCAATTTTAATCCTAATGCAAAATCAAGTAAAAATGCTATTGGATTAATGCAATTAATGGAAGAAACTGCAAAAGATTTAATGAAAAGAGTTAATCTAAAAATAGCAGATGAAGAATTAAAAAATAAATTATATGATGTTGATATAAATATAAATTTAGGAACAAAATATTTATCAATACTATTAGAACGTTATGAAAATATAGAAATAGCTGTAACTGCATATAATGCAGGCATTGGAACTGTAGATAATTGGATTGAGAAAGGTATTATCAAATCAGATGGATCTAATATTGAAAATATTCCTTATAAAGAAACTAATAATTATGTTAGAAAGATTTTAAGAGATTATAAAATTTATAAAAATTTAGAATGACACAAATGAGCTATTAGGAATTGTTTAAAATACTGGACAAATTATAAAAAATAAAATAAAATAATAAGAATAGAAAAGGAGAACTATATGATAGAACAATTAATTTTCACAATAATATCATTTTTACTATTTATATATATGTTTTTTAAAATGTTTAAAGAAAATGATACAAATTATATAATTATATTAGTGTTAGAAGCAATAGGAATAGCTATAAATCTAGTACAAGTAATAGCAAACATAGATATAATATTAGTTTTTATGATTATAAAATATATAGTAGGAGTTATTTTACCAGTATTTGTAATAGCTTTGGAAAAAAAAGAATTACCATTAATTCAGATTTTAAATGTAATAAAAGCAAAAATATATTTGAAATTAGGAGATAATAAAAAGGCAAAAGAACAATTAATAAATTTAGTTTCAAAATATCCAGAAAATTATATTGGACATAAAATGCTAGCAAATATATATGAACTAGAAGGAGGAATGAGAAAAGCAATTGATGAATATGTACAAGCAATTGATAGTAATAAAAAAGACTATGATTCATATTACAAAATAGCAGACCTTTTAAACCAATTAGATAAAAAAGAGGAAGCATCAGAAATGCTACATAATTTACTAAATAAAAAGCCTGATTATTATAAGGCAACAGAATTGCTAGGAGATATATTAATTTCAAAAGAAAAATATAAAGAAGCTGTAAATATTTATCAAGATGCGTTAAAATATAACCCACTAAGCTTTGAAATAAACTATAATTTAGGAATTGCATATACTATGTTAAATGATTTTCAAAATGCAAAAATATGTTATGAAAGAGCAGCAGATATAAATTCACTTTCATATAATTCAAAATATTCTCTTGCTGAAATATCATTAATTTATAAAGAATTAGAAAAAGCAGAACAATATTTTATGGAAGCGTTAGAAGATGAAGAATTATCAGCAGATAGTTATTATGAACTTTCAAAAATTGCAATGATTAAAGGAGAAAAAGAAAAGGCAATTAAATTTGCTAATATAGCAGTGGATATTAATTCATCAAAAATAGTAAAAAAAATAAAAAATGATCCAATTTTTATTCCTATAATGGCAAAAATCTCAATACCATTTAATATTGAAGAAATAGAAAATACAGAAAAAAATATGAAAGAAAAAGAAAGAAAAGCAAAGGAACATTTGGAGGACATGTTTGATGTAACAAGAAATTTAAGTTATAATGATATTAAAATGCTAAAAGATAAAACGCAAAAAGAAAAACCAAAAGGGATAAATAAAAAGGAAAATGAAACTCAAAAAGAATTAGAATAAATGAATCATAAATTTCTAAAAAAAAAATATAATTATAAAAGTAAAAATAACAAAAGAAAGGAATAAAATAGATGAATATTTTTCAAGCAATAATTTTAGGAGCAGTTCAAGGATTAACAGAGCTACTACCAATTTCAAGTTCAGCACATTTAAATCTATTTCCATGGATATTTGGATGGGGAGAAATTGGTGCTTCATTTGATGTTGCTTTACATATAGGAACATTATTTGCAATTGTAATCTTCTTTTTTAAGGATTGGATAAAACTAATAGAATGTGGATATAAGCAAGTAATAAAAAAAGAAAAATCAACAGAAGGAAAGATATTTTGGTACATAGTAATATCAACTATCCCAACTGGAATATTATGCTTAATATTAGATAAAATATCAGAAAAAATAATAGAAAAACTTGCAATGAGTTTTAATATAGAAGAAAAAATGATAGAGATGTTTTTAATTGCTTTTGCATTAATTATTATGGGAATAATATTATATATAGTAGATAAAAAGGCAAAATCAAAAGTAGAATATAAAGATATTACATTAAAGCAATCTTTATGGATAGCAATGTCTCAAGCAATAGCAGCAGCATTTCCAGGAGTATCTAGATCTGGAATTACAATGACAGTAGGAAGAGGAATGAAATTAAAAAGAGAATCAGTTGCTAAATATTCATTTTTATTATCAACGCCAATAGTTGCAGCAGCTGCATTATATGATTTAAAACATTTTGCATTTAATGTGCCATTCTTTATTGGAATTTTAGTAAGTTTTATAGTAGGTGTAATAGTTATTAAATTCCTATTAGAATATTTAAAAAAAGGTAGCTTTAAAGTATTTGCTATTTATAGAGTTATTTTAGGATTATTTATTATAGGATTATGTTTTATGAGATTATAAAAATAAAAAGTAGAAAAGATTAGTTTTTCTTTTCTACTTTTTCATTTTTTAATTTTAGTTTATCTTCATCATCTAAATTATCTAATCCAAATTCTAAAAGATTTATAATTATCTTATTAAAAGATAAATTTTTTAAATTAGCAAGATTTTGTATATCATTTACAATATTTTCAGGTATACGTAAAGTTTTACTAATACCACTATGATTTTCTGGAATTTTTAATTTATTCATTATAATACCTCCTGCAATTATTTTATACCGATAATAGTAATAAATATGCACCTAAAAATAATTGCAAAATAATTGCAAATGTGTTAATATGATTTTAAACATAATTAGGAGGTAAGAAATCAAATGAAAAATAAAGTAAATAATGTAATAAAACTAATAATATTGATATTAGCAGTAATAGTAATATTAGTTTTAGTAGGAAAAAAAAGCTTGATAGAAAATACAGAAAAATCAAAAAAGACATCTATAGAAACAGAAAATGAAAAAATAAGATTAACTTATGAAGTAGGAGAAAGAACAGGAAATGATATAAAAGTACTCATAGAAATAATAGCACAAGAAGGAATAAGAGAAATACATACTCCAGAACCAGATATAATTTATGTATATGGAGGAATAGAACTTGCAATAGACTATATAGTGAAATTAGATGTAGAGTATAAATTTATAATTATCTCAGAAACAGGAGAAGAAAAACAAGAAATAATACGTATAGAGCCACAAATAGAGACAACAACAGTATTTATAAATGAAACTCAGAATGCAATAACATCTTTGCCTGAATATAGTGTAGAAAAAGGAACACCACTATATATAAATTTTGAAGCAACTTTAGAAGGAGAAATTTGCACAATAGAACCGCCGTTATCACAAGCTATAACCTCAAATGGATTATATACTTATATAATGACAGGTAAATATAATGGAAGGATAATAACCGCAACAAAAGAGGTTATGGTGAAACAGTATAATTCAGCAAGAGATATAGTAAAATATGATGCAGGAGAATGGACAAAAGAAGAAATTGAAGAATTAAAAAACCAGAAACTATATGATATAAATGTAGATAAAACAATTAGTAGCCAGTATAAAATAAATAGTGAAACAGGATTTAATTTAACTTTTGGAGGATTTACATATAAAGGAGATTCAGAAAATGAAAATAATATTAATGAAAAAAAAGTAATCACAAATAGAAACCAAAGCATAAGTAATGAAAATGGTTATGGAAGACCTAAATATGATGGATGGCAAATATTAGAAACAGAGGGAATTAATGGTAAGACTTATGTTAAAAAATTAATACATGCAGGAAGTCCAGAAAATTTTTCATCTTATACTTTTGGAACTAGAGATGAAGATATGCAAAAAATGCGGAAAATATGCTTTACATATTACATCAGATGGAAAGTATGAGGAAGGAAAAAATTATTCTTTAAAAGATGGAACAAGTCTAAATATTAGAAATTGGGATATGTATAGAGATAAAGAATTAGATGAAAAAGGATATATCAGTAATGTACACATGCTTACATGTACAGAGTTTTGTGATTTTAGAGATAATAAAAAAGAAGGATGGAATAAAATGCAAATTGGCTGCAAGTATTTCTTAACAGAAAGAGAAAAGGATACAAATGGGAGGTATGCTAGCTTTTCATGGAATACAGGGCGTTATTATTTATATGTTCTACCATATTATTTTGAATTTATAAATATGTATAATATAAATACAGATAGTTCTTCTGTAGGATGCTATGGCATAAGACCAGTAATTGAGTTAACACAAGGAGTATATATAAAAAGTGGTTTAGGAATAGAAGAAGATCCTTATATCCTTGGAAAAGATTAAAAGGACATAAAAAAACCGACTTAAGTCGGTTTTTTTATACTTTATTTCATATCATTTTTAATTTTTATATATCTAATTCCTAAAACAACTGATATTACAGCAACAACTACAATTCCACCATAAAGAATAGTTTTACCAGCTTTTGGCAAGATAGTAGGTAATTTTTCAGGCTCTACTAATTTGATTTGAGGTGTAATATCAGATGATTTTGATTCAGGTATATTAGTAGAAGAATCTGTATAAGTAATATCTAATTTTGTATGAGTATCTAAAATTTTATCTAAAATATCTGTGCTATAATTTTCTTTTAACTTAATTTTATATTGAACTATTGCTGTTTCAGTAGACTTTAGTTCTGGTATATTCCAAGTAATAGAATTAGTATTAAGATCTATTTTATCTGAAATTGTACCAAAATTTGGATCTTTTACAATTGAGAATGTAAAGTTATCTACAATTTCTTTAGAAAAAGTATCAACAACTTCTATGTCTTTATATGTTTTAGAAATAGATACTAAGTCATTATAAATGTCAGTTGTAATTGTTTGTTCTACTTTATCGTCTGTAACATAATAAAACTTTCCAATTGTTGGATTCGCAGTTGTTCCAAAAACTTCCTCAATAATTTCATCATTTGTTTTAGTTCCCATTGGTTTTGCATTACCATCTACAATTCCTGTAAGCATTGTAATAACTTTATCTGCTACACCTGATAAAGATGATAATTCATTTTTTGTTTTTTCTATAACAGAATCTGAAAAATAATTATCAAAGTCGAATGAAATATTTGGTACACCATCTGTTAAAATAATTACATATTTATTAACTTTGTTTTCTGTGTCATCTGGATTAGCAGGGGTAAAGCAAGTTTTTGCTAAATTAACACCAGCTTGTAAATTTGTTCTATCTCCTTCAAACGGAATATTACTAATAGAAGAAATTAAGTCATCTTTATTATTTGTTAGTTGAGAAATAACTTTTGCATCATTAATTGTTCCTTCATTACCAGCAGTTCCATCTGCATTTGGAGCAATTGCTGAAAAACTTACAGCACCTATTTTTAATTGCTCATTATCTTTTAATAAATTTGTTATTAATGTTTTGGCAGACTCAATAATTAAGCTTTCTCTAGTTCTATCGCCTATTGCAGGTGTAAGCATACTTTTTGAATTATCAAGAACTAACATTATTTCTCCAGTTGGTTTCATTGCTACTTCTTCATTTACAACTTTTAATTGAAATGTAATTTCTTTTTTGTCTAAATCTTTTGAAATAACTCTTCTTTCAATGTAAGACTTTTCACCAAATTTAATAGTAGCTACTGGTTCTGATATAACTGACATAGTAACATCACTATAAGAGGCTAATGAAATTGTTGAAATAAGAGTTATTAATAAAAATGTTAATAATAATAATTTAATATTTAATTTTTTCATTATAACATATCTCCTTTATATAAATATATAATTTTATTTTATTATAAAAGTTAACAAAAGACAAGCATTTTATAGAAAAATAAAAAAAAATATGTTATTATTATTACGAGTTAATTTTAAAGTATTCATAATATTTAATAGATAATATTAATTTATTGTTAGAAAAGGAGTTTTAAATGTTAGAAAAAATAAATTTACCAGAAGATTTAAAAAAATTAAGTATAGAAGAAAAAAATCAACTAGCACAAGAATTAAGGGATTATATTTTGCAAGTAGTATCAGAAAATGGAGGTCATTTAGCATCGAATTTAGGAGTAGTAGAATTAACAATAGCCCTACACAGTGTATTTAACATGCCTAAAGACAAGATTGTGTGGGATGTAGGACATCAAACTTATGCACATAAAATTATTACAGGGAGAAGAGAAGAATTCAAAACACTAAGAAAAAAAGATGGATTATCTGGTTTTCCAAAAACAAATGAATCAGAATATGATAGCTTTAATACTGGACATAGTAGTACTTCTATTTCAGCAGCGCTTGGAATGGCAAGAGCAAGAGATTTAAAAAAAGAAGATAATAATGTAATTGCAATAATAGGAGATGGAGCATTAACAGGAGGAATGGCACTAGAAGCACTAAATGATGCAGGATTTAGTAAAACAAAAATTACTGTTATTTTAAATGATAACGAAATGAGTATTTCTAAAAATATTGGTGGTTTAAATTCATTTTTAACAAAGTTAAGAACTAAAAAATTATATACAAAATCGAATTCATCAATAAAAACAATTTTAGCTAAAATACCTGGAATAGGGCAAGGAACTGTAAGAATTGTACAAAATATAAAGAGACGTATCAAACAATTGGTAATTCCAAAAATGTTTTTTGAAGATATAGGTTTTACTTATATAGGAACAGTTGATGGACATGATATTGAACAATTGCAAAATATATTAGAAATGAGTAAAAAAATTGAAAAACCAGTATTGATACATGTATTAACAAAAAAAGGAAAAGGATATAAAATTGCAGAAGAAAATCCAGATAAATTTCATGCTACTTCACCATTTTATATAGAAACAGGGAAATTAAAAAAAGAAAAAAAGACAGATTATTCAAAAGTATTTGGTGATAAGTTAATAGAATTAGCAAAAAAAGACAATAGAATTGTAGCTATTACAGCATCAATGAAAGATGGAACAGGATTATCAGATTTTCAAAAGGAATTCTCAAATAGATTTTTTGATATAGGAATTGCAGAGCAACATGCACTAACAATGGCTGCGGGAATGGCAAAAGAAGGTATGATACCTTATGTACCAATTTATTCATCTTTTTATCAAAGAGCCTATGATCAAGTAATTCATGATATAGCAATTCAAAATTTACCAGTTATTATGTGTGTAGATAGAGCTGGTGTTGTAGGAGCAGATGGAGAAACACATCAAGGAACTTTAGATATGGCATTTTTTAGATTAGTACCAAATTTAGTAATTATGGCACCAAAAGATTTTAAAGAATTAGAAGATATGCTAGAGTTTGCTGCTACTTTAAATCGACCAGTTGTAATTAGGTATCCAAGAGGAGGAGAGCTAGATAATATCAAATTTGAAAAACATGAGAAAATAAAATTAGGAAATGCGGAGATAATAAAACAAGGAAATGATTTGAGCATTATAGCAATAGGAAAAAGAGTAGCGAAAGCCATGGAGATTGCTAAACAATATGAAGAAAATGGCTTAGATGTAGAAGTTATAAATGCTAGATTTCTAAAACCAATAGATAAAGAAACAATAAAAGATTCAATTTATAAAACAAAAAGAGTAATTACAATAGAAGATGGTACAAAAATAAATGGACTTGGAACAGCAATTGAAGAAATTATTGTAGAAGAAGGTATGCAAGATATTGAAATTGAAATTCAAGCATGGCCAGATGAATTTATTAAACAAGGAGTTGAAGAGTGGGGAAAATATGGACGAAAAAATATTTTTAGCACAAGTAACAGATAAAATTGAATTTTGTAGACAGAAAGAAAGAATAGAATATACTGATTTTTTAGATATGTATCAAATATCACTTATAAAAAATTTTTTAAAGAAGATGAATTTTGAAAATTATATTTTATATGGAGGATTTGAGGATAGTGAAAGAAAAATACTAATTATATATCCTGAAAAATATAATATAGATATGATTCAAAAAAATTATTCAAAATTTATAAAAATAATTAGGATTTCATTAAATGAAGAAGAAAAAGGAAAATATACTCATAGAAATTATTTAGGTGGGATTGTAAAATTAGGAATGAAAAGAGAAAAAGTTGGAGATATTCTTGTTTTTGATGATGGAGCAGATATTCTAGTAAAATCAGAAACAGCAGAAACACTAAAACAAGAATTGGGAACTCTTACAAGATTTGAAAATTCT
The DNA here is from genome assembly GCA_022794055.1 of Clostridia bacterium. Lineage (GTDB taxonomy): Bacteria > Bacillota > Clostridia > TANB77 > CAG-508 > CAG-269. The sequence continues at coordinate 17,492 of JAAWEA010000035.1, forward strand.
AAATTAGAAATAATTAATATTGAAAATTTAAGAAAACAACAAATAAAAATTGAAGAGGTAAATATTATAGTTCCTTCTTTAAGGTTAGATAATTTTGTGTCTGATTTAGCAAGAACTTCTAGAAGTAAAGCAGTTCAAATAATTGACAGTGAAAGAGTTTTTATCAATGGTCAAAGTGAAACAAAGGCTTCTAAACAGATAAAGTTAGGTGATGTAATTACAATTCGTGGAAAAGGGAGATTTGTTGTAAAAGAATTTGCTGGAAATACTAGAAGTGGTAGAAATATTGTTAAAATAGAAAAATATGTGTAATCACTTAGAAAGTTTAACATTACTTTTCTTATATTTTGATATTTCGAACATTTAATTAATCTCCTAATTAGGTGAGGCCTTTTGCTCAGATGATGATGGAATAAATAATGGGTATCCTATATTAAAGTGGCAAAATAATAGAGAATAATAAGCAAAAATTTATATATTGAAAATATAAAAAACAATTGTAATTTGAAATTTATTTTAAATTACAATTGTTTTTTCATTATAATTGCAGAATTTTGATTATCATAATAATTTTTCCTAATGCCTACATATTTAAAACCCAAATTATCATACAAATGAATTGCATGTAAATTAGTTTCATTAACTTCTAAATTAAGAATTTTTAAATTATTATCTTGAGCATAAGAAATCAAATTTTCTAAGAGTTTAGAACCAATACCTTGACCACGAAAATTTTTGCAAACTACGATGTTCATAATATCAGCTTCATCTAAAATTTTTTTAAAACCTGCAAAACCTACAATTTTATTATTAATTCTAGCAACTAAGAAATAAGAATTTTTACACATCAGTTCTTGCTTTAAACAATCACAGGTCCAAAAATCATCAAAATCAGAAAATAGTATGTTAGAAATTTCATAAAAATCGTTTAAATCCATTCTTTTTATATCAATAAGCATTATTTAACACAACCTTTTAATTTTTCTTCCAATTGTCTTTGGGCTTGAGGCTTTTTTAGATATAAAGGTAAAATTTCTTCACTTTGTTTATAAGTGGTTTGGTATTTTCTAAAACCAGCTATTCCTAGATTTTCAACAGATAAAGTATTATTTGTGGATTTTTCAGTAAGACCATCACCTACAAAGTGAATAATTTGTTTTGAATATTTATTTTCCAAAAAATCTAATATATTTTTTACAGTATCTGCCCTTGGTTCTTCAATAATTTTATAAATTCCATTATTTAATTCATATAAAGCAAAATAACAATTATCATTTTTGCAATCTATTGTAGAACAAATAAGACCATCATCTTTGATATTATAAGCTAAAACTTCTAAACTACTAATTCCAATACAAGGTATGCTTAAACTATCAGAAAAAGCCTTAACTGTTGCGATTCCAATACGAATTCCAGTAAAAGACCCAGGACCAATATCACAAACTAATAAATCAATATCATTTAAAGTTAATTTACATTCTTCTAAAAGTTGTTTTAATAAAGGCATTAAAGTTTCAGAATGTGTTAAGCCATTATTTAATTCAACTTTTTTAATTAAATTATTATCGTTCAAAATAGAAATTCCACAAAGTACACTAGAAGTGTCAATACACAATATTTTCAAACTAATTTCCTCCTAAATTATTTGCAAAATTAGAACAAATTTCAATAAAATCATTATATTTATTTCCAATTGATTTAATTTCCAAAATTCTCTCATTGTCATTTTTTAAATTTCTTGAAAAATTAATTTTTATATAATTTTTAGGAAGAGCATCCTCAATTAGTTCTCCCCACTCAATAATACAAATACCATTTTCAAAATATTCTTCTCCTCCAATTTCATAAAACTCAGAAGAATCTTCCAAACGATATACATCAAAATGAAAAATAGGAAGATTATTTTTACAATATTTATTAACAATTGTAAAAGTAGGACTAGAAATTTCATTTTCCAAACCAAAAAAAGATAAAATTCCTTCTGTGAATTTTGTTTTACCAGAACCTAAATCTCCAGAAAGTACAATAACATCTTTGCATTTTAAGCTAGATGCAAATTTTTTAGCAAAATTTAAGGTTTCTAATTCAGATTTAGAATGAAACAAAAATGTATCCATAATTTCCTCCTAATATAATTTTTAATTAAAAAGATAAAAAATAATCTATTGTAAATTATATATAAATTTTAAGATTATTTTATCCTCTCAAATTAACTAAAAACAATTATAATATAAAACTTCTAAAAATTCAATAAAAGCTATTGATAAATAAAAAAAAATGTAATATAATCGTAATGATTTTGTAATAAAAGTGAAATAAAGAATAACATAGAAGGGAAGATTATCATGTTAAAATTAGGATTTGGACAAGATGTAGGAATTGATTTAGGAACAGCAACAGTAATTGTATATATAAAAGGAAAAGGCGTTGTATTAAGAGAACCATCTGTAGTAGCTGTTGATAATTTATCAGGAAATGTATTAGCAGTTGGAGGAGAAGCAAGAAGAATGCTTGGAAGAACTCCAGGAAATATAGTAGCGACAAGACCTTTAAGAGAAGGTGTAATATCAGACTATACAGTAACAGAAAAAATGTTAAAACACTTTATAGAAAAAGTTTGTGGAAAGTCAATATTTGCACCAAGAATTATGATTTGTATCCCTTCAAGAGTAACAGAAGTTGAGAAAAAAGCAGTTATAGATGCAGCAATGCAAGCAGGAGCAAGAAAAGTATATTTAATTGAAGAACCAATTGCAGCAGCAATTGGAGCTGGAATTGATATAGCTAAACCATCTGGAAATATGGTTGTGGATATAGGAGGAGGAACAACAGACATAGCAGTAATTTCATTAGGAGGCTCAGTTGTTAGTACATCACTAAAAACAGCAGGAGACAAATTTGATGAATATATTGTAAAATATATAAAGAAAAAGCATAATGTGGTAATAGGTGAAAGAACTGCAGAAGACTTAAAAATGAATATTGGATGTGTCTATCCAAGAATTCAAGATGCTGAAATGGACATAAGAGGAAGAGATTTATCAACAGGATTACCAAAAACAGTTACAATTCATTCTAGTGAAATGCTAGAAGCCTTAATAGAGCCAGCAATGATGATAGTAGATGCTGTCCATGGAGTACTAGAAAGAACACCACCAGAGCTTGCAGCAGACATAAGTGATAAAGGAATATATATGACAGGTGGAGGATGTTTAGTAGATGGGTTAGACAAACTAATACAAGAAAAAACAGGAATTAATGTAATGATTGCACAAGATGCAGTATCATGTGTAGCATTAGGAACTGGAAAAGCATTGGATAATTTAGATGCATTAGATGGAAAAGCAAAATAATAAAAAGAAGATAGAATTGTAAACAGCAATTCTATTTTTATTGTATAGGAAAACATTAAATTTTGTGATAAAATATTAATAATAAAAAAATATTGAAAGGCAGTAATTATATGGAATATATAAAAAAAAGAAATAAAAGAAAAGTTATATTTTATACATTAGGTTGTAAAGTAAATCAATATGAAACAAATGCAATGATACAAAAATTTTTAGAAAAAGGTTATGAAGTAATAGAAAATGGTCAAGAAAAAATTGAGGAACAAGCAGATATTTGTATAATAAATACCTGTACAGTAACTAATATGTCAGATAGAAAATCAAGACAGATGCTAAGAAGAGTAAAGGAAAAAAATAAAAGTGCTATCATAGTTGCTGTAGGATGCTATGCACAAGTAGCGAAAGAAGAATTAAGAAAAATACCAGAAATTGATATAGTTTTAGGGAATAATGAAAAAGTTGAAATTGTAAAATATGTAGAAAGATTTATTAAAGAAAAGCAAAAAGATTTTGAATTAGAAGATGTTTTGAAATCAAAAGAATTTTCAGAATTTGGAAAAATTACATTTACAGAAAAAACTAGAGCTGTTATAAAAGTACAAGATGGATGTAATCAATTTTGCTCTTATTGTATTATACCTTATGCAAGAGGAAGAGTAAGAAGTAGGAAACCAGAAATTATTATATCAGAAATATCACAAATAGCAGATAAAGGAATTAAAGAAATAGTTATAACAGGAATTCATGTAGCATCTTATGGAAAGGATTTTGATGAAGACTATAAATTAATAGATTTATTAGAAGAAATCAATAAGATTGAAGGAATAAAAAGGATAAGATTAGGATCTATAGAACCATTATTAATAACAAAAGAATTTTTAACAAGGTTAAATAAACTAGAAAAAATATGCCATCATTTTCATTTATCATTACAAAGCGGATGTAACGAAACTTTAAAAAGAATGAATAGAAAATACACAACAGAACAATTTAGAAAAATTGCCAAGATGTTAAGAGATACTTATCCAGATGTTAATTTAACAACAGATATTATAGTTGGATTTCCAGGAGAAACAGAAGAAGAATTCAAAAAAACTTATGAATTCTTAAAAGAAATTAGTTTTTATAAAATGCACATATTTAAGTATTCACCAAGAAAAGGAACAAGGGCAGCAGTTATGAAAAATCAAATTGATGGAAGTGTAAAAGAGGAACGAAGCAAAAAATTAATAGAATTATCAAATCAAAATGAGTTTAAATACAATAAGAATTGTATAGGAAAAGAGATAGAGGTATTATTTGAAGAAGAAAAAGAAGGAATTTATCAAGGACATACACAAAATTATATTTTGGTTCATTATAAATCAGAAGAAAAAATAGAAAATGAAATACTAAAAGTAGAATGTAAAAAAGCGTTTGAAGAATATATAGAAGCATCAAGGTAATATATATATTTAATAAATGTAACAATAATGTAATAAAAATGTAATTAAAATTTAATAAAAAAAGATAAAAAACAACTTGATATTTGATATTTGATATAGTATAAATAAAATACTATTATTTAGTACAAAGGAGGAATAAAAATGTTAGAGCAACGAAAAAAAGGAATATTTGGAAAGTTTTCAATGGAGAAAGAAATAAACAAGGAAAATGAAGAAATATTTATAGAAAGTGAAACTGAAAAAATAGGAGCTTTTGGAAAAGTAGGAGAGATTCAAACAACTGAAGAAGTCGATATAAATACAATACAAGAAAGTACAGAAAAAGTAAATGCTGGAACGATTAGAAATACAGCATTACCTATGAAGGTAGGATTTTGGCAAAAATTTAAAAATTTTTGGTTACAAGAAATTGATTGGAATAAAGAAATAAAGATTGAGCTAACACCAAAACAACAAAAAATAGAAGATGAAATAAATGAATTTTTACATCAAGAAATAACATGGGAAAAAGTTCATGACTTTTTATTCAAAAAAGTTAAATTTGGAAAAAAATAATAAAGAATTTAGAGTAAAAATGAAAAAAACTTATAGCCATTGTGAGAGTGTACACAGAGATATTTTAAAGGACAAAATAAGATAAAAAATATTAGAGATATAAAAAAGTATAGCATATTAAAAATATATATGTTATACTTATTTGTTGTATAGGAAAATTGAAAAAATCCCCTATACAACAAACACATTATACAGAAAAATTGCTTTGCAATTTTTCGCAGATGAACAAATATGGGGAATGTAAATTTTTTAAAAGTTTAAAAAATTTTAATTATTTCCTGTTAGTTCTAGTATTAAAGGAGGAATAATGGCAAAAAGTAAAACAATATTTGTATGTAATGAATGTGGATATGAATCAGCAAAATGGTTAGGAAAATGTCCAGCCTGTGGAAGTTGGAATAGCTTTTTTGAACAAAAAATAGTTGAAAGTAAAAACAGTAGTTTAAAGGCAAATCCAGCAGGAAAAAACACAAATATACCACAAAAATTAAATTTATATGAAGCAAAGGAAACAATAAGAACTTCAACAGGTTTTGAAGAATTAGATAGAGTTTTAGGAGGAGGATTAGTAAAAGGTTCATTAATTTTACTAGGAGGAGAGCCAGGTATTGGTAAATCAACATTAATTCTGCAATTATGTGATAAAGTAAAAGGTGAAGGAAAAGTACTTTATGTATCAGGAGAAGAATCAGCAGAACAAATAAAACTAAGAGCTGATAGATTAGGAATAAAAAATGAAGAAATTTTATTTTTAGGAGAAACTGATATTGATATAGTAAATCAAAATATTATTGATATAAATCCCAAATTAGTTATTATAGATTCAATTCAAACAATGTATTCAGAAGAATTATCAGCAGCAGCAGGAAGTGTAAGTCAAGTAAGGGAAATTACAACTCAAATAATGAAAGTATGCAAATCTAGAAATATAACTACAATAATTATAGGACATGTTACAAAAGATGGAAATATTGCAGGTCCAAGAGTTTTGGAACACATGGTAGATACAGTATTATATCTAGAAGGAGAAAGATATTTTTCATATAGAATTTTAAGAGGTGTAAAAAACCGTTTTGGATCAACAAATGAGATTGGAATGTTTGAAATGAAAGGCGAAGGAATGTGCGAAATATCAAATCCATCTGATGTACTTATTTCAGATACAGAAGACAACCCACCAGGAGCATGTGTTATATCATGTATGGAAGGGACAAGATCTATATTAGTAGAATTACAAGCTTTAACTACACAAAGTGTATATGGAATTCCAAAAAGAACAGCAAATGGGATAGATTATAATAGGTTAGCCTTACTAATAGCAGTTTTAGAAAAGAGAGCTGGAATGATGCTTGGAAGCCAAGATGTATATTTAAATGTTGTTGGAGGATTAAAAATAAATGAACCTTCTATTGATTTAGGAATCTTAATTGCTACAGCATCTTGCTATAAAAATCTTCCAATAGATAAAAGAATAGTAATTATGGGAGAAGTTGGATTAACAGGAGAAGTAAGAAGGATTAATTTAATTGAAAAAAGACTAAAAGAAGCAGAAAAATTAGGTTTTAAAAAATGTATAATTCCAGAAAGTAATAAAAAAGGGTTGAAAGATAATTTTAAATTAGATATAATAGGTGTCAAAGATGTAAATGAAGCAATGAAAAAGTTAGGGCTAAAATAAATGCACTAATTTACATATTTTACTGACTTTTTTCAAATGTCTAACTTAAAAAAGGAATGTTCCTCTAAAAAATAGACAGAAGGGGGAGAAAGCTAAAGTGAAAATCAAAGATGACAAAACATCAGAACTATTAAAATTAATTGCACCAGGTACTCCAATACGAAATGGCTTAGAAAATATATTAAGAGCAAAAACAGGAGCTTTACTTTTAATTACAGACAATAATGAAATAATAGAAGAAATTGTAGATGGAGGATTTAATATAAATGAAGAATATACTTCATCAAGATTATATGAATTAGCAAAAATGGATGGAGCAATTGTTTTAAGTGGAGATTTAAAGAGAATTTTATTTGCTAATGCACAATTAAGTCCATCAAGAGAAATAGAAACTAGAGAAACAGGAACAAGACATAGAACAGCAGAAAGGACAGCTAAGCAAACAGGAGAATTAGTGATAAGTATCTCCCAAAGAAGAAATATTATAACTATATTTAAAGGAAACTTTAGATATATATTAGAAGATACAAATGATGTATTAAATAAAGCAAATCAAGGAATTCAAACTTTAGAAAGGTATAAAAAAGTATTTGATAATAGACTAAGTATTTTGAATGAATATGAATTTAATGATATTGTAACACTAAAAAATGTTATTGATGTAATACAAAGGGCAGAAATGGTAATGAGAATTGCAGAAGAAATTAGAAGGCAAATATATGAACTAGGTGAAGATGGAAGATTAGTTAATATGCAATTAGAAGAATTACTAGGTGGATTAGAAAAAGAAAAAGAATTAATTATAAAAGATTATATGGTACCAACAAAGAAAAAAAGAACAACAAAAAAAATCATGGAAGATTTAGAAGAACTTTCTTATGAAGATATTGGAAAAGAAACAAACATTGCTAAATTATTAGGATTTGGAACATTTGATGATTATGATGAGGTAGGAGTATTTACAAGAGGATACAGAATTTTGAATAGAATACCAAGAATGCCTAATAATATAATAGAAAACTTAATATCATCATTCAAATCATTCCAACATATATTAGCAGCTGATATAGAAAGTTTAGATGATGTTGAAGGAATAGGAGAAATAAGAGCAAGAACAATTAAGCAATCACTTAGAAGAATGCAAGAACAATTTATGTTTGAATAAAGGCTAAAAAATAATAATTAGCATTGTATTGTTAAATTTTGATTTTCAAAAAGAATTGTACCCTAGAAAAGAAATAATAAAAAAATAAAAACAAGAAAGGAAGAAAGAAATGAAAAACTTATCAAAAATTATTTGGATAATAGCATTAATAGCTATTATAGTATTAATAGGAATTGTAGGATATGGATATTATAAAAAAATTACATTTAATTCACATAAATCTCAAAATCCAGTAGCTACAATAGTAGTAGAGAATTTTGGAGAAATTAAAGTAGAATTATATCCTGACCAAGCACCAGAAACAGTATCAAACTTTATTGCATTATCAAATAGAGGATTTTATGATGGGACAGGTTTTCATAGAATAATTAAAGATTTTATGATTCAAGCAGGATCAAAAAATGGAGATGGAATAACAGGAGCTAAAATAAGTGATTTAAAAGATGGTGAAGAAGAAAAAGAATATACAATAAAAGGTGAGTTTATATTAAATGGAGTAAATAATATAGTAAAATTTGAAGAAGGTACAATAGCTATGGCAAGAGCAGATTATACTAGTTACTCACCATCACTAACGAAAGAATCATATAATTCAGGATGTTCACAATTCTTTATTATGACAGAAAAAAATACTGGATTAAATGGACAATATACAGGTTTTGGAAAAGTTATAGAAGGAATGGATATTGTTAAGAAGATTGCAGAGGTTGAAGTAACTGCTGCTGAAGGACAACAAGGACAAGAAAATGCAGAAGTTAGTACACCAGTAAATCAACCAAAAGTAACATCAATTAGAGTAGAAACTTATGGAGAAGATTATGGATTACCAAACACTTTAACACCTTTTAAATAATATATTTTTATTAATAAAGCACTTGCTAATTTTTTTAGTAAGTGCTAAAATAATAATAGATTAAAAAAAAACCAAATTTTCTGGTAGATTTTTTTAATCTTTTTTTGTTATATATGGAAATTTTATATGACAAAATATTTTAATAATATAATAATAAAGCTAAAAAGGAGAGAAAAATGAAAGAAGCGTTTAATAATGAACTATATTTAAAGTTACAAAAAGAAAAAATTGAAGAAAGAATAAAAATGTTTGACAATAAGTTATACCTTGAATTTGGAGGGAAGATTTTTGATGATTATCATGCAAGTAGAGTTTTACCAGGATTTCATCCAGATTCAAAAATACAATTATTAAAAGAGTTTAAAGAAGATTTAGAAATTATTTTTTGCATTAATGCTAATGATATAGAAAAAAATAAAATACGTGCTGATTATGGAATAGGATATGATAGAGAATTAATAAGATTAATAGACAACTTAGAAAAGTTAGAAATAAATATAAATAGTGTAGTTGTTACAATGTATACAGGACAAAATCAAGTAAATAAGCTAAAAAATATTTTAGAAGATAGAAAAATAAAGATGTATATACATACTCCAATAGACGGATATCCAAATGATATAGAAAAAATAGTAAGTGATGAAGGATATGGAAAAAATCCTTATATAGAAACAACAAAAAAGTTAGTGGTCATTACAGCACCTGGAGCTAATAGTGGAAAATTAGCAACATGTTTATCACAATTATACCATGAATATAAAAGGGGAATTAAAGCAGGATATGCAAAATTTGAAACATTTCCAGTATGGGATTTACCTTTAATGCACCCTATAAATGTGGCGTATGAAGCTTCAACAGCAGATTTAGGAGATATTAATATAATAGATCCATACCATTTAGAAAGTTATAACATTAAAGCTGTTAACTATAATAGAGATATTTCAACTTTTTCAATTTTGAAAAATATATTGACTAAAATAACAAAAGAAGAAATATATAAATCTCCAACAGACATGGGAGTTAACACCATAAGTAAATGTATAACAGATAATGTAACTGTTGAAAAAGCAGGAACTATGGAAGTTATTCGTCGCTATTATAATTCTTTATGTGATCATAAAAGAGGAATTAGTAATGAAAAAACATTAGAACGAATGAAAGTCCTAATGAATGAACTTAATTTGAATAAAGAAGACCGTAAAATTATTATTAAAGTAAATGAAATGGTAGAAAAGAAGAAAAAAGAAATAATGGCAATACAAATTGATGATGATAATATAATTACTGGAAAAGAATCAGAATTATTAACAGCTCCAAGTGCAGCATTTTTAAATGTAATAAAATATTTAGCTAAAATACCAGATGATGTATATTTATTATCACCTTCAGTACTTGAGTCTATTTTTAAAATGAAACAGAAAACACTATATAAGAAAAAATACCAATTAAATTTGTCAGAAGTTATAATTGCTCTTAGTATATGTTCAACAACAAATCCAATTATAGAAAAAACATTGGAGTATATAGATCAAATGAGAGGGATGGAGGCACATTGTTCTTATATAATAACTGATTCTGAGCTAAATGTAATAAAAAGTTTAGGAATTAATTTAACATCTGAACCAAAATTAATAGGATAGATATCAAGATTTTTCTATAATATATAGATATTTACACAGTTCTAAAATATTAAAAATTTAATATAATATAAGGTCAAACATTAACAAAACTGTTTTTTATTAAAAGAATGTGAAATCTATGTGAATTTTAGCAAACAATATTGACAATTGCTAAAAAAAGGTGTAAATTATTAGCAGTTACTCATGAAGAGTGCTAAAAATAAAAAGAGGTATTCTTAAAGAAAATTATAAGAAGGAGGTATCATAATGATTAAACCATTAGGAAGTAGAGTATTAATAAAAATGAAAGAAGGCGAAGAAACAACTAAAAGTGGAATCATATTAGCAAGTTCAGCACAAGAAAAACCACAAATTGCAGAAGTAATAGAAGTAGGACCAGGAGAAAAAATAGATGGAAAACTAGAAGAAATGTATGTAAAAAAAGGAGACAATATAATTGTTAGTAAATATTCTGGAACAGAAGTAAAATACGAAGGAACAGAGTATTTAATAGTAAAGCAAGATGATATATTAGCAATAGTCGAATAATTAAGAAATAAAAAACAGAGGGAAAAAGGGTCCAGGACAAAAAATCCCTCTTGTATAAATATAATTTAGTAAAGAGGGATTTTTTGTCCTGGACCCTTTTTCCCTCTTTGGGAGGAGATAAAATATGGCAAAACAAATAAAATTTGGAGAAGATGCAAGAAAATCTTTATTAGAAGGAGTTAATAAATTAGCAGATACAGTTAAAGTTACATTAGGTCCAAAGGGAAGAAATGTAGTTTTAGATAAAAGTTTTGGAGCGCCACTTATTACTAATGATGGTGTTACAATAGCAAAAGAAATTGAATTAGAAGATAAATTTGAAAATATGGGTGCAAGACTTGTTAAAGAAGTTTCTGAAAAGACAAATGATGTTGCAGGAGATGGTACTACAACAGCAACAGTTCTAGCTCAAAGTATGATAAAAGAAGGAGTTAAAAATGTTGCAGCTGGAGCTGATCCAATGGCAATGAAAAGAGGAATTGATAAAGCTGTAAAAACAGCTGTTGAAGAATTAAAGAAAATTAGTGTTCCTGTTAATGGAAAAGAAGACATAGCAAGAGTTGCAAGCATTTCTGCAAATAATGAAGAAGTAGGAAACTTAATTGCAGAAGCAATGGAAAGAGTATCAAAAGATGGAGTTATAACAATTGAAGAGTCAAAAACATCAAATACTGAATTAAATGTAGTTGAAGGAATGCAATTTGATAAAGGGTATGTATCACCATATATGGTAACAGATACAGAAAAGATGGAAGCTATAATTGATAATCCATACATTTTGATTACAGATAAAAAGATAAGTAATATTCAAGAAGTTTTACCATTATTAGAAACATTGATGCAACAATCTGGAAAATTACTAATCATAAGTGATGATATAGAAGGTGAAGCATTATCAACATTAGTACTTAATAAATTAAGAGGAGTTTTAAATGTAGTTGCAGTTAAGGCTCCAGGATTTGGTGATAAAAGAAAATTGATGTTAGAAGATATTGCGATTTTAACAGGTGGAGAAGTCATAACATCAGATTTAGGCTTAGAATTAAAAGATACTACTATTGAGCAATTAGGAAGAGCAAAACAAGTGAAAGTACAAAAAGAAAATACAATAATAGTTGATGGTAATGGAGATAAAGAACAACTAAAAACAAGAGTAAACCAAATAAAAGCTCAAATTGAAGAAACAAAGAGTGAATATGATAAAGAAGGTTTACAAGAAAGACTTGCTAAAATAGCAGGTGGTGTTGCTGTAATTGAAGTTGGAGCAGCAACAGAAACAGAAATGAAAGATAAGAAATTAAGAATTGAAGATGCTTTATCAGCTACAAAAGCAGCAGTTGAAGAAGGAATTGTTGCAGGTGGTGGAACAGCATTGATAAATGTAGCTCCAGCAGTAGAAAAAACTGTTAATGAATTATTAGGAGGAGAAAAATTAGGTGCAAGTATTATTTTAACAGCATTAGAAGAACCAGTAAGACAAATTGCAGTAAATGCGGGGCTAGAGCCAGCAGTCATTGCAGAAAATGTTAAGAAATCAGAAGTAGGAGTTGGATTTGATGCAGCAAATGAAAAATATGTAGATATGAAAAAATCTGGAATCGTAGATCCAACTAAAGTTACAAGAAGTGCATTACAAAATGCAGCATCAATAGCATCAATGGTACTTACAACAGAAAGTTTAGTAACAGATAGTCCAGAGCCTAAATCATGTAATTGTGGACATGAAGGTGGAATGCCAGCAGGAATGGATGGAATGTATTAAAATTTAAAAAATTTTAAAAAATCTCTTGACAGTTATAAAAAAATACATTATAATTTATAACTGTCAGGAACAATATGCAGGTGTAGTTCAATGGTAGAACCTCAGCCTTCCAAGCTGATGACGTGGGTTCGATTCCCACTACCTGCTCCAATCTATGTAAATATTGAACTTGAAATAATACGCAGGTGTAGTTCAATGGTAGAACCTCAGCCTTCCAAGCTGATGACGTGGGTTCGATTCCCACTACCTGCTCCATTAGAGAAGTCATTGTATTAGAAAGAGGTCTAGTATGATGGCTTTTTTATTATGACTAACATTCAAATACTTACTCAAAATTATGCATTATTTAAAGCCCATAAAAACTTGTTTGCAATCTTAATTTTATGTAGATGTGTTATTAACAAAATAAACATAAAGACGTAAAATAGATATATCATAAATAAAGGAGTTGAAGGATTATGGCAAAACGGAACAAGAAACAGCAACAATCCAACAACAAAATTTTTTGCATTAGGAATAGCAGATGTTTATGTATCTGTCAAAGTGAATGAAGAAGAAATTGAAATAAAATTGTAGCAGTAATTAGTAATCAAAAATAAAAAATCAGAGGAAAAATTCGAGATAAGTACAATTTTTGTACTACTATATATATCCTAACAAGTACTGAATTTTTCCTCCCTAGTAAAAATTCGAAATTTTGGGACATACTCCCAACGCCTTAAGAAAAAATCAAAAATATAGTTATCAGCAATATGGATAGTGTAAAATTTATCTCTTTCGTTGTAATATATATGTTTTATTGATATAATTTTATTAATTGGAAAGGAAGGTTTTAAATGGAAAATGATAAATATGTTCCTATAAAAACGATAATTTATTTAATAAGACATGCAGAAACAATTGATGAAAATGGTATAAGAAATACTGATGAAACAAGTCAGATGATTAATGAAAAAGAAATCTTATCAATCGAAGGAGAAGAAACATCAAAAAATCTTGGTAAGAATGTAGAACTAAAAAATATTGATGTAATCTGGAGTAGTAGTTACACGAGAGCAAAGCAAACAGCAAAATATATCGCAAGTGAAAATAATTTACCACTTAATCTTGATTATAGATTAAGTGAAAGAAAGTTAGGAAACTTAGATGAAATATCTATGTTTATGAAAGATAAAAAGACAAGAGATCCTTCACAAGAACAATTAGCATATCCAAAATTTAAAACATCAGATGGAGAAAGTGCAGAAGATACAAATAAAAGAATGACAGAATTTTTGAATGAAACATTGGAAAAGTATAAAGAAAAAAGAGTTGCAATAGTTAGTCATGGTGGTTCAATAAAATTTTTGTTATTAAATTGGTGTGAAGTAAATAAAAATATGAAACTAGAATATAAAGGAAAAGAATTAAATATCTCATCACCATGTTTATTAAAACTTACATTTGAGAATAATGAGGTAGTTAATTTAGAACAAATTGTATAATTGGAGGAGTAAAATGGTAGAATCAAAAGGCTGAATTGGGAAATTGTTAAAGATGATAAAGCAGAAATTTGGAAAAATCCAAGTATAGAATCTTATTATTTGTTGAATAGATGGAAATCGCAACAAAAGCAGTACTTTCTTGATTTAGGTTGTGGTTTAGGTAGACATTCAATTTTATTTGGAAAAAATAATTTTAAAGTTAATTGTTTTGATATAAGTGAAGAAGCAATTAATAGAACAAGAGAATGGGCTAAAAAAGAAAATTTAGAATTTAATTATAATGTTGGAGATATGCTTAAATTACCTTATGAGAATGAACAATTTGACTGTATTTATTGTAGAAATGTAATTTCTCATACAGATACAGAAGGAATGAAACAAGTCATTAAAGAGCTTTATAGAGTAATGAAAAATAATGGAGAATGTTATTTAACATTAGGTTCAAAAGATACATGGGGATTTAAACAAGAAGATTGGCCCTTAATTGACGAAAATACAAGACTGAGAATGGAAGAAGGTCCAGAATATAAAATACCACATTTTTATGTAGATTATAATTTAGTCCAAGAGTTATTTAAAGATTTTGAAATTATTAATATATATCAAGTGGTAAATTACTATAAAGATAATAAAGGTTTGTTTGATTCATATCATTATCATGTTTTAATTCATAAAGATTAACAAACTAATAAGTAGAATAATGATTAACAAATAAATGGGAAAATAAGGTATAAAATATGAATAGTTTAGAAATATGGAATAAAAATATATATCCAATAATTGTTTCTATTCTACATAGCGGAACATATCTTCCTAACTTAAGACTACTGGGTTAAGATTTATGGCAAAGCCAAAGTCCTGTGCTACGAAAAAAATTCAAGGATGTGTTATTGGAACAAGAATTAACATATTTTTTTCACTTAGAATTGATAAAAAATACATTGTATAGTAAAATAATAAAAAATAGGAGGTCATTAAAATGGTATATAATGATAAATATAAGTTTGTAGCGGTTATTAATGAAAAAATTGAAATGGGAAGAGCTCTAAACGCAATAGCACATCTGGGGTTGGGGCTTGTCAATATAGCAGATAAAGAAAACAGAGAAAAAATGTCTTTTATAGACTTTCTTGATAAAGATAATGAATCACACAAAAGTATATCTGGATTATCTTTGATAGTGCTAAAAGGAAGAAATGGAGAAATAAAAAAAGTAAGAAGACAATTTTTAGAACAAAATATTTTATTTACGGATTTTATAGAAACAATGACAGGAGATACCTATGCCGAGCAATTAGTGAAAACTAAAGAATTAGGATTAGAAGAACATAACTATTTTGGAATATTAGCATTTGGAGAAATAGATAAAATAAATCCTATTACAAAAAGACTTTCTCTATGGAAGTAAAATTTTATTGAGTTATATATTTATGATAAACACCACAAAGCTTGGCAGAGTTATGTGGTGCTTTATTATTTGCAGAAAATCATCCTAAGCCTATAAATTTAATTATTTATAATTTTTAGTCAAATAAATCATTAGTTTTGTATAAACAATAATTATAAGTGTTACTAAAAACAATAATATTTTAAAAACAATTATATTGTCAAATAGACTAGCAATGTATAAAACTATATATCCTACTATTCTGGAAATATTTAATACTATTTGCCAAGTTATTTGATGTTCTACAATATAATCATTTATTACTTTTTCATCTTCATTTATAATATCATAATTCTTGGTTTCAGCGGTATTTAGTAATAAAACTAAAAATACACTATTACATATATTATATATAATTATTGAAGTTTTATTAATATTAAATAAAAGTAATAATACACTTATAACCATAGCAATATTACTGAATTTCAAAACATTTTTATTACTTTTTAGTTTATATTGAAAAACATAAACTGATACCATTGAGCATATAGAAAATATAGTTGTCAATATACCAAGACTAAGTGTTGTTTTAAAAGTCATTACAATTAGTATTGTAATTAATGTTTCTAATAGATAATGTACAATACCATCACATAGAGCTATTTTATACACTATATTAAATTTGTTATTATTTCTTATATATTTTATATATTCTTTTAAATCATATTTCTTATTACTTATTTTTTCTTTATCCTTAATTAACAATGAAAATGAAAATTGTATTAAAGATAACAAAAGCACAATTTTTGCAATATAAGAAAAAGATGTTAATTCTATTGATGCTCCAAATATAATTGGAAAAAATATTTTCAAAAGCTTGCTTAAAATTGATTTAATAGAGATAAAACTATTTTCAACATTCTTGGTATATTCATTAATTAATGTATGTCCAGCTACCCAAAATAATCCTTGCACAATACCATAAAAAAAACCAAGATAAGCATAGTAAATTGTTATTTTTTCTTTTAATAAAGCTATCATTAAAATGTATACACAATATAATATTATTCCACTTCGAAATATTATTACTTGTCCTCTATTTTTGATTGTTTTTGCACAGATTAAAAAAGTAATCAAAATTCCAACAAATGATAATGCATAATAAATAGAAATACATTTATAGTCATAATTAGTTAAGGTTATAAAATAAGCCACCATAAAAGTATTTAAAAACATATATAAAATATTATTTATTAAGCAAGCTCCAGTCAATCCTATTATATTTCTATTATTTTTTATTTTATCTTTCAATTTCATTTATTTATACTCCTAATAGTTATTTTTAATATATCATAATAATTAATATATCATAATA
>JAAWEA010000036.1 GCA_022794055.1 Clostridia bacterium
AAAAATCCCTCCTGTGAAAAATATTTTTCACAGGAGGGATTTTTTGTCCTGGACCCTTTTTCCCTTTTTCACTTTTCTCTAATTAATTTGTTTACTACTTAAATCAATTATCAAATTCATATTATCATCTTTTGCAGCTTTATTTTTCCTAATTGCTCCACACTTTTTACACTTAAATACAATTACATATCCTTTTCTTCCATTTATCTCTAAACTTACTGGTTTTAAATCTCCATGACATTCTTCTTTCCTATCTCCTGGATTTTTATCAACATGTTTTGAATGTAAACAATATGGGCAATGGTTTCTACAAGAATACATTAATTTAGGAACTTTTTTCCCACAACTCTCACATATAAATTCTTCATCAATCTCTGTAAATCTACTATTTTCTAACATATTTTCTCCTTTTGATAAACCTAATTTTGTATTTTGTATAAATTTTTAATTAATGTAAATCAAATGTTCCTCCACCTAAAAACTCTTTAATTAATGAATTATTTGGTACATAACTATTTGGAATTTTTCTAAAATACTTCAAAATATTTATTAATCTTTGTGCTTCTGCATATTGCTTATGTTCTCTTGTAATTTCTTGTAGTAGAGGCATTGCTATTGGTTTTAGTGCATTTAATTCATAAATAAGTGAAGTATTAAATATTTTATCCGCCTCTTCCTGGAATGGAAATATATTTTTCTCTTCACCTTCTGTTACTTTATGCCATGTACTTAAGGTATGTATTGCTGAATATCCTCTAAACTGATAATCTCTTACAATTCTTCTAACTAATCTTGTATCTGTAGTTGAAATTCTATTATATCTATCCATATTTAATACTGTAAGTGCACTAATATATATTTTATATTTTTGATCTTTTGCAATCTGACTTGTTAACTCATCGTTTAAACAATGTATTCCTTCTATTACTAATATTTCATCTTCTGCTAATTTCATTTTCTTTCCATTATATTTTTTAGTTCCTACTGTAAAATCGAATTCTGGCATTTCAATTTCCTCACCATTTAATAATTTTACAAGATGATTATTAAATAATTTTAAATCAATTGCTTCAATACATTCAAAATTATATTCTCCATTTGCATCTCTTGGTGTATCCTGTCTTTCTACAAAATAATTATCAACAGAAATAGTAACAGGCTTCAAGCCATTTAGCCTTAATTGAATACCTAATCTTTGTGCAAAAGTTGTTTTTCCTGATGATGAAGGTCCTGCAATTAATATCATTTTAACATTTTTTCTATTTGCAACATCATCTGCAATATTTGCTATTTTCTTTTCATGCAATGCTTCTGCAAGCATTATAATATCTTTTATTCTGTTTTCTTGAATTGCATTATTTAATTTATAAACTGTTATTACATCTAAAACTGAATGGATTTTCTCAAACTCTTCTAATGCCCAATTAAGTTTCTTTGTATCTTTAAATTCTGATAATTGTTTTGGATTTTTAGAACTTGGATATCTAATTAAAAAGCCCTCTTCATATTTTACTATTTCAAATAATGATACCATACCTGTTCTTGAAGCCATTACTCCATAACAATAATTATAATAATCTTCACAAAAATACATATAAATTTCTTTATTTTCTTTGAAGTCAAATTGTAATCTTCCCTTTGAAGAATCTGTTCTTTCATAAAATTCTTCCGCTTCTTTTCTTGTCATAACTACCTTTGTTATTTTCAAGTTTTTATCAATAATTTCCTGGATTTTATTACTTAATTTTTGTATAAAGTCTTCTGTTATTTTCATATTATCACATTTACAAAACATTGCATTTCCTAGTTGATATTCTACCATCATCTTTTTATTAGGATACAGGCTTTCAAATGCTTTTCCCATAATAAATACAAGAGTTCTTACATAAACTTTCATTCCTTCTTTTGTTGATATATCTATTAACTCAATTTTTGCATCATCTATTATTTCAGTTTCTAAATTTTTGTATTCATTGTTATATCTACATTCTATAACTTGATATTCACTTTTTTCTATCTCTTCTTTTAAAACTTTACCCACTGTATCTCCATAATTTGCTTTTATTTTTTTTCCTTGGTAATTTATATCCATATTTAACTTCCTTTCACTTTATTTTTTACTATGCTATTTTATATCAATTACTTTTATAAGTCAATTATTGTATAATAATCCCTTAAATTTTAAATGTGATAAAAATCAAAATAATCTAATTACATATTTAAAGCTATTCATTCTATTACATACTTACTTATATAACAGATTGAATAGCTCAAATAATAAGGCTATACTATACCACATTAGATTGTTTATCTGATTTTATATTTATAATAATGCAATCTGATGTCTTTTCTAAATCTTCATAATTTATTGTTTCTTCAATATTAAATATCTTCTTATTATTAGTTCTCTTTTTTCTCTTTAATGTCTCAAAACTAATAATTTTATTATCACATTCTTCTACAACATTCAACTTCTCAGTTTTAGTCTCAGCTTCACTGTTTTGCTGAATTTGTACTTTGCTTTCATTTAAATCTTTTATCCCTTCATTTACTTTATTTATAGTTTCGCTCATTTTTTCTAGCATTATTTGTAATTGTTTATTTTCTTGTCTTTTTATTTTCTTTTTATTTTGTATTTCTTCAATAATTGTTTTTTCTATTAATTCATTTGCTTGCTGAATTTGTAACTGATTTACTTTTAATTCTTTCATGCTTTCATTTGCCTTATTCACTTCTTCCTGCATTTTTTCTATAACTAATCGTAATTGTTCATTTTCTTTTCTCATTTGTTCATTATTTTGCATTTCTTCTATTTTTATTTTAAATTTTTCATTATTTTTTACTTGATTAATACGTGTTTCCTTTGCTTCAAACTTAACCATTTCTAAATCTTGTAATATTTTATTTAATATAGTTTGATGGTTACCATTTATTACTTTTTTTATTTTATATTTTGGTGTGTTCTTTTCTTCTAGCTCTTTTTTCTCTTCTTCATTATTTTTCTTTATTTCTTTTTCTTTTACTTGTGTTTTAGCAACTTCTATAATTTCTTCTAAAGAAATAATTTTTTGTTTTTCAACAGTTACTAAATTTGTCTCTTCTCCATAATAATATTTATATCCTTTTCCATAATATTTACTTGTCTGTTGCTCAAATCTATTTGATACTACCCCCAATATTTTTCCATTTACATCTTCAATTTTTCTTTTAGTTTTTATTATATCATTTATTTTCGTCTTTTTATTTTCTACAATTAAAATTGTTCCATCTACCATATTTGACAATGCAATACTATCTGATACAACATTGCAAGATTCTCCATCTATTAAAATTATATCATACATGTCTTTTAATAAATTTATTAATCTTCTCATATTATTTGACGACAATAATTCTGCTGGATTTGGTGGTATTGTTCCATTTTGTAATATATGTAAATTAGGTATTTGTGTTTCTTGAATATATTTTCTACTTGCCTCTAAATTATCCAATTGATTCTCTGTTATTTCCTTTATAAAATTAGATAGTCCTTCTTTTTCTTCAATTTTAAATATTTTATTGACATTACTTTTTTTTCTTAAATTAGCATCTACTAAAATAACTTTCTTGTTAGCTTGTGCAAATGCTACTGCCATATTTCTTACTAACCAGCTCTTTCCTTCTTTTTTCTTAGGACTTGTAACTAATATTGCTTTTTTATTTGTTGCATATAATACATTTGTCCTAATTGTTTTTATACATTCTACTAAATGAGATTTTGGATTTTTTTGTATTACTAAATCATTCTTTTTTTCTCTACTTATTGGTAATGTTCCTATACAGATTAATTTTGCTTTTTCTTCAATATCTTTTATATCTTTAATTGTGTTATCAAAAAAGTAAGTCATCATTACTAATAACCCTGATAAAAATATTCCTAATGCTATTGAAAGTATCATATCTATAGTATGATTAACATTACATGGCTTCATTTCTTGTTCTGCTTCATCTACAATTTTTATATTTTCTATTTTATATATGTCATTAATTTGTTCAGTAAATACTTTAGCTAATTCATTTGCTATATCTTTTGCTTTTTTAGCTTCTTCGTTTTTTACAGAAACACTTAAAAATTGAGTTTTATTTATTTGTGATACTTCTATATTTTTTTGTAGTTCTTTTACAGTTATATCTAAACCTAAATTAGATATTATTTTTTCTATTACACTAGTACTTTTGGCTATACTGCTATAAGTTGAAATAAGACTAGAATTTATTGTTAAATCATTTTGGGTTAGTTCTTTTTCTTTTTTACTTTCATCTGCTACTAATAGTATTTTTGCAGATGAATTGTATAATGGCTTTTCATAGTAATACGAATATCCATATCCTAATGTAATACTAATTGCTAATATAAAAATAATCAATATCTTTTTTGAAAAAGCTATTTCTAATATCCTCTTCAAATTAATGCTTTCATAATTTTTCATTTTTCACCACCTTTTACCATTATAGCATATACTTTACATTATTTCAATAGATTATGTTTACTTATTTTAGGTAATATTTCTTTAATTTTTGGATATAATTTTATTAATGGTTAGGAGTGATAATATGGATTTGCAAAGAATTAATTTTATTTTAAATAATAAAGAAAAATGCGATGTTTTCTATGATGACAGGCCTGTTTGGATTCAAGCCTTTGATGATTCTACTCATATTGCTAAAGTTGGTTTTGTTGATAATTTTGAGGAAAAAGATATTTCTATTCAAGATTTATATGAGAAAAATTTGCATTAGACTATAATAAGTAAATTAAAATTTAATAAAATATAAAATGGAGAATGCCCAGGTCTGTCAAAATGACATTCCTGGGCTGAATCTGGTATTTGGCTTTTATTGGTTATGAATAAGCAATCCCATCAATAACTCCATACACAATATCAGAAACTGACAAATACCTTGCTATTTCTTTAACTTTTGAATTATATTCAACACATTGTTTCAATTGTTGTTGCATTTGTTGAACTTTATCTTTCTGTATATTTTGGTATTTTTGCTTAAAAGTTTTTTCCTCTCCTTTCAGTAAAATTGTTACATTATAGCCATCCTCATTCTTATTTAAAGTTTTGAACAGCCCATATTCTTCTACCTTCATTGTGTTAATTCCCATAATTCTTCTCCTTATATTCAATTGCTGTTTTCAGTGTTTTGTATTTATATTATACCATTTTTTATTATAAAAATCTACTAAAATTCAATTTTCTCAGAAATCCAGTCTTCTAAATCATCAATTTTAACTCTTACTTGTTCCATAGTATCTCTATCTCTAACTGTAACCGTATTATCTTCAATTGTGTCAAAATCAACTGTTACACAATATGGTGTACCAATTTCATCTTCTCTTCTATAACGTTTTCCAATTGACCCTGCCTCATCATAATCACACATAAACTTCTTAGATAATCTTGAATAAACATCTTGTGCTTTATCTGATAGTTTCTTAGATAAAGGAAGAACTGCAACCTTAAATGGGGCTAAAGCTGGGTGCAAATGTAATACAACTCTTGTATCACCTTCAGCAATCTCTTCTTCCTCATAGCTATTGCACAAAAATGCTAAAACAACTCTATCAGCTCCAAGTGATGGTTCAATTACATAAGGCACATATTTTTCGTTTGTCTCTGAATCTTGATATGATAAATCTTGTTTTGAATGGTTTATATGTTGTGTTAAGTCATAATCTGTTCTATCCGCAATTCCCCACAATTCTCCCCAACCAAAAGGAAATGCAAATTCAATATCTGTTGTAGCTTTACTATAAAACACCAATTCTTCTGGTGAATGATCTCTTAAACGTATATTTTCTTTTTTCATTCCTAAATCTAATAAGAATTTTTCACAATAATCTTTCCAATATTTATGCCATTCTAAATCAGTACCTGGCTTACAGAAAAATTCAAGTTCCATTTGTTCAAACTCTCTTGTTCTAAAAGTAAAATTACCAGGTGTAATTTCGTTTCTAAATGCTTTCCCTATTTGTGCAATTCCCATAGGCATTTTTTTCCTAGATGTTCTTAATACACTTTTAAAATCCACAAATATACCTTGAGCTGTTTCAGGTCTCAAATATACTGTTGACGTTGTATCTTCTGTTACACCTTGAAATGTTTTAAACATTAAATTAAATTTTCTTATATCTGTAAAATTTGTTTTTCCACATGATGGACAAGGTATCTTATTGCTTAAAATAAAATTGATTAGTTCTTCATCTGACATTCCATCTGCTATCATATCTTTTCCATTATCATGAGCCCACTCCTCAATTAATTTATCAGCTCTATGTCTTGTTTTACATTCTTTACAATCAATTAGTGGATCTGAAAAACCTCCAATATGTCCAGAAGCAACCCAAGTTTCTGGATTCATTAGAATCGCAGCATCTAGTCCTACTATATTAGGTTGTTCTTGAATAAATTTCTTTCTCCAAGCAGTTTTAACATTATTTTTTAGTTCATTTCCTAATGGTCCATAATCCCAAGTATTTGCTAATCCTCCATAAATTTCTGATCCTGGATAAATAAATCCTCTGTTTTTGCATAATGCAACTAATGTTTCCATTGATTTTAACATAAAAATACCTCCTTATTATTTAAAAGGGAAAAAGGGTCCAGGACAAAAAATCCCTCTTTACTAAATTTATATTTTTAAGAGGGATTTTTTGTCCTGGACCCTTTTTCCCTCTCAACCTTGACTAACAACAAAAAAACTTTCATTCCTAGCATACAGCTAGGGACGAAAGTTAATATTTCCGCGTTTCCACCCTAATTCTTAAAACTTTTCTGTTTTAAGCACCTTAATTTTTATTACTCCAAAGTTCCCCATGCTTATTTTATTACAAGTATTTCAGCTTTTTACTTGCTCTCTAAAAATAAAATTTTTAGCACTTTTTCTTTTTCATTGTAATATCTATTTAATTATTTGTTATAAACTGCAATATTTTTAATAAGTTTACTATATTCTAAATAAATATTCAGTTAAAGCATTATAACATTCTTCTCTATCAACTAAAATTTTCTTTTCTCTCATTTCATTTAATTGTGATATATTAACAAACTTGATATTTTGTACTTCACTTTTTTGAAATTTTATATTATCTTCTCTAAGTCCACTTTGTCTAAGAATAAAGAAATCATAAAATTGTCTATCACAATGATTTTCATTTACATTTTCTTCTTTTCTATAAGAAAACATGAATCTAAAATCTTTTACTTCAACACTATAACCTAAACTAACACTAACTTCTTCACTTATTTCTCTTGTTGCAGCTGTTAAAGAATCTTGACCTGCTGACAAATGTCCAGTAACTGAAATGTCCCACATACTAGGATTTTTATCTTTGTTATCACTTCTTTGTTGAATCAATATTTCATTTTTTTCATTGATTATTGCAACAACTATTATTCTATGCCATAACCCTTTTTTATGAACTTCACTTCTTGATACTATTTCACCAGTTTTGATACCATTTTCATTTAATACATCAATTAATTCTTCTTTCATGTAAATAAAAACCTTTCATACTTAAAAATGGCAGGGGTAGAAGGACTCGAACCCTCACAGGCGGTTTTGGAGACCGATGTGCTACCATTGACACTATACCCCTAAATTCGGTAACTTTTTAAGTCATTCATTATATTATCATAGTTTTATTTTTTTTACAAGTATTATTTTAATTTTCTTGTAAAAAATAAAAGTTTATATTGCTTTTTTATTTTAGTCATGTTATAAATATATTAAAATTTTTTAAGGATGTGATATTTATTTCAAATTTTTTTCAAAAATTTTTATTCCTAATTATTTCTTTTTCAATACTTATCTCAATATTATTTATTCCAATAATTAAATCCTACAATTTAAATTTTGACAATTCCAATAAAAAAGATTTTATTAATTTATCTCCCAATAATTATGGTTTTATTTGGCCTATTCCTGGATATACATCTATTAGTTCAAATTTTGGAAAAAGAAATGCTCCTACTGGTGGTGCTTCAAGTTTCCATCATGGTGTAGACATTCCTGCTCCTGAAGGTACAAACTTAATTGCTATTCATGATGGTAAAATCACTTTTCGTTCCTTTCTAGGTGCTGGAGGTTATACTATAACTCTATCTTTTGATAATTATAAAGTTACATATTGTCATGTTTCCCCTAATTTTATAGTATCTGTTGATGATTATGTAAAGCAAGGTCAAGTAATTCGGTTATGTAGGTCCTAAATATGTATATGGTGTTCCTGGAAATCAATACTCAGATAGTTCTGGAAAGCCTACTAATGGTGCATCTACTGGTTGCCATCTTCATTTACGGTTTTAGAATTGATAATAAATATGTCAATCCTCTTGATTACTTTTAATTAATATAACAAAACCTCCTTTTTGATAGATACATTTATATTTATAATTTTACTTCATATATATTTCCCTGTCTTTTATATAATTTGTGTTCACTTAATCCAAAATAAATTCCAACTACTTTTCCTAATTTTTCATATAATGAAAAAGCCTTAAAATGACTTGATTTTATAAAAACTGTTTCAATATCTCTGTTTTTTAAATCTTTAAAAACATAATTGTTCAAAAAATCCTTTCCAATTCCTCGATAATTTTTATCAATATGAAAACAAATTAGTTGACATGTATTGCTATCATTATCAACTTTTATATCATGTCTATCTGTTAGTTTTTTTACACTATAACCAGTAACAGAAAATATAATCCCAACTACTTTTTTATTATCTTTTATACAATAAGCAGTTACATTATCTTTATTCTCATTTAAGATTAACTCTTTTCTATCTTGAAACCATTTTAGACTATTTTTATATTCATCATAGTCATCATACATTCCTGCTTTCTTTTTTTCATTTATAAACTTTTTTACTGGAAACATCAGTATTTGTAATTTTGAGAATTTATCCATATTATCTATTTCAATTTTTTCTTTAACTAATTTCTTGTTCATCTTTTTTCTTCCTTATACTATTTATTTAATAAAATATTCAAATAAATCTTTTCCACTATTAAAATTAATTTTCGTTTCAGTCAAAAAAGAGGCATTCCTATTGAAGCTATTTTGATAAAAAAAGATAGTTTTTAGACTATCTTTCTACATATCATCATCTTCTTCATTATCTTCTTCACATCCTGCGCATCCATGACAATGTCCTAAGCAACTATTGCCATCTCCTTCATCAAAATTTCCTGACCAATCTAACTCTATAATATTTTTACATTCTGGACATTCAATTTCTTTTTTGCTTTCATCTGCATCTATAACAAATTCATATTCACAATATGGGCAAACAATTTCAAAGTCAAACCCTTCTTCTGCATAAATATCATTTTCTATATGATTGATAATTTGTTGCATTTTTTCCATTTTATCATTCATAATTTTTTGATTTTCTTTTATCTCCTTCATCTCTTTTAAAAGACTCTCCATCTGTTTGCTTAAATTTTGTTCACTCATAATCTTCACCTTTCTTTTATACTCTTTCCATATATTCACATGTTCTAGTATCAATTTTTAAAATATCACCAATATTAATAAACATTGGAACTTGTAATTCTAAACCTGTTTCTAAAGTTGCTGGTTTTCCAGAAGTTGTTGTTGTGTTTCCAGCAAATCCTGGTTCTGTGTATGTAACTTCTAATTCTACAAATGTTGGTGGCTCTACTGCAAATACATTCCCTTTATAAGATAAAATTGTAACTTCCATATTTTCTTTTAAATATTTTAAACAATCTCCTAATGTTTCTTTATTTAAAGGCATTTGGTCATAAGTTTCATTATCCATAAAATAATACAAATCACCATCTGCATATAAATATTGCATTGTTTTCTTTTCAATTTCTGCTCCTGGAAATTTATCTGATGGATTGAATGTTTTTTCTAGTGTTGCACCTGTTATTACATTTTTTAATTTTGTTCTTACAAATGCTGAACCTTTCCCTGGTTTTACATGTTGAAATTCTACAACTCTAAATACATTTCCTTCCATTTCAAATGTTGTTCCATTTCTAAAATCTCCTGCTGAATATACTCCTGCCATATTTATTTCTCCTTTCAAATTTATTATTACCTTTTAATCTTCCCTAATACTACCATATTTTTCTTCTAAAATCAATAGTTATAATATTTATTATCTATATACTTCCTCTTCTTGTTGATTTTCTTCTTCTCGAATATTTTCCTGTCCTCTTTCCATTTCTTTATTTCTATAATATTCACTTACTTTTTCTGTTCGTTTTCTAGCTTCCTCATCATAGCTTTCATTTCTGTACACTTCTGGATTTGTTCTAATCAAATTTCCACTTTCGTCCACTCTTATTGGTTGTGTTATATCTCCATTTTGTTTAATTTGTCTTGCTATATCTGCTTTAATTTGAGAATTGTTGCAAATTGGTTTACCTCTCATGTACATTTCTCCATCTTCACTAATTATTACTTCTTCATTAACTTCTATATTTTTTCCTTCTATTTTAAAAGAACCTATTGGTAATTCCAAACCAGCTACTTTAAATATTGCTTCTCCTATTTCTCCTACATGTATTTCTTTTCCTTCATTATAACCATTAACAATTTGACGATTTACCATTTTATATACATAATAATTTTCTTCTAATAACATTTTTGTTCCATTATTTCCTAATACATTTTTTATTAAGTCATTTATTTTTTCTAATAGATTACTTACAATATTTTTTATCTTTTCCATTTTTATTATCTCCATCATATTATAATATAATTTTTCTCTGAATTTGTTAATTTTATACAACCATTTTTTGTAATATGCACAGTATCCTCAATTCTAACTCCAAACTTACCTGGAATATAAATACCTGGCTCATCAGTAACAACCATATTCTCTTTTAAAACTGCTTCATTTTTACTATTAATAAAAGGTGCTTCATGTATTTCTAATCCTACTCCATGTCCTAAAGCATGTATTAAATTGAAATCATTTATTTTAAAATCTGATTCTATCATTTTTGTTATTTGTCTTGCATTTGCACCATCTTTATACTCTTGTAGTGCTATTTCCTGGTTTTTTAAAACTAAATCATATATTTTTTTCATTTGTTCTGTTGGCTCACCTACAAAAATTGTTCTTGTCATATCTGAACAATATCCATCCACTTTACATCCCATATCAATTGTAATTATGTCTTTTTCCTTAATTTGTCTATCTGTTGGTACAGCATGTGGCTTTGATGTATTTTCTCCTGAAGCAACAATTGTTTCAAATGATAGTCCATCAGCTCTTTTTCTATAATATTCTTCTATTTCTCTTGCTATTTGTTTTTCTGTCATTCCTGGCTTAATAAACTCAAGAATATAACTAAAGCACTTATCTGTTATTTCACAAGCTTTGATAATTTTTTGCAATTCTTCATCATCTTTAATCATTCTTTGCTTTTCAATAATATCTTCTGTTTCGACAAAATTATTAATTCTGTATTTTCTTATACATTCTTTGTAAGTTGAATATGTTATATAATTTTCTTCAAATCCTACATTTTCACAATATGAAAAAACATTTTCATAATCCTCTTTTGATATATCTTTCAAATCATATACAATTATTTCATCAAATAATGTTAATATACTGTGTACTTCTTCAACATATCTTCCATCAGTTATATAGATATTTTCCTTTGGTGTTATAAGTAATGTTCCTTCTGCTTCTATGTTAGTTAAATATTTAATGTTAATTGGATTTGAAATAATCATTCCTTGTAAATTTAAACTTGACATTTTATTTCTTAGCCATTGTAGTTTTAGATTCATAAACAATCCCCCTATTATTATTTATACAATCCTAATGTAAAAATTTGTAGTAATGTAGTTTTTATTACTTCAAATGGTACAAAAATACTAATAAATGTTCCTAAAAC
The DNA here is from genome assembly GCA_022794055.1 of Clostridia bacterium. GTDB lineage: Bacteria > Bacillota > Clostridia > TANB77 > CAG-508 > CAG-269. The sequence continues at coordinate 11,940 of JAAWEA010000036.1, forward strand.
AATAAATGGTCCAAATGGTATATATTCATTCATTTTCTTTATTTTTGTTACTAATAAAAAAATACTCAATATTGCTCCAATTAAAAATGATACTAATGTTATTGCAATTATATTTGATAATCCAAAATAAATTCCTAATGCACCCATCAATTTTATATCACCAAATCCCATTGCTTCTTTTCCATATATTGCTCCACCTATTAATGTTATTAATAAGAAAATTCCTCCTCCTACTATTGTTCCAAGTATCATATTAATTGTTATTGCTACATCTGATAGTCCATATAAAAATGCTATTACAAGACCTATTTCAAACATTGTTAGATTTAATCTGTTTGGAATAATTTGAAGCTTGTAATCTATTACAAATGCTGATAGTAACATTGGTGTTAATATCATAAATTTAATTAAATCTAAATTTGCAATAAAACTGTTTTTTACTCCATAATGATATACTAATACTATATATATAATGCTCGTAATTGCTATAAATATGTATTTAGGTTTAAAATCTACAAAGTATTCATTAATAATGTCTTTAGAAAATACATTTTTACCATCTGATAGTCTTGTATTCATCCAGTCTATTAATAAACCCACTAAAATGCCTAATATTGCTGATATCGCATAGTATCCTATATATGTTTCATTAATATACATCTTTTCTTTTCTCCTCTTTTGTGCCATATTTTTTCTTTATTTTGTTTTCAATTGGTCTTTTCCATGCTGTATACCAATAATCTTTTTTGTCATTAATTGGGTCTACTAATATTGTAAAAAAGTTACATCTGTTTCCTCCTAATATGTCTGTGAATATTTGATCTCCTACTACTGCTATGTTTTCGGATTTTACATTTATTTCTTTTTGTATTGATAAAAATCCTTTTTTAAATGGCTTCATTGCAAAATTTTTATATGGTACCTCTAGTTTGCTGGCTACTTTTTTTACTTTTTCTTTGTTATTTGTGTTTGATAATATATATAGTTTTATTCCTTGTCCTTTCATTTCTTTTGCCCAGTTTTCTATATTTTCAGATAGTTTTTCATAATAGTCTATTAATGTGTTATCAACATCTAATATTAGTAGTTTTATTTTGTTTTTTAATAGTAGTTCTATAGTGATGTCTTCTACTTTTTTTATATATATATTTGGATTGATTTTTTTCATCTTCCTCGCTTCTCTTTCTTTTGTTTTTATTATATTACCAATATATAACTGATTTGTCAATTGATTTTTGGTTTGAATATTAGAATATTTAATAAAACGATACCCCCGACAAAAAATGTCGGGGGATGTGCTGATTGATAACTCATTTCTTTATATCTCTATATCTCTTATAAACTGTTTAAGCGTTTCAGCTTTTTTCTTTTTTTTACCTTCTTCTGTTAATCTTCCTTTTTCATCTAACTCTTGGTAATAACATTTTTCTATCATAAATTCTGTCTTAAGAAGTTCAAATATTATCTCAATATTTAACTTCTTCAATTCCTCTTCATATCTTATTGCGCATCTATATATCGATTCTATCTCTTTGATTGTTTCTCTATCTGTTACTTCTAAGTTTTCTATTGTTTTATTATCAATCTTTTTTTGCCTCCTTCTTGTGCATTTGCACCCATTTGCTGTTTTTAATTTCTTAAATGAATCAGAGTAAAACATTCATTATCTAATAATTATACTATAATCAAAATAAAATTGCAAATATTTTTCTACTTTCTCAACTCTATTCCTCCCTTAGCCAATTCTTCTATCACTCTATTCATAATTTCATTGATTTCATCATCACTCAAAGTCCTATCATTTGCACCAAAAGTCAATGAATAAGCAATACTTCTCTTAGTTTCATCAATATTCTTGCCCTCATAAACATCAAACACATTAATATCTAACAATAATTTACCTGCTTTTCTCTTAATTAGCATTTCAACTTCTTTTGAAGTCATATCTTTATTTACTAAAAGAGCCAAATCCTTTCTAACAACTGGGAATTTTGAAATTTCTTTAAACTTCATTTTACCCACTCTTTTTGCTAGTAACTTATCTAAATTTATTTCCATAACATATACTGGTTCATTTTCAATTGATGGATGTATTTTTCCTACAATTCCAACAATATCATTATTTACTGATATTTCAGCTGTTTGACCTGGATGAAATTCTACTGGCATTTGTTTTGGAATTACAAAACTATATCTATTTTCATATCCTAAGTAATCTAATAACTCCTCTGCAATTCCCTTAATATCATAAAAATCAACATTTTTACTATGCCCAATTCCTTCATAATATTTTCCTGTCATAAGAACACATATTTTTTGATTTTCTCCATATTCTTCACCTTTTTTCCAAAAGCCTTTCCCAATCTCAAATAAACAAACATCTTTATTTTCTCTTGATTTGTTGTATTCATAAATTTTATATAAAGATGGTATCATACTATATCTTAAAGTATTTCTTTCTTCTGTTATAGGATCTAATAATTTTACCTCCTCAAAATCATCAACTGTAAATTTATGAATATCTTTATCATTTATTAAGATATAAGACAAAGTTTCATTAAGTCCTAAATTACTTAGTTTTGCTCTAATTTTTCTAGTAGTTTTATCTAAACTTCCCATTTTCATTGGAACTACTGGTAATTTCCCTTGAATATTATCAACTCCATAAATTCTTCCTACTTCTTCAACTAAATCTTCTTTAATTGATATATCAATTCTTCTTGTTGGAACTGTTACTAATGCTGATATTCCTTTGTCTTGTATTTCAAAAGATAAATTTTTGAATACTTGCAATATATCTTCTTTAGATATATTTGTTCCCAATACATCATTTATAAATTTATACTCTATTTCAATTTCTTTTTCTTGATTTTTTGTTGTATCATATTTCACAATACCTGTTTGAATTTGAGCATCTGCATATTTTTCAAGTAATGTACAAGCTCTTTCCATAGCCATATATGTCCTTGCTGGATCTAATCCTTTTTCAAATCTGTTACTTGCTTCACTTCTTAATATTTTATTTGATGTTTTTCTTACCTTTACTGAATCAAAAATTGCTGATTCAATTATCACATTTTTAGTTGTTTCTTCAACTTCTGTATCTAGACCACCCATAACACCAGCTAAACCAATTGATTTATTTCCATCTGTTATAACAATATCTTCTTCTGATAATATTCTTTCTGTATTATCTAATGTTGTTAATTTTTCATTTTTGTTAGCCATTCTAACAACTATTTTATTACCTAAATTATCTGCATCATAAAAATGTAATGGTTGCCCAAGTTCTAGCATTACATAGTTACTAATATCTACAACATTATTTATTGGTCTAATTCCACTAGCTATTAATCTATTTTTTATAAAATCTGGGCTTTCTTTTAAACTCACATTTTTTGCTTTTTTAGCTAAAAATAATTTACAATTTTCTGTTTCAATTCCTACTGAAAATTCTTTATTTAAGTCTTCCCCTTTTTCTTCATAAGATGTTTTTACTGGTTTAACATCTTTATTATATATCGCTCCTAATTCATAAGCCATTCCTAAAATGCTTAGTAAATCTCCTCTATTTGCTGTTAATTCAAAGTCTATTACTTCATCATTTAACCCCATATATTTAATTGGGTCTTCGCCTACTGGAGCTTCTTGTGGTAATTCATGAATTCCATTTTTGTCTTCTTCTGATAAAAACTTTTTGTCTATACCAATTTCATATAAAGCACATAACATTCCATTAGATTCTTGACCTCTAATCATTCCTGTTTTTATTTTAAAATCTCCTGGTAGTTCTGCTCCAACTTTAGCGACAATTACTTTTAATCCTTTTCTAACATTTGGTGCACCACATACAATATTTAAAACTTCACTTCCAATATCAACCTTACATAAATGTAAATGATCTGAATCTGGGTGCATTTCACATTCTTTTACTTCTCCTATTACTAAATTAGTTGCATTTACTAATTTTTCTGCTGTGTCATATTCATTTCCTGATTTTGTCATAGCTTCTGCTATTTCTTCTACTGATAATTTTTCATCTAAATCTATATAATCTTTTACAAAATTTAAACTTAATTTCACTTTCTTCCTCTCCTTTATTTTTCTTAATTTTCAAAAGAAACGAGTATTGCTAGGCAATTTTCATTAAAAAAGCGGAAATGTACGTGTGTACTTTGAGCATTTTTTAATGAAAATTAACGAAGCAAGACGAAGTTTATTTTGGAAATTATTCCTCATCCTTTCTATCAAATTGACAAAGAAATCTAACATCATTAGCATACAGAAATCTCATATCTGTAATTCCATATCTAAACATTGCTAACCTATCAATTCCAGTACCAAATGCAAATCCACCATATTTTTCTGGGTCATATCCATTCATTTTTAGTACATTTGGATGAACAATGCCTGCTCCTAAAACTTCAATCCAACCTGTTTGTTTGCATAAATTACATCCTTTTCCACCACATTTAAAACAAGTTACATCAACTTCATAAGATGGCTCTGTAAATGGAAAATAACTTGGTCTAAATCTTAAATCTAAATTAGCTCCAATAATTTTTCTAACAAATACTTCAAGTGTTCCTTTTAAATCTGCTAAAGAGACATTTCTTTCTTTTTTATCTATTACTAGCCCTTCTATTTGATTGAATTGATGTGAATGTGTTGCATCATCTTCTCTTCTATAAGTCTTTCCAGCTGTAATCATTCTAATTGGAGTTTTTTCAGTATTTGTCATCATTGTTCTTGCTTGAACTGCTGATGTCTGTGTTCTTAATAAATATTCTTCTGTTATATAAAAACTATCTTGCATATCTCTTGCTGGATGTCCTTTTGGAAGATTTAATCTTTCAAAACAATATTCATCATTTTCTAATTCAGGGCCTGTTACTACATCATATCCCATTGATACAAATAAGTCTTCAATATCTTCAATAATTCTGTTTACTGGGTGCAAACTTCCTCTTTTCATCTTTGTGCTTGGTAATGTAACATCAATTTTTTCTGCTTCTAACTTTTTATTTAATTCTTCTTGCTTGAATTTTTCTTCTTTTTCTTGAATTAAAGTTTCTACATCATTTTTTACTACATTTACTAATTCTCCAATAATTGGTCTTTCTTCTGGAGACAAACTTCCCATTCCTCTTAAAACTGATGTCAATTCTCCTTTTTTACCTAAGTATTTTACTCTAATTTCATTTAGCTCTTTTAAGTCTTCTGCTTTTTCAATCTCTTCAATTGAATTTTGTTTGATTTTTAAAATTTGTTCTTTCATGTTTTCCTCCTTATATTAAATAATTTATATTATAGGTAGTTTGGAGAACTTTCCTATAATTCAAAAAATCCATTCCCTCCTACTAATATAGGACGAAATGGATTATTATTTCGTGGTACCACCTAAGTTTATTAACTAATATTGTTAACCTTATTACAGTTTTAACGGTGCAACCGCTTCTTCCTACTATTTTCCCGTGCATAGGAATATTCAGAAAAAGTCCAAAAAAGTGAAATTTTATAGTATACTTTATTCAAATGCCTTTCAGCCTTGGACATTCTCTCTGTTAATAAATTTTTATACTATATTTTGCTTTTTTATAGGATTTTAATTATAATAGCATATATTTTTTCTACTTACAAGTTTTTATTATATATTTTACTAAAGTTATATTGAATAAAATTTCCTTTTATTTTAAATTTATTAAAAATCTTTGTTGCATGACTATATATTTTCTCATTAATATCTTTTCTTATATATTTTTTAATTATATTTTGTACATCTTCAATTTTGTACTGCATTTTATCTTGAATTTTTTCTTTAATCGTATCTCTAATAATAGAAATCTTGTTATTTGGAAATACTAACTTTACAACATATATTCCATATTGATTTAAAAATATTTCTAACTCTACTTGCTCCTTAGGAAATTCCAATTTTTCCTTTTCCATATTTTCTATTATTTGAATTTGATTATATTTTTTTGAATCAAAATAATATTCTATACACTTTTCTTCTTTTATCATATATATCAACATCCTTTTAAGCTATATTATACAATAATATTATGTAATTGTCAAAATTATATGATATTTGCTTAAATATATTAAAAAAATAATTGACAAAATATTATCAAAGATATATGATTTTACCATATTAATAAATTTTTAAGGAGGTCTTTTATGTTTAAAAAACATACGAAAATTCTGGCAATTTTCTTTATAATTATTTTATTATTTTCTTCTTTCGTTTTTGCAGAAAATGAAATAAGTGATAATGGAATTATGCCAATCTCAGAACAAGGTAATGAAGTTGAGAATAGTATTATGACTTCTCAACAATCAAATGATTCTTACAAAAAAAGTGATGTATATCTTTTAGAAAAAAATGTTACAATTGATTATATTGTAGATGGTAATTTATTTGTTTGTGCTGATACTGTAACCATTAACTCACAAATTGGTGGAGATGCTTTTATTATTGCAAAAACTTTAATTGTTGATGAACAAGCTTATATTTTTAACAACTTATTTGTTACAGCTGATTCAATTGAAATAAAAGGTATTGTTTATGATGTTTATTCTATGTCTAGAATCACAACAATTTCAGGAGGAAAAATTTATCGTGATGCAAAATTAACTGCTGACACTTTTAATATTAATGGAACAATTGGACGAAATGCTTTTGTAACAGCTTCTAATATAAATTTTAATACTGATGGTAATTCAAAAGGAGTTATACATGGAAACTTAGACTACTATGCAAAATCTGAAATTTCTATTCCTGAAAATTCTGTAAATGGAGATATACATTATAATTCAATAGCTATTAACAAAACTGTATCTTTTGCATCTATAATTGCTGATTATATTTTAGATTTAGGAGCTTTCATTTCCTTTGTATTAATTATTTGGTTAATTTGCTTATGGCTTGCACCTAAATTTTTAGAAAATTCTAGCAATTATATTAGTAAAAAATTATTACTATCTATAGGATTAGGATTACTTTTCTTATTAGTAGTACCAATTATTTGTTTTATTTTACTACTATTACAATTAACAGCTGGAGTTTCTTTATTACTATTAGTTCTATACATTTTATTTATCGCTATTGCAAGAACGTTATTTACAATTAGTATTAATAATTATATTTGTACAAAATTAAATATTACAAAAAATATCGTAAAATTTGGAATACTAATATTAACAACTCTTGTTATTTGGGGAATTACTCAAATCCCTTATGTTAGTGTTATAGTATCTATTGCAACTATTGTTATTGGATTAGGAATTTTAATATTATCTATCCTTCCTAATTCAAATAAGAATATTTTAGAATAAATAATATGTTAGATTATTTATAAACTTAAACTAGCTCTGTTAATACATTAACAGAGCTAGTTTTTATTTATAATAAAGTAGTCTACTTTGATATATTATTTATTGATTATTCCTATATTCATCAATAATTTCTTTATAATCTTTTGCCATTAAAATAGCTGTTCCTGAAACTAAAACATTAGCTCCAGCTTCTTTCACATTATCTGCTGTTTTCAAATTTATTCCACCATCTACTTCAATATCTATTTCAATCTTATTTTTATCTATATATTGTTTTAATTTAGAAACCTTTTCAACCATATCTGATAAAAAAGTCTGTCCACCCTTTCCAGGTTCTACTGTCATAACCAAACATATATGCACATAAGGTAAAAATTCATATATATCTTCTATATTTGTCTCAGGCTTAACACTTAGTCCTACTCTACAATGATTTTCTTTTATTTTATATATATATTTCATTACTTCTTCTTTATCTTTACAAGCTTCAAAGTGAAATGTAATAATATTAGGATCATAAGGCACAAAATCCTCAATTGCTTCTTCTATATTTTCTACCATTAAATGAACATCTAATGGCAAATTTGTAATTCTTTTTACATAAGATGAATAACCTAGCATTCTCTGGTAAGTATTCTTTTCTACAAATTTCCCATCCATTACATCTATGTGAATATAATCTGTTTTCGCTTTTTCCAGTCCCAAAATAGTTATCGATTCTTCTCCATTTTTTAACGATAATAGTGATGTTGAAACCTCTATCATTTTTTCCTCCTTTATTTATATAATAATTACTAAATTATATAAGTTGAAATTTAATACTTATATCTATCTTTTTCTTTTAATTCCTCATAAATTTTACAAAATCTTTTATATCTACCTTCATCTATTTTTCCATTTTTTATTGCCTCTTTTATTCCACATCTTTCTTCTTTTATATGAGTACATCCTATAAATTCGCAATTTTTTACATGCTCTTTTAAATCTTTAAAATATTTATCTAAATCATTATATTCTATTTCTGAGATGTCAAATGTAGAAAAACCTGGAGTATCTGCTATATATGTATTATCGTCAACTTCATATAATTTTATTGATGTTGTTGTGTTTTTTCCTCTTTGATTTCTCTTACTAATTTCACCTTCTTGTGTAATACTATTTTGAAAAATAGCATTTATTAATGTTGATTTGCCTACACCAGAATTTCCAGAAAATGCGTTTATATTTCCATTTAAATTTTGTTTTAACTGCTCTATTCCTATATCTTCTTTTGCAACTGTCTCTATTACTGTATATCCTATTTTTTTATAAACATTCTTAATGTCTTCAAACCCATGATTCTTATCTAAGTCTGTTTTATTTAAAATAATTATTGGATTAATTTTTAAATATTCTGCAAATGCTAATTGTTTATCTAACAGTAATAAATCTGGTTTTGGATTTTTACTAGATAATACTAAAATAATTTGTGTAATATTACTTAATTTAGGCCTCTTTACATAAGTTTTTCTTTGCATTATTTCATTAATTACTGCTTTTTTATTTTCTTCATCTAGTATTTCTATTTCGACATTATCACCTACAATAGGCACAATTTCCTCTTTTTTTAATTTTCCTCTTGCATTTGCTTCATAAATATTTTTGTCTACCTTTATTCTATATAAATTCGCGATATTTTCAATAATTATTCCTCGCATATTTCCTCCAATACTAATTTATAAAGAATGGATTTCTCCATTCTTTAGTTTTGTTTAGTTTGTTTATATTCCTTTTACATTATTCAGCTGTATAAGAATTTACATTATTATAATACAAAGTATATCCTCCATCATTTTTTAATACTCCATCAATATATACTTTTACAACTGTTGAACCTGTACCTTTAGCATTTCCCACTGATACAGATGTTTCTGAAGCTTTTACAGTTTGAGAATAAATAGTATCTTCCCCTACTTTTACTTCTAATTTAACATTTTTGACTTTTTGCTCTCCTTCTGCATCACTAGATGATTCATATATATTTCCATCTAATAAAGATTTAACATTAACTTTTATCGGAACAGTCTTAGCTTCTACTAGCTTATTTACTGTAATAGTAACAGTTGTACCTTCATCTATAACCTTTCCAACTTCTATTGATTGTTTTAATACAACTCCATTATCTTTTGAATTATCTTCACTTGTTCCAACATTTACAACTAACTTCAATGACTGTAAAGCAGCTTTAGCATCTGCTTCTGACTTTCCTGTTACATCAATCATTGTAACTTGTTTAATTCCTGTACCTGTACTAACATGAATTATTACTGTATCACCTGCATTTGCTTCTGAATTTGCTTCTGTTTCTTGACTTATAACATATCCTTCTTCAATCTTCTTACTTGTCTCTTCCACAATCTCTACTTTCAATTTTGCCTCTTCTAAAGCTTGAATAGCTTCATCTTCTGTCATTCCTACTACTTTTGGTACTTTAGTCTTTTCTGTCCCTTTACTTATAATAACTTGTACTGTACTTCCTTCTTTTACTTTATTATACATTTCTGTATAATTAGGTTTTTGACTAATTATATGATTTTCTTCCACTTCTGTACTATATTCTTCTGCCTCAACTTCAAATTTTAATTTTGCTTTCTTTATTTTTTCTTCTGCTTCTTCTCTTGTAAGTCCTACAACATCTGGCAACTCTACTTCTTTTGGATTTGTAACTTTTAAAATAGTCATAGTTCCACCAAATGCAATACAAAATAGTAAAATTACTCCTACAATTGTACTTAATAATTTATGTCTTTTTATAAAAGCAATAAATTTATTTTCTTCTTGATTTCTCTCTAAATTAACATCTTGAAAATCTTCTGTAGAAATCTTTTGTGTTTTAGCGGTTGGATTATAATCTATTTCTTCTACAAAATCTCCTGATGGATCTTTTAATGCAGCTTTTAAATCTTTTAAAAATTCTGTACTAGTTTGATATCTAAGCATAGCTTCCTTTTTCAATGCTTTCATAACTATTTTATTAATAGCTTCTGGTATATTAGGATTTTCTTCAATTGGTTGTATAGGCTCTTCTTGCATGTGTTTTAGAGCAACTGATACAGGAGTATCTGCATCAAATGGTACTTTTCCTGTTACCATTTCATATAAAACTACTCCTAATGAATACAAATCTGATTTTGCATCTGTATATCCTCCTCTTGCATGTTCTGGTGAAAAATAGTGAACAGATCCAATGGTTGTTCCAAATGCTGTTATAGTAGAATTTGATACAGCCTTTGCAATTCCAAAATCTGTTACTTTTGCTATTCCATCTTCTGTAATAATAATGTTGTGAGGTTTTATATCTCTATGAATAATATTATTTTTGTGAGCCATTTCTAACGCTGATGCTATTTGAATTGCAACATTTACTGACCATTTCCATGGAAGAGGTCCTTTTTCCTCTAAAATAATCTCTTTTAAAGTTTTCCCTTGTATTAATTCCATAACAATATAATAAATACCATTATCTACACCTACATCAAATATGGAAACAATATTAGGGTGTGTTAATCTTGCTGCTGATTGTGCTTCTGTTTCAAATCTTTTTATAAATTCTTCATCTGTTGTAAATTCATCTCTTAAAATCTTTACTGCGACAAATCTTTTTAAAACTGTATCTGTTGCTTTATAAACTGTTGCCATTCCTCCATTTCCAACTTTTTCTAAGATTTCATATCTATTTCCTAAAATCTTACCTTCTAAATTCATATTTAATCTCTCCTTAAACAAGTTTTATGTGAAATGTTATATATTTTTAATTATAACAACTGTAATATTGTCATACCCTCCATTATCATTTGCAAATGCCACTAAATCTTTTGTAGCTTGTTCTATATCTCTACTAGCATTTTGATAAATAACTTCTTGCTCTACTAAATTACTTAAACCATCTGAACACATTATTAAAATATCATCTTTCAAAAATCCCTTTACCATAACATCTGGCTCTGCAAATATATTACATCCTAAAGCTTTCATTAACATATTTTTTTGAGGATGATGATTTGCTTGTTCTTTAGTTATTGTTCCATCTTTTACTAATTTTTGCACATAACTATGGTCTTGTGTTAACTTCCTAATAAATTCTTTCCTTATCCTATATATTCTACTATCTCCTATATGTCCTATATAAACTTTATTATTATGTATTAAAGCAATCTCTAAAGTTGTTCCCATCCCTTGGAGTTCTTGATTTTGTTTTGCTTTTTCATACACAACCATATTTGCATATTCCATACTATCTTTTACTAATTTTATTATACTTTCTCTATCTTTTTTTATTTGTTTAAAATTATCTTCAATATAACTTTTAGCTGATTGAACTGCAAGCTTACTTGCTATTTCTCCACCATTATATCCTCCCATTCCATCTGCTAATATATATATTTGTATTTCATCTATGGAATTTGATATATAATAATAATCTTGATTCATTTCTCTAACTTTACCTTTGTCAGACTTAGCATAAGCTTTAATCATTCTCTCACCTCTTTTTCTTGTATTTTTATAATAATACAATTTAGTTTATATCATAAGTTATCATTTTTTGCAATAATTTTATATCAATAGCTTAAAATTTTTAAGAACTTTACAAATATTTTTTTGATTTTTTTTTATATTATTGTTATACTAAAATTAGCTATTTATAGTTAGATAAATCAAAGGAGGAATTTTACATGTCAACACCACATAATGAAGCAGAATTAGGACAAATTGCAAAAACAGTTATTATGCCTGGAGACCCATTAAGAGCAAAATATATAGCTGAGAATTTTTTAAATGATTTTAAACTTGTAAATCAAGTAAGAGGAATGTATGCTTATACAGGAACTTATAAAGGAAAGACATTAACTGTAATGGCGTCTGGAATGGGAATGCCTAGTATGGGAATTTATTCTTACGAATTATTTAAACTTTATGATGTAGATAATATAATTAGAATAGGATCTTGTGGTTCTTATTCTCCAGATTTACAACTTTTTGATATTATTCTAAGTGAGCAATGTTTTTCAGAAGGAAATTATGCTCTAACTTTTAATAATGAAAATTGTCATCTCATTTCATCTAATAACTATCTAAATTCTATAATTGAAAAAACTGCTTTAAATAATAATATTAAAATAACAAAAGGAAATACTATATGTTCAGATTGTTTTGATGTTTATATGTCTAATGTAAATAAATTTTTAGAAAGAACACCAAAAGATTTTAATCCTATTTCTGCAGAAATGGAGGCTTTTGCCTTATTTTATAATGCTAAACTATTAAATAAAAAAGCAACTTGTTTAATGAGTGTAGTCGATTCTAAATTCATTAAAAATATTGCAACAGCTGAAGAACGTCAAACTGGCTTAAATAATATGATTAAACTAGCATTAGATTCTGCTCTTGAAATCTAATAATATATGTTAATAAGAACACACCTTTTGACTACTTTTATATAAATTCAACCTAGACTAATTATTAGTCTAGGTTGATTTATTCAAAAAAGCTCCTATATTAATTATATTTATGCTGTTTCTTTATTATCTTTTTCAGGTAAATGTCTTTTTTTCTTTATTTCAATTTTTTCTTGTATTTCTCTTTTTTCTACTTCTGGTTCTGTATTATTTAAAACTGTATCTTTGCTTATAATACATTTAGAAATATCAGGTTTTGATGGAATTTCAAACATTATGTCTCTCATAATTTCTTCTATTATAGAACGAAGTCCTCTTGCTCCCGTTTTTCTTTCTAATGCTTTTTCTACTATTGCTTCCAAAGCTTCTCTATTAAACTCTAATTCAACATTATCCATTTCTAGTAATTTCTTATATTGTTTTACTAAAGCATTCTTTGGCTCAGTCGCGATTTTTATTAACATTTCTTTATCTAAATCTTTTAGAGTTGCAATAATTGGTAACCTTCCTATAAATTCTGGAATAAGCCCATACTTTAATAAATCTTGTGGTAATAACTCTTGGAAAATTTCATACTTATTAATTTCTTTTTGACTTTCAATTTTAGCTCCAAATCCAATAGTTTTTTTACCAATCCTTTCATTTATTATGTTTTCTAACCCTTCAAATGCACCTCCACAAATAAATAAAATATTTTCTGTATTAATTTGTAACATTTCTTGATTTGGATGTTTTCTTCCACCTTGAGGTGGAACAGATGCTATAGTTCCTTCTATAATTTTTAATAATGCTTGTTGCACACCTTCTCCACTTACATCTCTAGTAATTGATAAATTCTCAGATTTTCTTGTTATTTTATCAATTTCATCAATATAAACAATTCCTTTTTGCGCTTTTTCTATATCTCCATCTGCAGCTTGAATTAATTTTAATAATATATTTTCAACATCTTCTCCTACATATCCAGCTTCTGTTAGAGTAGTAGCATCAGCTATAGCAAATGGTACATTTAATATTTTAGCAAGTGTTCTTGCAAGAAGTGTTTTACCACAACCTGTTGGTCCTAAAATTAAAATATTACTTTTTTGAATTTCGACTTCATCCTTTTTTTCACATTCTTCATGAGCAATTCTTTTATAATGATTATACACAGCTACTGACAATGTTTTTTTAGCTTCTTCTTGACCAATTACATAATCATCTAAAATATTTTTTATTTCTTTTGGACTTGGTATTTTATCTAAATCATTTAATGTATAGCCAACTTCTTCCTCTTCAAAACATTCTGCTGCAATTATACTTGTACACAAATCAACACATTCATCACAAATATATACTCCTGGTCCTGCCACTACTTTTTTTACACTTTCTTGTGATTTACCACAAAACGAGCACCTTACACTCTTTGGTACATCATTTTTTGCCATATTTATTATCATTCCTTTCTCTCGCTTCGCTTCATTCATCGTACTCCAAAGACTTCTTTAAAATCTTCGTCTTTAAAATCTTAAGGCACAAATTTTGTTGGAAAATAACTGGACATTTAATTATATTAAGTTCCAATTATTTTTCAACATTTCTACTTTTTATAAACATAATTACATTCTCTTATCCATAATTCCATCTATTAATCCATAAGATAACGCTTCTTCAGCTGTCATATAGTGGTCTCTTTCTGTATCTTTCTCAATTGTTTCAATAGATTGACCAGTCTTTTCACTTAATAATTTGTTTAATTTGGCTCTTGTTCTTATCATGTGATCAGCGTGAATTTTAATTTCAGTTGCTTGACCTGAAATTCCTCCACCATGACCACCAATCAATGGCTGATGTATTAATATTTCTGAATTTGGTGTCGCAAACCTTTTTCCTTTTTCTCCATTTGCTAAAAGTACAGCTCCAAAACTTGCTGCTAATCCTACACAAATTGTTGTTACAGGACATTTAATATAATTCATTGTATCAACAATTCCCATACCATCTGTAATTGAACCTCCTGGTGAATTGATGTATAATGATATTTCTTTATCAGGATCTTCTGATTCCAAGAATAATAATTGTGCAATAACTAAACTTGCTGATGTAGCATTTACATCTTCCCCTAAGAATATAATTCTATCTTTTAATAATCTTGAGAAAATATCATAAGATCTTTCTCCTTTACTTGTTTGTTCAATAACGTAAGGTACTAAACTATTTTTTTCTAACATATTTTCCTCCTTTAAATTCAAAAAGATTGGTAATGAATATTTTCCAACCCCAACCTTTCTTTTTATTAATGTTAATATTCGTATCATTTTATGGCTACTTGAAAAATTATTTCATTTTTGCATTTTTAACTAAGAATTCTAAAGCTTTTTCAGATTCTATTCCATTTTTTATGTATTTTTTTACATTTTCGTTTTCTAAAAATTCTTTGTCGTCTTCTGCTTTGCCATAACTTTTTGCCATTTCTTTTAATTTTTCTACGATTTCATCTTCTGTTGCCTCTATTTTTTCTGCCTTGATTACTGCTTCTAACATTAATCTTGATTTGATAGCTTCAGTTGCTTGAGGTTCATATTCTTTTTTAACTTCCTCTGCTGTCTTTCCCATCATTTGAAGATATTGATTTAACTTCAATCCTTGATATGATAATCTATTTTCTACATTTTTCAACATATCTTCTGTTTCTGTTTCTATCATTCCTGATGGAATTTCTACTTTGATATTTTCACATACTGCTTTTATAACTGCATCTTCTGTTTCATATTTTTGTTTTTGTTCTGCATCTTTTTCTAATTTTTGTTTAATGTTTTTCTTTAATTCATCTAAAGTTTCAAACTCACTAACATCTTTTGCAAATTCATCATCTAGTTCTGGTAATTCTTTTTTCTTTATTTCATGTAATTTTACTTTAAATGTTGCATCTTTCCCTGCTAAGTCTTTTGAAAAATATTCATCTGGAAATTTAACATTGATATCTTTTTCTTCATCAATTTTCATTCCAATAATTTGATCTTCAAATCCTGGAATAAATGTATTGCTTCCTATTTCTAGTTCATGTCCTTCTGCTTTTCCACCTTCAAATGCAACTCCATCTACAAATCCTTCAAAATCAATTGTTGTTGTATCTCCACTTTCTACTGCTCTGTCTTCAATTGAAATTAGTCTTGCATTGTGTTCTTGCATATGCCCTAGTTCATGGTTAATATCTTCATCTGATACATTATACTCAATTTTTTTAATTTCTATACCTTTATATTTTCCAAGTTCTACTTCTGGTTTTGTTTGGAATACTGCTGTAAATATTAAGTCTTTTCCTTTTTCAATTTGTTTTACATCAATATCTGCTTTACTTACTACTTCTATATTATTTTCTTTTAGTGCCACATCTAATTCATTTGGTACTACTTCATTAAATGCATCCTCATAAAATATTTCTTTTCCATAATATTTTTCTACAATATTCATTGGTGCTTTTCCTTTTCTGAATCCTGGAATATTAAAATATTTTGCACTTTGAAAATATACCTTTTTAATTGCTTCATCAAATTTTTGAGCTTCTATTGTTAATTCTAATCTAACTTCATTTGCTTTTTCTGTTTTTTCAACATTACATTTCATTATTTATTCAATCCTTTCTTATTCTATGTTTCTTTTTAATAGCCACTATATTATACCATAATTTTCCTATTTTGCAAGGTTTTTTTTATATTTTTCAAAAAATACTTGTTTTTTATATTTTTTTATGATAAACTTATTAGCAGTCAATTTATTTTTATAATTAGGAGGTGCAAATATAATGGCTAAATGTGCAGTTTGTGGTAAAACACAAAGTAATGGAAATAAGCTTAGCATTACTCGTTCACATATAAGTAAAAGAAGTCCAAGAACTTGGAAACCAAATTTAAGAAGTGTTAAAGCTATAATGGAAAATGGTGAAGCTAAAAGAATTCACGTTTGTGCAAAATGTTTAAAAGATGGTAAAGTAAAAAGAGCTTAATTAAAACAAAAAAACATATAAGACTACATTATTAAATGTAGTCTATTTTGTTTTTGTATAAAAAGCTTTTACTCTAGCCATATTTGATATACCTTTAAATGAAATCTTCCTTCTTGTATTCCAACAAAAAAGCTTTTATCTTCATTGCTTATAGTATTTAAATCAAGCTCAACAATCATTTCTTCTCCTAATATTTGACTTTTTTCTGTAGAATAGTCTAATGAATACCATTTATTATTTATTGAAATTTTTGATTTATCTACACCTAACATATATCCACCACCACTAATAGGGCCTGTATACCCATTACTTATTACTGTAAATTTCATTTTTAATTTATTATAAGCTGATAAATCTAAGATATTACTTGTGGATACTGCTATTGCACAATAATTATCATTATACGCATTTAAATCCATATAATCATAGCTATCAATATCAACTGAAGTATTATGTTGTCTACTTACCTCCCAGCCCCCAGTTATTTCATTACATTTGTCTCCATAATTATATAAATAAACCTTATTTTTTTCTGAATCTATATTATCAAATGAATTTGTTTCAAATTCTATAACATCCTTAAAAGCATCCTTACTTGTTGTATCAGTTACATCTCCTTCTAATACTCCTTTTATTTTACATTCTTCTCCTATTAAAAATTTATATTCTGGATATTTATCTACTGATACTACTATCCCTTCTAAATTTGTTATATTTTTAGTTATATCTTCTTTTATTGCTGCTTCTTCTTTATTATAATACTTTTCTATTGTTATATCTTTTGCCTCTTCCATTCCTTCTGCTATTTTTACGATATTATATTTTTCATTTTTTTCTGTACAATCTAATTCTATTTCCATAAGTTTTAAATTAATAATCTCTTTTGCAGTTGCATATCTTGTCTTTTGATTAGCTATTTCTGCCTTTCCAAATATCCCACTTCCTGTTAATTGTACTATTGATATTCCTGCTAAAATTAATAAAATTATAATTGTTATAATTAAAGCAATCAGTGTAATTCCTCTTGTATCTCTCATTTTTCTTTCCTCCTATGTTCATTATATTGTTAAATACTTATTGTTTATCAATTCTATCAAAATAATTATTACATGTCAAAAAAATTTTCTATATTATACTAAAATAAAGGATAGATAAAACCTTATCTATCCTTTATTTAATATTTTTTAATCTTTAATTCCAAAAATCATTTTTACAAATCCTCGTAAAAATTTTGGAACTTTTTTTACTACTATAGTCATTATGTAATACCTCCTTTATTTAACAGGCAAGCCACATTAGTCCTATACATGCTAGTGAAACTCCTATAATAAATAGCCACCCTGTAAGTGGAAGTAATAATACTAATAACATTCCAATCCCAATTCCAATCATTACTACTCCTATTGTCTTTTTTAACGCACTAAGCATATTATTACCTCCTTCTTTTTTATATATTATATTATTAAAACTATTTTATTGTTCCTTTTTATGTAACTTCAAATAATATATAAATTTTAATAAGTTAAACTATTATTTTATTAAAATGAATAATTTTGTATCTCATCATCTGACAAAGCATCATCATATATTGCTAAATTTCTATAATACCCATTTCCATATCCCCAATATTGACCTGCACTTGATGTTCCCGAATTGCTTATACCGCCTATAAATAATTTTGTATTTTTTAAACTTTGCTTATTAAAAGAACCTAATTCTACTCCATCTATAAAGTATGTAAAAATAGTTCCATTATATCTTATAGTATGTACATGCCATTTATCTTTTTCTAAAGGTGTTTTATACTTAACAATAAACGAATCTCCTGCCCCAGTAGATGCCCAATAGCTTCCATCTAAAAATTTACAAATTCCCCAAAATTGAGATCCAGCAACTGATCCTCCGTTGTCCTGTTGCTAGCATAAATCCCCATCCATTATTTTCTATATTTTTTGCTTCAATCATAATAGTATAATATTTATTAAGTACAAGCTTTTCTTTAGTTGATACTATAGAGTTTTTTAAATATAATCCTTCTTCTAATCCATTATATTCTGGTGTTCCCTTATATGTTTGAAACTCTTCATGCTGTACTCCTAAATTCCATTGTTTTTTTAACTCTTCACATATAACTTCCTCTTTCATATAACCACTATTTGATGTTATTTTAAATATATATTCCTCATTTCTATTAATTACAAAGTCTATTCCTATTTCATTCTTTCCATTACAAATTAGAATGTCTCCATTTGGATATTCTATTTCTTTAATTCCATTATTTTCATCTTTTACTATTATTAGTATATCTATTTTTCCTCTATCATTTTTTAATTTTTTATAATAAAATTCTATATTATCCATTTCTGATGCAAGTAATTCAGTTTTTTCCAATAATTTATTTCCTGTTAATTTGACTATTGTTATCCCTGTTAAGATTAATATCATAATTATATTTATTACTAATGCTATTAATATTATAACTTTTGTTTCTCTAAAGTGTAGCTCTCTCTCTCTCTCTCTCTCTTAGCTTATCAAGCATTTTACTTATTTTCATTTTTTTACTTCCCCCATTTTATTATAACTCTTAAACTGTTTAAATTTATTTCTTTATAATTATCCTACTCTAACCATATTTGATAAACTTTTAAATGAAAACTTCCTTCCTGTATTCCAATATAAAATCTCTTATCTTCATTACTTATAGTACTTAAATCAAGCTCAACAATCATTTCTTCTCCTAATATTTGACTTTTTTCTGTAGAATAGTCTAATGAATACCATTTATTTGTTGAAATTTTCGATTTATCTACGCCTAATATATATCCATCTACAGTTCCATTATACCCGTTACTTTGTACAGTTACTTTCATCTTTAATTTTTTATATGCCGAAATATCTATATAATTATTTGTAGATATTCCTAATGCACAATATGGAACAGGAGTAGAATCCACATCCATATAATCATAGCTATCTATATCTACTGCTGTATTACTTTGTCTGTCTACATCCCATCCACCTGTTGTTTCAATACATTTATCTCCATAATTATATAGGTAAAACTTATTTACTTTTGTATTAGTACCATTAAAAAAATTTTCTTCAAATTCTTTAATATCTATAAAGTCTTCTTTACTTGTTGTATTAGTAACTTCTTTTTCCAATACACCTTTTATTTTACATTCTTCTCCTATTAAAAATTTATATTCTGAATATTTATTTACTGATACTACTATCCCTTCTAAATTTGTTATATTTTTAGTTATATCTTCTTTTATTGCTGCTTCCTCTTTATTATAATACTTTTCTATTGTTATGTCTTTCGCTTCTTTCATTCCTTCTGCTATTTTTACGATATTATATTTTTCATTTTTTTCTGTACAATCTAATTCTATTTCTATAAGTTTTAAATTAACAATCTCTTTTGCAGTTTCATATCTTGTCTTTTGATTAGCTATTTCTGCCTTTCCAAATATCCCACTTCCTGTTAATTGTACTATTGATATTCCTGCTAAAATTAATAAAATTATAATTGTTATTATTAATGCTATTAAAGTTATTCCTCTTTTATTTTTTTGGTTTTCCAACATAAATACTTCATTGTTAATCAATTCTATTTTCCTCCTCTTTTGTTTAATTTAATTTATCAAAAATATCAATATATGTCAAACTTATTCTGTGCATTTTTAATATAAATTACATAATTACAATACTAAGAAACTTAATTAATTAATTGACAACTTGTATATTTACTTTTATAATAGCTATAAATTATTAAATAAAAAGGAATAAAATCAAATATGAAAACTTTAAAAAAAGAATATATAATAAAATTAGTTGAAAACCTAAAAGAAGCATATCCTGATGCAACATGTAGTCTAGATTTTGAAACTCCTTTTCAGATGGTCATTGCTGTAATGCTTTCTGCTCAGTGCACAGACGAAAGAGTTAACAAAACAACACCTGCACTTTTTGAAAGATGCAAAACAATACAAGACTTTGCAAATATTGATATAAAAGAACTTGAAAATATTATTCACCCTTGTGGTTTTTATAAAAATAAAGCTAAAAATATTAAGTTATGTGCAAAACAAGTTTTAGAAAATTTTGATGGCAAAGTACCAGAAAATATGAAGGATTTGCAATCTTTAGCTGGTATTGGTAGAAAATCTGCAAATGTTGTTATGCTTGAAGCATTTAACAACCCTCAAGGTATTGCTGTTGACACACATGCTAAAAGAATTTCTAATTTAATAGGACTTTCTGAAGAATCTGATCCAGAAAAAATAGAACAAGATTTACTTAAAATTTTTCCTAAAGAATATTTAAAAGATATTAATCACCTATTTGTTTGGCATGGTAGAAATACTTGTATTGCAAGAAAACCTCAATGTGAAAAATGTGTTGTAAAAAACTATTGTAAGAATTATAAAAAATAAAAGTGAAAGGAAAAAAGAGAAAAGGAAAAAGGGAAAAAGGGTCCAGGACAAAAAATCCCTCCTGTGAAAAATATTTTTCACAGGAGGGATTTTTTGTCCTGGACCCTTTTTCCCTTTTTCCTTTTCTC